>JBJHBD010000034.1:0-25046 GCA_050485305.1 Gemmatimonadota bacterium
GTCGGGGGTCTACGAGGGCACCCAGGTGGTGGCACGCGAGCTCGAGACGCTGATCCGCCGGGCGCCGGAGCAGTGGCACGTGTTCGTCCCCAACTGGCTGGCCGACCGCGAGCCCGCCCACGAGGTCGTCGCCGCCTGGCGTGCCGGCGAGGGGTGGCGGGAGCTCGCGGGGACGCTGGCGGAGCGCATGGTGCGCCCGGGAGTCTTCCCGGTGGGGGTCGCCCCGGGGACCCCGGTGCTCCCCGTTCCCACCACTCCCGAACGGGCCCGGCGAAGGGGGTACAACCAGGCGACCCTCCTGGCGCGGGAAGTGGCGGAACGGTGCGATTTTCCCTTCGTCGAAGGGATGTCCAGGAACCCGGGAAAAGGGAGTCAGGTCGCCTTGCACAGGGAAGAGCGAAGGGCTAACGTCTCGGGGGCGTTTCTGGTGCTTCCGGAGTGGCGTTCCGCCCTCTCCGGACGAGACGTGATCCTGGTGGACGACGTCCTCACCACCGGGGCCACGGCCTCGGCGGTGGCCGACACCCTGGGCGAGGCCGGAGTGACCTCGGTCACCCTCCTGGTTTTCGCCCGCGCCCTCCCCGGCCATGACGGTCGGACCCCCTCATAGCTACCGGCAGCAACCGGATACGAGTTCACGAACCTGAACGGGTTCCCCCTCCGGCCCCACGGGCCGGGATAAAAGGAGCGTTCCTCCATGCCCACCCGCGTCGCCATCAACGGATTTGGCCGCATCGGTCGTCTCGTTCTTCGCTCCGCCCTCCAGTCGGGGCGTTCCGACCTGGAGTTCGTGGCGGTGAACGACCTCACCGACAACGCCACCCTGGCCCACCTCTTCAAGTACGATTCCGTCCACCGGATCTACCCCGGTGAGGTGGAGGCCGCAGAGGGAGGGGTCTCCATCGATGGAAAGCTCCTCAGGGTCTTCGCCGAGCGGGATCCGGCCAACCTTCCCTGGGGCGATCTGGGGGTGGACATCGTCATCGAGTCCACCGGGCGATTCACCGACCGGGACGGGGCCTCGAAGCATCTGTCCGCCGGGGCGAAGAAGGTCCTCATCTCGGCCCCCGCCAAGGGGGAAGACGTCACGGTGGTGCTCGGGGTGAACGAGGGGATGTACGACCCGGAGACCCATCACATCGTCTCCAATGCGTCGTGCACCACCAACTGCCTGGCGCCGGTGGTGAAGGTCCTCATGGACGGCTTCGGCCTGGAGCGGGGGCTCATGACCACCATCCACGCCTACACCAACGACCAGGCCATCCTGGACTCCCCCCACAAAGACCTCCGGCGGGCCCGCGCCGCCGCCATGTCCATGATCCCCACCACCACCGGGGCGGCCAAGGCCACCTCGCTGGTCCTCCCGGAGGTGAAGGGGAAGCTGGACGGGATGGCCATCCGGGTCCCCACCCCCGACGTCTCCCTGGTGGACCTCACCGCCGAGCTCTCCCGGGAGGTGACGGTGGATGAGGTGAACGGAGCCATGGAGGCCGCGGCACAGGGGGCTATGAAGGGGATCCTGGCGGTGGAACCCCGCCCCCTCGTCTCGGTGGACTTCACCGGGAACTCCCACTCCTCCATCGTGGACGCCCGGTGCACCTCGGTCATCGGAGGGCGTATGGTCAAGGTCCTCTCCTGGTACGACAACGAGTGGGGGTACTCCTGCCGGGTGGTGGACATGGCCCGGTACATGGGCGAGCGTCTCTCCTCCACCGCCGGGTAAGGGGGGTGGGGCGGACCCGCACCCTCCAGGATCTCCCGGGGAACGCCCTCCGGGGGCGCGGCGTCCTGGTTCGGGTGGACTACAACGTCCCCCTCTCATCGGGTGGAGAGATCGCCGACCCCATCCGCATCGAGGCCACGCTCCCCACCCTCGAACGCCTTCGGGAGATGGGAGCCCGTACCCTCCTCGTCTCCCACCTGGGGCGGCCCGACGGGGAGCGGGATCCGGAGGCGTCGCTCGCCCCCGTGGCCCGCTACCTCTCGGAGCGTCTCGGGACGGAGGTCCCCCTGGTGGAGGGGGATCCGGCGAGCGCCGGCGTACGGGAGAGGGCGGCACGGGTGGGCGAAGGGGAATTTGCCCTCCTGGAGAACATTCGCTTCCACCCCGGCGAGACCCGGAACGACCCTCCCTTCGCCGGGGCGCTGGCCGATCTGGCGGAGCACTTCGTGGGGGACGCCTTCGGGGTGGCCCACCGAGGGCACGCCTCCAACGAGGGCGCCCCCCGCATCCTTCGGGAGCGGGGTGGGGTGGCGGTGGCGGGGCTCCTCATGGAACGGGAACTCCGCTTCCTCCGCGAGGCGCTCCGGGAGCCCGCCCGCCCCTTCGTGGCCGTCATGGGGGGGGCCAAGATCTCCGGGAAGATCGACCTCATCGACGCCATCCTCCCCCGGGTGGACCGGCTCCTCATCGGAGGGGCCATGGCCAACACCTTCTTTCGGGCCATGGGGCTCGAGACCGGCGCCTCCCTGGTGGAGGAAGACCGGGTGGCGATGGCCGCCGAGCTCATGGAGCGTGCCGGAGAGCGCCTTCTTCTCCCGGTGGACGGGGTGGTGGCGGCGGAGATCGACGCCGACGCCCCCACTCGGGAGGTGGATCGCACCGAGGTGGGGGAAGGGGACCGCATCGGAGACATCGGACCCCGATCCCGGGCCATCTTCGCTCGGGAGGTGGAGGGGGCGGCCACCGTCCTCTGGAATGGTCCCATGGGGGTCTTCGAGGTGGGTCCCTTCGCCGAAGGGACCAGGGCGCTGGCCCGGGCCATCGGTGAGGTGGATGGGCGGGGGGGGCTTTCGGTGGTCGGGGGGGGAGACTCCGCCGCCGCCGCCGAGCTCTTTGGCGTGGCGGAGCAGATGACCCACATTTCCACCGGTGGAGGGGCTTCGCTGGACCTCCTGGCGGGGCGTGACCTCCCCGGCGTGGAGGTGCTGGACCGGGTCGAGGACGACCACACCGCAGGAGGAGGAGCATGAGCCGGGTCATTGCCGGGAACTGGAAGATGCACCTGGGCCCCGACGGAACTCGGGCCTACATGGAGGCGTTTCAGCCACCGACGCCGGGGGGCGGGGGGCGCCTCCTCCTCTTTCCACCGGCGCTCTCCCTGTCCACGGCCCGTGCCGTCCGGGATGCCCGTCCCGAACTCGCCGCCGTGGAGCTGGGCGTCCAGAACCTCCACCCCGCCCCCTCCGGCGCCTTCACCGGCGAGATCTCGGCGGAGATGGCGCGGGAGGCCGGGGCCACCCTGGCGCTGGTGGGGCATTCGGAGCGCCGTCACCTCTTCGGTGAGACCGATGGGGAGACCCGGGAGAAGGTGGAGGCGGCGCTCCGGGCGGGGCTCGCTCCGGTGCTCTGCGTGGGAGAGACGCTGGAGGAGCGGCGGGGAGGGGCGCTGGAGAAGGTCCTGGACCGCCAGCTCGATGCCGTCCTCTCCTCCCCGGCGCTCCGGGAGGCTGTGGATGAGGGAGGGGACGTTCTCCTGGCCTACGAGCCGGTCTGGGCCATCGGGACCGGTGAGACCGCCACCCCGGACGACGCGTCGGAGGCCCACACCTTCCTCCGGGCCCGGCTCACGGAGCACCTCGGAGGGGATGGGGCGCTTCGGATCCCCATCCTCTACGGGGGGTCGGTGAAGCCGGACAACGCCGGTGAGCTTCTCGCGGCTCCCGAGGTGGACGGGGTGCTGGTGGGAGGAGCCTCCCTCGACCCGACCTCCTTTGCCGCCATCGCGGCGGCCCCCTGAGGGTGTTGCGGGAGCTGTCCCCCCGGGGGTCCCGTGACCGTTTAGCCCCGTTGACACTCCTTTCCCCTCCGGCGACCTTTTCAAGCTGAGCCGGAACCCGAACCCAAGCGCCCGTTCATGTACGGATTCTTCCTCACGCTTCTCGTCCTCGACGGAATCTTCCTTTCGGTCATCATCCTTCTCCAGGCGGGGAAGGGGGGTGGACTCGCCGCCATGGGCGGAGGGGTCACCGCCACCGAGGGGGTACTGGGAGGCCGCCAGGCCACCACCTTCCTGGTACGGGCCTCCTGGGCCGCCGGAGCCGCCTTCATGGTGCTGGCGCTCATTCTGGCCATCCTCTCTTCGCGGGCCCAGACCCCCGCATCCATCCTCGGGGACCTTCAGGCGCCTACCACGGCGCCGGCCCCGGTTCTCCCCGGAGCCCAGCCGGTTCCCGAGGGAGAGGGCGGCGCACAGCCCAACCTCCCCTGATCGGGGGTCCAGCGGGGTCATGACCGAATCGGCCGACCCCGTCGCCCTTCTCCACGCGGCGCTCAGGGCCCGCCGAGCCGCGGAACGCGGAGCGGCTCGTCTCCAGGAACTTCGCGAGGGGCTCTCCCCCCTCCCTTCGCGAGCCCTCCCTTCCACCGGTCGTGAACTGACGGCGGTGGCCGTGGCTCTGGCTCTCCGCCCCGCAGCCGACGGGACCGGGGATCTCCTCATCCCCACCCAGGGAGCCCTGGGAGCGTCGCTCCACTTTGGCGTGACCCTTCCCGAATACTTCGCCCAGCTCCTCCACACCGCCGCCTCCCCCACGGGGGGGAGGGAGAGCGGGCTCCACTTCACCGACCTGACCCGCGGCCTCCTGGCCCCGGTGCACCCCGAGGCGGGAATGGTGGAGGTGGCCGCCGGGGTGGGGCTCGCACTGAACCGCGAAGATCGCACTCCCTCCCGGGTAGTGACCCTTTTCACCGGGGACGGCGCGTCGGCCTCGGGGTCCTGGCATGAGGGGCTGAACTTTGCCGCCGTCCGTCGGGTTCCCCTCCTTTTGGTGGTGGAGCGCGGGGTGGACGCCGGCGCCGGGACGGGGCGGGCCACCCGGGTGGAGAGCTTCCTGGCCAAGGCTCCCGGATACGGCGTGGAGGGGCTCTCCGTCCCCGGCGACGATCCGGAGCGGATCCTCGCCGCTGCCCGCACCCTGGTGGAGGTGGCCCGGGGAGGGGGAGGCGTACAGCTCCTGGAGGTGACCGAGACCGGGGGGGATCCGGACCCCCTCCTCCGGTATCGGGAACGCCTCCTCGCCGAGGGTCGGGTGGGTGTGGCCGAGTTGGAGGAGCGGGAACGTCACATCGCCGGCGAGGTGGAGTCCGCGCTGGAGGAGGCGGAGAGGAGCCCATCCTCCCAGGGAGAGGGTGTGGCACGCGGTGTCTGGAGTACTCTGGAGAGCCCATCCCCCTGGTACCGAACGGGGGGACGCCCCGGGGGACGGGGGGAGCGGGCCGGATCAGTCATGGGAGCGGGAGGAGAGGACCGGTAATGGCGGAGCGCCCGGAGCATGTGACGAAGACCCGGCGGGGAGAGCCGGTGACCTTCCTGGAGGCGATCTCGGAGGCGCTCTGGGACGAGATGGAGCGGGACCCGGACATCTTCCTCATGGGGGAAGACATCGGGGTGTACGGGGGGGCCTTCAAGGTGACCCGGGGGTTCCTGGAACACTTCGGCGAGGGCCGGGTCATCGACACCCCCATCTCGGAGGCCGGGTTCACCGGGGCGGCGGCGGGGGCGGCCCACATGGGGCTCCGCCCGGTGGTGGAGATGCAGTTCATGGACTTCATCTCGCCGGCCTACGACATCCTCACCAACTACATCGCCACCTCCCGGTACCGGGGGAGTGGCCCCCAGCCCCTGGTGATCCGGGGGCCGGTGGGAGGGGGGAATCGGGGTGGGCCCTTCCACTCCCAGAACATCGAGATGGCCTTCTTCCACACTCCGGGGCTGAAGATCGTCTACCCCTCCACGGCGTACGATGCGAAGGGGCTCCTGAAGGCCGCCATCCGGGACGACGACCCCGTCATCTTCGAGGAACACAAGGGGCTCTACCGGGCCCCGTATCTCCGGGAGGTTCTCCCCGACGAGGACTATGTGGTCCCGCTGGGGAAGGCGCGCACCCATCGGGAAGGGGAACATCTGACCGTGGTCACCTACGGGCTCATGGTGCACCGGAGCGCCGAGGCGGCGGAGCGGCTGGCCGAGAAGGGGATCGAGGTGGAGATCCTGGATCTGCGTACCCTCCTCCCCATGGACGACGAGGCCGTCATGACCTCGGTGCGGAAGACGGGGCGCCTTCTCGTGGTTCATGAGGACACCCGCACCGGGGGGATCGCCGGAGAGATCGCCATGCGGGTGAACGAACAGGCCTTCGAGTGGCTGGACGCCCCCGTCCTCCGGGTCACCTCCATCGACGCTCCCGTCCCCTACGCCGGAGCGCTGGAGGACGCCTTCCTTCCGTCAGTGGAGGACATCGTGACGGCCGGGAGGTACCTGGCGGAGTATTGAGGCCGCTTCCCACCCCGGTTAAACTCATCGGGCTTGGCCGAAGTTGTCGTTGCGGCACCTGAATTCTCGACGAACGAAACGACTGGACGCACCTGCGAACGCCGAATCGGAGAACCGAAACGTGGCCCGTATCGAAGTCCCCATGCCCCAGATGGGCGAGTCCATCGCCGAAGGCACCGTCTCCAAGTGGCTGAAGAAGCTCGGCGACTCCGTCGAGCGCGACGAACCCATCCTGGAGATCTCCACCGACAAGGTGGATGCCGAGATCCCCGCTCCCCAGGCGGGGACGCTGGTGGAGATCGCCGTCCAGGAGGGAGAGACGGTGGAGGTGGGGACCATCGTGGCCTTCATCGATACGGAGGGGGGAGCCCCCGCCGCTGCGGCTCCCGCCGAGGAGCCCGAAGAGGAGGAGGCTCCCGCCGCCGAGGCCGAGTCTGAGCCGCAGGCCGAGGCGGCCCCGGCCGCTTCCGCGGCGGACGACTCCGAGCCCGACTCCGCCGAGGATCGTCTCAAGCAGCGCTCCACTCCGGTGGTGCGGAAGATGGCGGAAGAGCACGGGGTGGATCTGGCGCAACTCTCCGGCTCGGGGTACGCCGGTCGGGTGACGAAGCAGGATCTGGAGAAGTACCTGGAGGGTGGGGCTCCCGCCCGGGAGGCGCCGGCACCTGCTCCGGCTCCCGCCGCACCGGCCCAGCCCGCCGCGCCCCGTGCTCCCGCTACGCCCGCCCAGCCCATGGGAGACCTGTGGGGGCAGTTCTACAGCCAGGTCCAGCACCCCGAGTTCCCGGTGCGGGATGGGGATCAGGTGGAGGCCATGGACAAGATCCGTCGCCTCACCGCGGAGCACATGGTCATGGCGAAGCGGGTGGCCTCCCATGTCCACTCCTTCATCGAGATCGACTTCACCTCCATCGACCGGGTCCGCGCAGCCAACAAGCAGAAGTGGGCGGAGCAGGGGGCGCGGGTGAGCTACACCGCCTTCGTAACCTGGGCGGTGGCCCGCACGCTGCGGGAGTTCCCGGCGCTCAACAGCGTCATCTCCGGGAACAACGTCATTACCCGGGGCTCGGTGAATGTGGGGATCGCGGTGGATCTGGACCCGGGGCTCATCGTTCCGGTGATCCGGGACGCCGACCACCTCTCCCTGGTGGGGATCGGGAAGAAGGTCATCGAGCTGGCCGACAAGGCGCGGGGGCGGAAGCTCGTCCCCGACGAGATCCAGGGGGCCACCTTCTCCATCACCAACCCCGGAGTACTGGGGACGTTGGTGGGGCTTCCCATCATCCCCAAGGGGACCTCGGGGATCCTGGGGACGGGCGCCATCGAGAAGAAGGTGGTGGTGGTGGAAGACCCCGTCACCGGACAGGACGCCATGGCCATCCGGAAGCGCTCCCTCTTCTCGCTGGGGTACGATCACCGGCTGGTGGACGGCGCCGACGCCGCTCGCTTCCTCGCCCGCCTGAAGGAAGTCATGGAGGACTTCCCGGAAGACGCCTGAGGCCGAACGCATCCGGAACGGATCGCGCCGCCGGGGGGTCTCCTTCTTGCCAGAAGGGGGCCTCCCGGTTTGCGTTCAGGGGGCAACGGCCACACGAATCCACGGTTTCCATGTCCGACAGCGTTCTGGTCCACGAGTTGAGGGGCGCCCTCCGAAGGGGAGGGGAGGGGCCGCTGGCCCATCGCCTCGCCGAGGAAATCTGGCTCCGGGTGGTGGAGGGGGACCTCCGAACCGGGGCGCGGCTCCCCACCATCCGGCACCTCTCCATCGAGCTGGGAGTCTCACCCCGAAGCGTGGAGCGGGCGTACGCCTCGCTGGAGCGGCGGGGGGTGGCGGTAACCCGCCCCGGAGAGGGGACCTTCGTCACCCTCGCTCCCCCGGACGGGGAGGAGCGTCGTCGGATGCAGGCGTTGAACGCCCTCTGCCGCGACGCGGTGGCAAAGAGCCGGGAGATGGGGTTTACCCTGAATGATCTGTTGGACGCCCTCGTAGATCATCGTGAAACCCTTCCCCACCTCTCCCCGGAGGAGGATCATGAGTGAATACAGCGGACGTTCCCTGAGGTCGCGGAGCACACTCCCGTCGACCGGCACGAGCGGCGCCTCTCCCAACGACTCCCGTTACCCGGTCCCCGCTCTCGCGGCCGGGACCATCCTGGGAGGGGCGGTGGGGGGCGGCCTCGCCCTCCTCGCCGCCCTCCCGGGGTTGCCGGCGGCGGTGGTGGGGGTGGTCCTGGGAGGGATCGTGGCCTCGTCCATCAAATTCACCGATCAGTGGGAGAAGGCGGTGGTCCTCCGGATGGGGCGGTACAAGGGGCTCCGGGGCCCCGGATTCTTCGCCCTCGTCCCCATCCTGGATCGGGTGGGGTACCACATCGATCAGCGGATCCGGACCACCGACTTCGGCGCCGAGTCCTGCCTCACCAAGGACACCGTCCCCGTGGATGTGGACGCCATCGCCTTCTGGGTGGTCTACGACGCGGAGCGGGCGGCGCTGGAGGTGCAGAACTACCGGGAGGCGGTGATCCTGGCGGCGCAGACCGCACTCCGGGACGCCATCGGGAAGCACGACCTGGCCGAACTCATCCAGTCCCGGAAAGAGCTGGGGCGGGGGCTCCAGGAGGCGCTGGACCGGAAGATGCACGACTGGGGGATCCAGGTGCAGTCGGTGGAGATCCGGGACGTCATCATCCCCCGGGCGCTGGAGGACGCCATGTCCCGCCAGGCCCAGGCCGAGCGGGAGCGGCAGGCGCGGATCATCCTGGGAACGGCCGAAACGGAGATCGCCAGCAAGTTCGTGGAGGCGGCGGAGAGCTATCGGGAGCACCCGGTGGCCCTCAACCTCCGGGCCATGAACATGCTCTACGAGAGCATCGTGAAGCGGGGCTCTCTCATGGTGGTTCCGTCGGGGCTCTCCGATTCCCTGAACCTCCCGGGAGTCATGGGGATGGCCGGCGCCGCGGGACTCACCCCGAAGGGAGGGGAAGACCCGGAGCCCGCCTCTCCCCCCGACTCCCCGCTCCCCCATCCTCCCTCGGACCGGAGGGAGTAGGGTGGCGGTGGCGGCGCCGGCGCGACGGGTGGAATCCCATCACCTGGGACAGATCGGGTATGGGGAGGCGCTCGAACTGCAGACCGGGCTGGTGCGGGACCGGCGGGAGGGGCGGATCGGGGACCGACTCCTCCTCCTGGAGCACCCCCACGTCATCACGGTGGGGTCGGCGGGGGGGGAGGGGCACATCCTCGCCGACGAGAGGCGGCGGGCGGAGCTGGGGATCGAACTCCACCCCACCGGGAGGGGAGGGGATGTGACCTACCACGGCCCCGGGCAGCTCGTGGGGTACCCCATCCTGGATCTCAAGCCGGACCGGAAAGATCTGCACCGGTACCTCCGGGATCTGGAGGAGGTTCTCATCGGGGTGGTGGGGAGCTACGGGATCGAGGGGTGGCGGGCGCCGGGGTTCACCGGAGTGTGGACCGCCGCCGGGAAGATCGCCGCCATCGGGGTTCGGGTCTCGTCCGGGTGGATCACCTCCCACGGCTTCGCACTCAACGTAGGCACCGACCTCTCCTACTTCGAGACCATCGTCCCCTGCGGGCTGGAGGATCGGCGGGTGACCTCCATCGAGGCGCTCACGGGACGTCCCATCCACCTGACCGAGGTCATGGGGCGGGTGGAGGAGGCCTTTGCCCAGGTGTTCAGGTGGGAGGTGGTCCCGGGGGAGCGTGCTCCATGAAGTCGAAGTAGCGCCCCTTCTTCTCCCGCTCCTCCTCGAGCCACGCCTCGAATCCCGAGGGGACAAACCCACCCGAGTTCGTCTGTTCGCCGGCGGCGCGCACCGCCAGGTCGTTGGCGTACTCGTTCCGGGGATGCCCGGCGTGCCCCCGCACCCACTCCCATTTCACCTGATGGCGGGCGGCGATCCGATCCAGCGCCTGCCAGAGCTCTACATTCTCGATGGGTCCCTGGGCGCGCCTCCACCCCTTCCGCTTCCACCCATGGATCCATTCCCGCATCCCCTTCACCAGGTACTGGGAGTCGGAAACGAAGCGGACACGACAGGGACGCGTGAGCCCTCCCAGCCCCTCCATGGCGCTCCGGATGGCCATCCGATTGTTGGTGGTGTCAGGCTCGGAGATCCAGAAGTCGCGCCGGATCCAGAGCTCCCCGTTCCAGAACTCCACCAGGCCGGCGGCACCTCCGGGGCGGGCCCGATCCCGGTGCTGGTTCCCAAGGCACGACTCGTCGGCGTGGATCTGCACTTCGGTAGGTGTGGTCACGGGCGGAAGGTAGAGGAGCCCGTGGGGGATGGGAAGCGCTTGACCCCCCTCCTCCCCGGCCTACATTCCGGGCCAGGGAGAGCCCCGCCCGCACCGGGCGATTCGCGCCCTCACCCGCAACGTGGATCCCCTCCTTGGCCCAACCCTCCACCCCTCGCCCCGCCTACCTCCTCCTGGAAGATGGTCGCCGCTTCGACGGCGCGGCCCTCGGCGCCGAGGGGGTCACCGTAGGCGAGGTGGTCTTCAACACCGCCATGACCGGGTATCAGGAGATCCTCACCGATCCCTCCTACACCGGCCAGCTCGTCACCATGACCTACCCCCTCATGGGGAACTACGGGGTGAACGACGAGGACCGGGAATCGGACGCCCCCGCGGTGGCCGGATTCATTGTCCGGGAGGTGGCGCGCCTCCCCAGCTCCTGGCGGATGACCGGGGGGCTCCCGGAGTACCTGGAGCGCCATGGGATCACCGGGATCACCGAGGTGGACACCCGCGCCCTCACCCGCCACATCCGGGACCGGGGCGCCATGCGAGGGGGGATCGCTCCGGAGAACATGGCCGAAGGCGAACTCATGGAGCGGATCCGGGCCCATCCTCTCATGGAGGGGCTGGATCTGGCCTGCGGCGTCTCCACCGCCGAGCGGTACGTAGTTCCCGCCGTGGGGGAGGAGCGCTTCCACGTCCTGGCGTATGATTTTGGGGTGAAGGCCCATTCGCCGAAGCTCATGGCGGAGCGGGGGGCGCGGGTAACGGTGATTCCGGCGGAGACTCCCCTGGACGAGATCCTCGCGGCGGAGCCCGACGGACTTTTCATCTCCAACGGTCCGGGGGATCCGGCCGCGGTGGCGCTGGCGGCCGACGCCATCCTTACCCTGTCGGAACGGGGGATCCCCGTCTTCGGGATCTGCCTCGGGCACCAGCTCATCGCACGGGCCTTCGGCGGCTCCACCTACAAGCTCCCCTTCGGGCATCATGGGGCGAACCATCCGGTGAAGGCGCTGGACCGGGGGACGGTGGAGATCACCTCGCAGAACCACGGCTTCGCAGTGGTGGCGGAGGAGGACGGATCGGTTCCGGGAGCCCCCGACCTCCGGGTCACACACCGGAACCTGTACGATGGGACGGTGGAGGGGGTGGAGCACCGGACCCGCCCGGTCTTCTCCGTCCAGTACCACCCCGAATCGGCGCCGGGGCCCCACGATTCCCGGTATCTGTTCGACCGCTTCGTGGAGCTCATGACGGCCCGGACGGGAGCGGGAGCGACGGGGTGAGAGGAGTCAGGGAGGAGTCGGGGCGTGGACCGCTCCCCATCCTCCGGGATCCCGGGTTGACGGGTTGCCCCGTGGGGGGTTACCGTTGCCCTTTCCACTGCCGCCAAGGGGGCGGTAACTCGTTTCACCACTTGCACAATGCGGATTTCCGGGCGCGGCCCGGCGGGAGGCGCGGATGACGAAGGCAGACCTCGTGGAACAGGTGGCCGAAGCGATCGGTCCCGGGGTGACGAAGAAGGACTGTGCCCTGGTGGTGGACGGGTTCCTGAACGCGGTGAAGCAGGCGCTGGCCCAGGGCGAGAACATCGAGATCCGGGGGTTCGGCACCTTCAAGGTCCGGGAGCGGAAGACCCGGATGGCCCGCAACCCCCGTACCGGGGACTCGGTGAAGGTCCCGGCCCGGAGCGTTCCGGTCTTCAAGCCCTCCAAGCAGCTCCGCACCCGGGTGGCGAAGCTGGCGAAGTGAGGGAAATCCTCCGTCCCCTGTTGCGACCGGGGAGCGGACATGAGGGAAGGGAAGAGGTCGTCGGAGATGTCTCCGGCGGCCTCTTAACGTTTTCCGGGTGCCAGGGCATCGAATGGACACGGTGACGAAGCCCACGGACGACCCGGCGCTGGACGATGCGACGTTGGTGGAACGGGCCCGTGCGGGCGACACCCGGGCCACAGGCGCCCTCGTGTCCCGTCATCAGGGGGTGGTGTATCGATACCTGGTGGGAATCCTGGAAGAGGAGGATCTGGCCGCCGATGTGGCGCAGGACACCTTCGTGCAGGCGATTCGCCACCTCGAGCAGTTCCGGGGCGACAGTTCGTTCCGCACCTGGCTCCTGGCCATTGCCCGGAACGAGGCCCGGGGGGCGCTCCGGAAGAGGAAGCGGAACCGGACGGAGTCGCTCGACATGGTCCCCGAGCCCGATGCGGAAGGCCTCCCGCCGGATGTGGAGGTGGAACGAAGGATCGAGACCGAACGGGTACGGGAGGCGCTCCGGCGACTCCCGGAGAAGCAGAAGCTGAGCGTGGCGCTCCGCCTCTTTGATGGACTCTCCTTCCGGGAGGTGGCAGAGGCCACCGACACCACGGAGGGGGCGGCCCGGGTGAACTACCACTTCGGGATCCGCAAACTGCGGGAGATGCTCTCATGACGGATGGGCGATACAAAGGGGGACCCCTGGAATCGAACGGAGGGGACGGGGCGGTCTGCGCCTCGGTTCGGGATGATCTGGCGCCCTACCTTCTGGGTGGGCTCCCCGACCCCATGCGGGTTCGGATCCGGGCACACCTGGACGGGTGTGAGGCGTGCGCCGACGAGGCCGCCTTCCTGGCTCGCGTCACCGCCGAGGCCCCCGTCCCCCCCTCTACCCTGACCGCTTCGGTGCTGGCCCGGGTCCAGGAGGGGCGAGTGGCCTCCCCCCGCCGCACGGCACCCGCCATTGTCCCCTTCCGTCGGACCGGGCGCTCCCGACGCTCCCTCCTCTGGGGGCTTCCCGCGGCGGCCATGGTGATCCTGTCGCTGGGGGTGGCGCTCTTCTGGAACGGGTCGGGAGGACCCGAATCGCCCTTCTCCCTCGCCTTCGAGGCCCCCGCCGAGGGGTGGGGCGAGGAGGAGTGGCTCGTGGCCGGTGCACCGCACCTCGCCGGGCTCTCCGACGAGGTCCTGCTCGCCCTCATGGAGGAGTTCGACTGATGCGCACATCCACCTTTGTGGGGCGATGGGGGCTGGTGGCACTGGCCCTCCTACTCACACCGACCCTCCTCGAAGCACAGCGCCCGGGGAGTGGGCCCGGGAGCGGGATGAACCGGGAGCAGATGGAGGCTCGGGTCCTCCAGCAGTTTGAAGCTCGGATGGCCCGGGAGCTGGAGCTGAGTCCGACACAGCGGGAGCGGTTCTCCCAGGCCATGGAGAGCTTCCGGGTGGAGCGAGGGGCTCTCCTTCAGGAGCGCTTCCGCCTCCAGGCCAGGATCCGGCGTCACCTCGAAGGGGGTGGGGCCGGTGAGGGGGAAACCTTCCTTCGAGAGCTGAACTCCCTCCGGGAGCGGGATCTGGAGCTCCAGCGCCGGGAGGAGGAGACCCTCCTCACCTTCCTCTCCGCCGACCAGATCCTCCGCCTGCAGGTGGCCCGGGAGAACTTTGCTCAGCGGATCCGGATGCTCGAACAGAGCGGGGGGCCGGGGCGTCGAGGAGGGGGCGGTGGCCCCCACCGCCTCCCATGAGGAGCCCCCGGGGGCATTGACTCCGAGGGGGCGTCGTTCCTAGCGTCCGAGTATGGAACCCGTACGCACCCTCTTCTTCGCCTCCTACCGCGAGCTGGTGGGAGCCGCCTCCCTGGAGGTCTCCCTCGGCGAGGCGACTTCTGTAGCCCACTTCGTGGGGATGGTTCGCGGGCGAGGTGCTCCCTTTGACCGCCTCCCCCTCGATGCGGCGGTAGCGGTGAACCGGGAGGTGGCTCGTCCGGGGACGCTGGTCCACCCCGGGGACGAGGTGGCCTTCCTCCCTCCCGTGGCGGGAGGGTGACGAGATGATCCACGCCCGCATCGTTCGGGATCCCATCGACCCGGGGAGTCTCCTGGCGCGCATCGGCGCCGACGAGGATGGGGCGCAGCTCCTCTTTCTGGGGGTGGTGCGAGATCACGCCGAGGGGCGTCCGGTGGCGTCGCTGGAGTACGAGGGGTACGTGGAGATGGCCGAGCCCGTTCTCCGGGAGATTGCCCGGGAGGCCGCCGGACGCCTGGGCACCGACCGGGTGGCGGTGGAGCACCGGGTGGGAGCGCTTGCCATCGGGGAGGTGAGCGTGGGGATCGCCGTCTCCTCTCCCCATCGAGGGGAGAGCTATGACGCGTCGCGCTACGTCATCGAGGAGATCAAAAAGCGCCTCCCCATCTGGAAGCGGGAGGGATTTCTGGACGGGGAGAGGAGCTGGGTCACCGGGCACCCCATCGAGGGAGCGCCGAGATGACCTCGCTCCCGGTGATCTCCCACCGAAGCGGGGGAGCGGGGATGACCGACGGTTTTGGACGCCGTGTGGAGTATCTCCGGATCTCGGTGACGGACAAGTGCAACCTCCGGTGCGTCTACTGCATGCCCATGGAGGGGCTCCCCTGGGTCCCTCGGGACGAACTCCTCACCTATGAGGAGATCGAGTCCATCGTTCGGGTCATGGCCCCCCACGGGCTTCGGCGGGTGCGCCTCACCGGAGGAGAGCCGCTGGTGCGCCGGGATCTCTCCCGCCTGGTGGCCGGGATCCGCGCCATCCCCGGGATCGAGGACATCTCCCTGTCCACCAACGCCGTCCTCCTCGCCGATCAGGCCGACGAGCTGGCTGCCGCGGGTGTGGACCGTGTGAACGTGTCGCTGGACTCCCTCAACCCGGAACGGGCCGACGCCATCGCCCGGAGGAAGGACGTCCTCCCCAGGATCATGGCGGGGCTCGATGCGGCGGAGCGAGTGGGGTTCCACCCCATCAAGGTGAACGTCGTTCTCATCCGGGGGGAGAATGAGGACGAGGTGGCTGCCTTCGCCGCCCTCACCCGGGAGCGCCCCTGGCACGTCCGCTTCATCGAGATCATGCCCACCGGCTCCAACCTGGAGCTCTCCACCGAAGGGTACCTGAGCTGCGACGAGGCGCTGGAGCGGATTCGGGAGGTGGGGGAGTTGGCTCCGGCGGAAGGGCCCACCGGGAACGGCCCTGCGCGCTACTATCGATTCCCCGGAGCACCGGGAACCATCGGGGTCATCACCCCCATGAGCCACAACTTCTGTGATCGGTGCAACCGGATGCGCCTGACGGCGGATGGGCACCTGCGCCCCTGCCTCTTCGGCGATCTCCAGACCAATCTCCGAGACCCCCTGCGCCGGGGTGAACCCCTCTGGCCCCTGGTGGAGGAAACGCTCCGGATCAAGCCGGAGCGGCACTGGCTGGAGGCCGGGAGCACGAGCGGCTCCGGAGGGTTGGAAGCCCTCTCCCAGACGGGAGGGTGATGTCCGGAGGAGCGGCTCCGGGGCTCACCTTTTCCCGTTGACTCCCCCCGGGGGCTCGGGTAGCTTCCGGCGGCTCGGGAGGCGCCCTTCCGCGATGGTTCCCGAGCTCCGATCCCATCCCCACCTGAACGCGCGGGATTCCGTCCCGCCCAATCCACCGGACCCGTCCGGGAGAACCTGAGGAACCGAATGCAGAAGATCACCGTCGTAGGCGCCGGCAATGTGGGAGCCACCGCGGCTCAGCGCCTCGCCGAAATGGAGTTGGCCCGGGAAGTGGTCCTCATCGATGTGGTCGACGGGATCCCCGAGGGGAAGGCGCTGGACCAGTGGGAGAGCGCCCCCGTGGAGGGGTTCGACACCCGGGTCACCGGGTCCACCGGATATGACGCCGCCGCGGGCTCCGAGATCTTCATCGTCACCGCCGGGATTGCCCGGAAGCCGGGGATGTCCCGGGACGACCTTCTCAAGACGAATGCCGGGATCGTCTCGGCGGTGTCCAGGGAGATCGCCCGGGTGGCCCCCGACTCCATCATCATCATGGTGTCGAACCCCCTCGACGTGATGAGCTACGTGGCCATGAAGGCCTCGGGCTTCCCCAAGGAGCGGGTCATCGGGATGGCGGGGGTGCTGGATACGGCGCGCTACCGCTCCTTCATCGCCATGGAGCTGGACTGCTCGGTGGAGGACATCCAGGCGCTGGTCCTGGGTGGCCATGGCGACACCATGGTTCCCCTGGTGAGCTACACCACGGTGAGCGGAATCCCCCTCACCCAGCTCCTCTCGCGGGACCGCATCGACGCCCTCATCGAACGCACCCGGAATGGAGGTGCCGAGATCGTGGGCTTCCTGAAGACCGGGAGTGCATACTACGCCCCCTCCTCGGCGGCGGTGCAGATGGCCGAGGCCATCGCGAAGGACAAGCGGCGAATCCTCCCCTGCGCGGCCTACCTGGAGGGGGAGTACGGGGAGGATGGGATCTTCCTCGGAGTCCCCTGCAAGCTCGGCGCCGGAGGGCTGAGAGAGATTCTGGAGGTGGAGCTCACCGAGGCCGAACGGGCCGAACTGGCCGAGAGCGCCAGGTCGGTCCGCGACACCATCGCGCTTCTGGACTGATCCGAACCGCCGCGTCTCCCGCCCGGGGGCGCGGCGGTTTCCACGTACGGCGACACACTCGACAGGAGTGGGTGGATGAAGCAGGCCATGACCCTCTACCGGTCCACGGTGGGGAAGAAGGTGGTGATGGGGATCTCGGGTCTCCTCCTCTTCGGTTTTGTGGTGGGGCACATGCTGGGGAACCTGAAGGCCTTCCAGGGGATGCCCTGGGACGGCTCCGGGCCCCACCCCCTGGATGTCTATGGAGAGGCGCTCCGGACGCTGGGGTACCCCATCGTCCCCGAGTACGGCCTGCTCTGGGTGGCCCGGATCGGCCTCCTCCTGGCGGTGGGGGTGCACATCGTAGCCGCCTTCCAGCTCTGGAGCCGCTCTCGCGCCGCGCGCCCGGAGGGGTACCGGAAGGAGGATTCCCAGGTCTTCTCCTACGCCTCCCGCACCATGCGGTGGGGTGGGGTGATCGTCCTGGCTTTCGTGATCTACCACCTCCTCCACATGACCACCGGGACGGTGCACCCCGACTTCGAGTACGGCGAGGTCTACACGAACCTGGTCATCGGCTTCCAGAACCCTCTCGTGGCCGGGTTCTACCTCGTCGCGGTGGGGGCGCTCGCCCTGCACCTCTACCACGGGCTCTGGAGCCTCTTCACCACCCTCGGGGTTCAGAACCCCAGGATCCATCGGATTCGCCGCCCCCTGGCCGGGGTGATGGCGGTGGGGCTCTTCGCCGGGTACGTCATCGTCCCCATCGCGGTCCTTGCCGGTGTGCTGACCCTCCCCTGATTTGCGGGGCGCACGCCTCGACGGATCCCACCTGACTGGAGAAAGAGCGGGAATGGAGCTCGACGCCAAGATCCCATCGGGAGACCTCTCCCAGAAATGGACGAAGCACCAGTTCGAGATGAAGCTGGTGAACCCGGCCAACAAGCGGAAATACTCCGTCATCGTGGTGGGGACGGGGCTGGCCGGTGGGGCCGCCGCCGCCACCATGGGGGAGCTGGGGTACGATGTCCGTTGCTTCACCTTCCATGATTCTCCCCGGCGGGCCCACTCCATCGCGGCGCAGGGGGGGATCAACGCGGCGAAGAACTATCAGGGAGATGGGGACTCGGTCCATCGCCTCTTCTACGACACGGTGAAGGGGGGGGATTTCCGCTCCCGGGAGGCGAACGTGTACCGCCTCGCCGAACTCTCGCTGAACATCATCGACCAGGCGGTGGCGCAGGGGGTCCCCTTCGCCCGGGAGTACGGCGGGCTCCTGGCCAATCGCTCCTTCGGGGGCGCCCAGGTCTCCCGGACCTTCTACGCCCGGGGACAGACGGGGCAGCAGCTTCTCCTGGGGTGCTACCAGGCGCTGGAGCGGCAGATTGCCCTCGGCACGGTGAAGATGCACAACCGCCACGAGATGCTGGACGTCATCGTGGTGGACGGGGTTGCGCGGGGGATCGTGACCCGCCACCTGGTGACGGGGAAGATCGAAGCCCATCTCGCCGACGCGGTGGTGCTGGGGACGGGGGGGTACTCCAACGTCTTCTTCCTCTCCACCAACGCCAAGGGGTGCAACGTCACTGCCGCCTGGCGGGCACACCGACGCGGGGCGGGCTTCGCCAACCCCTGCTACACCCAGATTCACCCCACCTGCATCCCCCAGAGTGGGGAGTACCAGTCCAAGCTCACCCTCATGAGCGAGTCGCTCCGGAACGATGGGCGGATCTGGGTCCCCAGTGAGAAGGGGGACACCCGCTCCCCCGACCAGATTCCCGACACGGAGCGGGACTATTATCTGGAGCGGATCTACCCCTCCTTCGGGAACCTCTCTCCCCGGGACATCGCGTCGCGGCGGGCCAAGGAGATGGTGGACAAGGGTCACGGGGTGGGACCCCGCAAGAACGGGGTGTACCTGGACTTCCGTGACGCCATCCGGCGCCTCGGGAGGGAGGCCGTGGAGGAGCGGTACGGGAACCTCTTCCAGATGTACGAGAAGATCACCGGGGAAAACCCGTACGAGACCCCCATGCGGATCTACCCGGCCCCCCACTACACCATGGGCGGGCTCTGGGTGGACTACAACCTCATGACCACGGTGCCGGGGCTCTTCGCCATCGGGGAGGCGAACTTCTCCGACCACGGGGCGAACCGCCTCGGCGCTTCGGCCCTCATGCAGGGGCTTGCCGACGGCTACTTCATCATCCCGAAGACCATCGGAAACTACCTGGCGGGCTTCTCGCGGACTCCGGTGGACGCAAGCCATCCGGCGGTGAAGGACACCCTCCGGGAGGTGGAGGAGAATCAGTCCCGCCTCCTGGGGGCGAAGGGGAAGCGGACGGTGGACGAGTTCCACATGGAGTTGGGGCGCCTGATCTGGGACGCCTGCGGGATGGCCCGGAACGAGGCGGGGCTCAAAGATGCCCTCCAGCGCATCCCCGAGATGCGGGAGCGGTTCTGGAAGGAGGTTTCCGTCCCCGGGAGCGGGGCAGACCTGAACCAGTCGCTCGAGAAGGCCGGGCGGGTGGCCGACTTCCTGGAGTTCGCCGAAACCCTCTGCCTGGACGCCCTCACCCGGGACGAGTCGTGCGGAGGGCACTATCGCGAGGAGCATACCACCGAAGACGGAGAGGCGAAGCGGAACGACGACGCCTTCTCCCACGTGGCGGTGTGGGAGTTCCGGGGGGTCGGCCAGGAGCCGGTCCGCCATGAAGAGCCCCTCACCTTCGAGAACGTCCAGCTCTCCCAGAGGAGCTACAAGTAATGAACCTCACGCTGCACGTCTGGCGGCAGGCCGGTCCCTCCACGAAGGGGGGATTTGAGACCCATGAAGCTCGGGACGTCTCTCCCGACATGTCCTTTCTCGACATGCTCGACCTGGTGAATGAGGAGATCACCCGGAGCGGGGGAGAGCCCATCGCCTTCGAGCACGACTGCCGGGAAGGGATCTGTGGCTCCTGCGGGATGATGATCAACGGAGTTCCCCATGGCCCCGAAAAGATGATCACCGCCTGCCAGCTCCACATGCGTTCCTTCTCCGACGGCGACCAGCTCTGGGTGGAGCCCTGGCGCGCCTCCGCCTTCCCCGTCATGAAGGACCTGGTGGTGGACCGGTCCTCTTTCGACCGGATCGTCCAGGCCGGGGGGTACATCTCGGTTCGCACCGGGAGCGCCCCCGACGCCAACGCCATCCCCATCCCCAAACCCGACGCAGATCGGGCCTTCGACGCGGCGGCGTGCATCGGGTGCGGCGCCTGCGTGGCGGCCTGCCCCAACGCTTCCGCCATGCTCTTCACTGCGGCGAAGGCAGCCCACCTCTCCTACCTCCCTCAGGGGCAGCCCGAGCGATTCGCTCGGGCCCTCTCCATGATGGAGGTGCACGATGAGGAGGGGTTCGGGAACTGCACCACCCACGGGGCCTGCGAAGAGGCGTGTCCCAAGGGGATCAGCGTGGACTACATCGCCCGCCTGAATCGGGATGTCTTCCGGGGCAGCCTCTCCGGGGTGGCCCGTCAGGGATCGTGACGGAGAGGGGGTAACGCTCCCTCCGGGTCGATTCCCCTTGCCCGTACCTCCCTCCGGGGATAGGATCGCCCCATCTCCATGGATTTTCGCGGGAACGTGCACCCGCCGCCGGGTCCCGGTGGCGGGTGTTCCGCTCCCGCTCCCGTCTCCCCCGGACCCGGTCCCCCACCATGTCCATTCGACGAACGGCTCTTCCCCTCCTCTCCCTCCTGGTGGCCACCCTCGTCGCACCCTCTTCGAGTGTGGCCCAGGTTCCGACATTTCAAGAGGTTACGGGCTTCGACTTCGGAGAGCGCATCACCCTTCACCACCAGATGGTGCGGTACCTGGAGGCGCTGGAGCGCACCTCCGACCGGGTGGTGCTGGTGAATCAGGGGCGGAGTTACGAATACAACGACCTTCTCCTGGCCATCGTCACCTCACCGGAGAACCATGCCCGCCTGGATGAGATCCGGCGGACCGCCCGTCGCCTCGGGGACCCCCGGGGGCTCTCCGCCGGGGAGGCCGCCACCCTCATGGAGAACCAGCCCACCGTGGTCTGGCTGGGGGGCTCCATCCACGGGTTCGAACTTTCCGGCTCCGAGGGACTCCTGAAGGCGCTGGAGCGCCTCACCACCGACGCCTCGCCGGAGACCCTGGAGATTCTCCGGAATACGGTGGTCCTGGTGGATCCCATCCTCAACCCCGATGGGCGGGATGCCCATGCTCGCCACAACCATGAGAACATCGGGCGGGTCCCGGCGTCTGCGCGGGACGACTGGTCCAACGACTTCAACGGGTGGGAGGGGCTCAAGTACCGGACGAGCCACTACTACCACGACATGAACCGGGACTGGTTCATCCACTCCCACCCCGAGATCCGGAACCGGGTGGGGACGGTGCAGGCGTGGCGACCCCAGGTCCTTGTGGATGCCCACGAGATGGGGGCCGACGTGGAGTTCTACTTCGACCCCCCCACCGACCCCTTTGCCCCCCACTTCCCGGAGTTCGCCCGCTGGGGGTTCGACCTCTTCAACCAGGGGTACACCGAGGCCTTCGACCGGGCGGGGTACGAGTACATGACCGGGGAGCGGTACAACTACTTCTACCCGGGCTACACCACCTCCTGGGGGAGCTATCAGGGGGCTATCGGGATGCTCTATGAGCAGGGCTCCACACGGGGGCTCGCCATGACCCGCGCCGACGGGTCGGTGCGGACGCTCCGGGATGCCCTGGACCAGCAGTACACCGCCACCTGGTCGGCCCTCGTCACCGCGGCGCGGTATCGTTCCGAGCTCCTCTCCCGCTACGTGGACGCCCACCGGGAGGCCATCGCCGACGGGGAGCGGGGGATCCGGAGGTACATCCTTTCCCCGGAGAATGGTGACCCCCACCTCCTCCGGGAGGTGGTGAACGCCCTCATGCGAAACGGGATCGAGGTGCACCGGCTCTCCGGGAGCGCCACCCTTTCGGGGGTGCGAGATCGCACCGGCGCCGGGGTGGGGAGCCGGAGCTTCCCGGCAGGGAGCTTCGTGGTGGAGGCGGCCCAGCCCCGGAACGGTCTCATCCGCGCCCTTCTGGAGCCCGACTCCCCGGTGCCCACCGAGTTCCTGGAGCTGGCCCGGGAGCGGGTGGACCGGGGCGAGAATCCCCGCTTCTATGACGTCACCTCGTACTCCCTCCCCCTCTACTTCAACCTGGCGGGGTTCTCCGCCACCGATGGCCGCTCCCTCCCGGTGGAGAAGGTCACCGATGAACTCCGGGAAGAGGCGCCCGCGCCCGTGCGGGCCGGGTACGGCTACCTCCTGGACGGGCACAACGCCCGCTCCCTCTCGGTGCTCACCCACCTCAAGGAGCGGGGGTACCGCGCGGCCTTCAGCACCGTTCCCTTCATCATCGGGGGCGACACCCTCCCGTCGGGGACGGTGGTGGTGCGCACCGGGCAGAACCCGGAGAGCGTACACACTTCGGTGCGGGAGCTGGCCACCCGGTACGGCGTGGCGGTGCGCGCCGTGAACACGGGGGCTACCGACACCGGGTATCCGGCCCTGGGGTCCGCCGACGTCTATCCGGTGAACACCCCCTCCATCGCTCTCGTGGCGGAGCCCCCCTTCAGCGGGCTCTCCTTCGGCTTCGCCTGGCACGCCCTTGATCGCCTGTACGAGATCCCCAACACGGTGCTCCGGGCGGCCTCCCTTTCCGGGGCCGACCTGCGCCGCTTCAACGTCCTGGTGCTCCCGGAGGCGCCCGCCGGGGCGCTGGCCGCCACCCTGGGCGACGCAGGGCTCCAGAACCTCCGCACCTGGGTGCGGCAGGGTGGGACGCTGGTGGCGTTGGGGGCGGCGGTGGAGTTCGTCACCGGCCCCCTGGGGCTCACCGGGCTCCGCTCCTGGTACGACACCGACCAGGGGCGGGGCGCCACCCCGTACGATGTCCCCGGCGCTTTCTTCCGGGGCGAGCTGGATCGGGCCTACTGGCTCACGGCGGGGCTCCCTGAGGGCGACATCCCCATCCAGCTCCGCTCCACCCGCCTCTTCCTGGCTCCGGAAGGACCGCCGGCCGGTGGACGCCGGGTAGTGGGGACGCTGGCCGAGGACGGCGCCCACATCTCGGGGCACGCTTGGCCCGAGTCGCTGGAGCGGGTTCCTGGAACCGTCTTCGCCTACGAGGAGAGGGTGGGGAGGGGGAGGGTCATCGCGCTCTCCGAAGATGTGAACTTCCGGAGCTACTCGGGAGGGGCCCAGCGCCTCTTCCTGAACGCCGTCATCCTGGGGCCCAGCGCCCCGTGAGGGATGGACCCCTCGCCTGCCCGGAGCTTTCACCTGAACCCGGAGTCCGACGCCTGATGCCTCCACCGACTCACCTCCCGACCGCCCGCGGCCTCGCCCTCCTCCTGACTCTCATCCTCACCGGCTGCGGCGGGAATGGCGGAGGGAACGCCGACCTCATCCTCACCGGCGGGATCATCTGGACCGGCGATGACGCCCGCCCCACCGTCGAGGCGGTGGCCATCCGGGGGAACCGCATCGTGGCGGTGGGCACGGCGGGCGAGATCCACGCGCATCGGGGGGCCGACACCCGCGTGGTGGAGCTGGACGGCCGCTTCGTGAGTCCGGGTTTCATCGACAACCACACCCACTTCAACTCGGCCGGTGCCATCCTCCTGGGGGCCAATCTCCTGGACGTGGCCGACGAGGAGGGAATGCGCCGCCGCGTGGGCGAGGCGGTGGAGCGGATCCCGGCGGGCTCCTGGATCACGGGGGGGCAGTGGGGCGCCTACGAAGCCTGGGAGATGGGGAGCGCAGGCGCCGACGCCCCCGCGGACTTCGAGCCCTTCTCGCCCACCCGGGAGATGATCGACGACCTCACCGGCGACCACCCCGTCCTCCTCTGGCGGTGGGACCGGAGCGCCTTTCTGGCCAACGCCCGGGCGCTGGAGGCCGCCGGAGCCGACTGTGGGTGGAGCGGTGTGGAGTGCGTGAACGGGGAGCCCACCGGGAGGCTGACTCCCGAGGCGGGGGTGCGGATCCAGCGAACCATCCCCCCGAAGTCGCGGGAGCTTCTTCTCGAAGAGGCTCGAGCGGCTCTCGCCGATCTGGCCCAGTTCGGGGTCACCACCATCCACGACAACACCCCTCCAGGGATGTTTCCCATCTACCAGAACCTCCTGGAGCGCGGGGAGCTCACCACCCGCATCTACGCCCGACCCACCCTGGACCGGTTCGAGCATCAGGCGGCGCTGGGGCTCCCCCGGAACTTCGGGGACGAGTGGATCACCCTGGGCGGGTTCAAGGGATTCGTGGATGGGATCATGGGGGCCTCCACCGCCATGTTCTACGAGCCCTTCGACCACACCGGCGGGTTCGGGATCTGGCGGGACATGATGAACCCTCCGGGGAACATGGAGCGCCTTCTCCTGGAAGCGGATCGGGCCGGGTACTGGCCGCAGGTGCACGCCATCGGGGACCACGCCATCGATACGCTCCTGGCTCTCTTCGAGCGGGTGAAAGAGGTGAACGGCCCGCGGGACGACCGGCGGTTCCGGGTGATCCATGCCCAGCACCTGCGGGGTCCGGAGACTGCGGAGCGAATGGCCCGCATCGGCGCCATCGCCGAGGTGCAGCCCTTCCACGCCATCGACGACATGCGGTGGATGGAGGAGCGGATCGGGCCCGAGCGCATCCGGTGGACCTACGCCTTCCGCACCCTTCATGACGCCGGCGTCCTCCTCTCCTTCGGAAGCGACTGGCCCGGGACACAAGCCTCCTGGTACACGGCGAACCCCCTCATGGGGATGTACGCCGCGGTGGCCCGCCAGACCCCCGAAGGGGAGCCGGAGGGGGGGTGGATCCCGGAAGAGCGTATCGACGCCGAGACGGCGCTCCGGGCGTACACGGTGAACAATGCATACGCTGAGGGGAAAGAAGATCGGAAGGGGCGGATTGCCCCCGGGTACCTCGCCGACCTGGCGATCCTGAACCAGAACCCGCTGGAGGTGGAATCGTCCCGGCTCCAGCACATCCTCGTGGAGATGACCATCGTGGACGGAAGGGTGGTGTTTGAACGATGAAGCGACAGATCCTGACCCTGGTGCCTGTATTCATCCTCACCGCGTGCATGGACACGAGCCCGGTGGAGATCCCC
>JBJHBD010000035.1:0-24404 GCA_050485305.1 Gemmatimonadota bacterium
CCCCTGGCGGGAGTGGGGGAGAAGGCAGCCCTCTTCCCCGCCCATGGTTGGCTCCCCATCGCCATGGTGGCCCCCGCGCCGGTGAGCGCACTCCTCCACGCCGTGGCGGTGGTGAAGGCGGGCGCGTTCGGCGTGACCCGGCTCCTCCACTCCCTATACGGGATCGACCCGGCCTGGGAGGTGGGGGGGGCGCAGATCGTGGCGGCGCTGGCCACCTTCACCCTCCTCTACGGCTCCATTCGGGCGCTGGCGCAGGATGACCTGAAGCGAATCCTGGCCTATAGCACCGTGAGCCAGCTCTCGTACATCGCCCTGGGAATGGCCCTTCTCGCCCCCGTGGCCCACGTGGGAGGGCTCGTTCATCTGGTGCATCAGGGGATCATGAAGATCACCCTCTTCTTCGCCGCCGGCCTCCTGGCCGAAACGCTGGGGGTGAAGAAGGTGAGCGCCATGGGAGGGGTGGCCCGCCGCATGCCCATCACCATGGCCACCTTCACCGTGGGGGCCCTGGGGATGATCGGGATTCCGCCGGTGGCCGGCTTCCTGTCCAAGTGGTACCTGGGGGCCGGCGCCATGGCGGGGGGGAACGGATGGGTGGTGGCGGTGCTCCTGGTGAGCAGCCTCCTGAACGCTGCTTACTTCCTCCCCATTCTCAAGGTGGCGTACCTGGACCCCCCTGCGGAGCCGGACTGGGAGGATGGGCCTCCCGGGCCCATCGAGGGTGACTGGCGTCTCCTGGTTCCGGCGATGGTCACCGCTCTTCTCGCGCTGGGCGCGGGGGCGCTGGGTGCCTGGAAGTGGAGCCCCCTCTCCTGGGCCCGCCTCATCGTGGAGGGAGGGACGCTGTGAGCGAGGCTCCCCTCCTCTGGGACGCCCCTTCCCTCTTCCTTGGGCTCACCTTCGCCCTGGACCCGGTAGGGCTCCCCTTCCTGGCCCTCACCCTCCTCCTGTGGGGGGCGGCTTCCCTCTACGCTCTGGCCTACCACCGCCACGACCCGGCCCGGGGGCGCCTTCTCGCCTTCTGGCTCCCCACCTTTGCCGGAAATCTGGGGCTGGTTCTCGCCGCCGACCTCCTCACCTTCTACCTGGCCTTCGCCCTCATGACCTTCGCCGGGTGGGGGCTCGTCATCCATACCCGGAGCCGGGAGGCGCTCCGGGCCGGAAAGGTCTACCTCGTTCTCGCACTCCTGGGAGAGGTAGCGCTCCTGGCCGCCCTCCTGACCCTCGCCGGCGGCCTTGCCGGAGACGGGGTGGTGGCGCTCCCCCTGGGCGCCGAGCTCGAGCCGGCGTGGGAGACGGTGGGGACGGCGTCTCCGGTGGTGGCCCTCCTGGCCCTCGCCGGCTTCGGCGTAAAGGCGGGGCTCGTTCCCCTCCATCTCTGGCTCCCCCTGGCCCATCCGGTGGCTCCCACTCCGGCGAGCGCCCTCCTCAGCGGGGTCATGATCAAGGCGGGGGTGGTGGGGTGGCTCCGCGTTCTCCCGCCGGGAGTGGAGCTCCCCCTGGGGTCGCTGGGGGAGGGGCTCATGGTGGTGGGAGTGCTCGGGGCCGCCTGGGGGGTGGTATGCGGCCTGGGGCAGCGGGACCCCAAGGCCATCCTGGCGTACTCCAGCGTGAGCCAGATGGGATATCTGGCGCTGGCCATGGGGATGGTCCTGGCGGCGCCCTCGTCGGCGGGGATTCCGCTGGGTGCCCTCCTTCTCTACGCCCTGCACCACGGGGTGGCGAAGGGGGCCCTCTTTCTCGCCGTCGGAGTGGCGGACCGGACGCCGCTGGGCAAGCGTCCGTGGCGATGGGCCATTCGCACCGGGGTGACCCTCCCGGCGTTGGCTCTGGCCGGAGCACCTCTCACCTCGGGGGCTGCGGCGAAGGAGGGGGTGAAGGAGGGATTGCGAGCTCTCGAGGGCGGCTGGTACGCCGTTCTGGATCCCATCCTCCTGGTGCTCTCAGGCGGAACGGCCCTACTCCTTCTTCGTTTTGCCCTCCGGCTGGAGGAACGGGGCGTTGAGGGCAGGTCCAACGCCCGAGGGATCTCAGGCCTCGTCCTCCCCTGGGGGGCGTTGGTGGCACTGGGTCTCTCCGGACCCTGGTGGATGGGAGCCGTCCTTCCGGAGGGGAGCTGGGGTGCCCCGCTCTCCGGTATCACCTCCGAGTGGCTCGGCGCCCTCCTGGCCATCGGGGGGGCGTTGGTGTTGGCCGGGTTGGTGTTTGGAGCCGCCAGATCATGGCCCCGGATGAAGAGCTTCCGGATCCCCCCCGGTGACCTTCTGATTCCCATGGAGGCGCTGGTTCGGAGGCTTCCCACAGGAGTGACCGCCACATCCCGTCTGGCCGACGCGCTGGACCTGCGTCTCGATGTGACCGGAGCCCGGCTCCAGAACCGGTTCGCCGAGGTTGGGCGCCGAGATCTGGGACTCATGAGGGGGCCGGTCCTTGCAACGGTACTCGTGCTGCTGGTGCTGGGAGTCTGGACCCTTCTCGGCAGCGAACTGAGACCATGACTGCGCCCAGAGTGGTCGAGGACTCAGAACGGAGCTTCCGCCATGTCCGCTTGTGCAGGAAACCGGGGCCCGTTCATCGAGGAGTCTCGGTGAATGGGAGGGCCGTCAGATCGCCGTCGGCATCGACCCGGAACCGGGGGACAAACTCCTGTTCGGTCCGAACGCTTACGATGATCCCGTCGGTGGAGTAGCGAACGTATGGTGATTCCCCCGGGAGCGGAGCCAACGACCCCGGTACGGTGTCGAGACCGGTGGGCTCCTCGTCAATGGGGATGAGTTCCCCGTGGGCGGTGAGGGCCAGGAACTGCCGATGGATCCGTTCTCCGTCGCACTCCCGTTCGGGACACCCGGAGAGCGCCACGAAGAGGGTGTCGCCCCGCCACCCCTGGAGGTGGCCCCGGAACGCGGTGCGGAGCTCCACCGGAGCGGGCACGATGACCCGACGGAGAACCTCGGAGGCACGGGCGTTCAGGATGAAGATGCGGAACTCCTGATGGAGAATCTCGGGACGCCCACCGTCGGGAAAGCGGCGGATCCCGCGGGGCTCGATGGACTCAACCCGGCGCACCCCCACAGCGACCTCCCAACTGTCCGGGCGCTGCGCCACCGATTCGGCGAGTACCCAGAGTTGGGGCTCTCCAGGGGTACACCCGAGGAGGAGGAGGAGGAGCAGGGCGAGGAGAAGGACGAGTCGGGCCATACGTCGTAATGTCTACCCTGGTGGGCACGGGCAGGACAACCCGGGGTATCCCGACGCGTCGACAAGACCCCGCCTTTCCCCACCGGGCACCCCCCTCAAACCGGACGCCATGCCGAACGCCGGTGAATCGCCATCCGACGCCCCGACGGCGATCCCCCTCCTGGAGACGAAGCTCCATCTCCCCGAGTGGCGTGAGGGGTTGGTTCCGCGCCCCAGGCTCATCGAGGAACTCAACCGGGGAGCCGCCGGAAAGCTCACTCTCATCTCGGCCCCTCCGGGGTCCGGGAAGACGACGCTCCTGGCCGAATGGCTCCGAACGGGCGCCCCCGAGGGGAGGGCGGCGGCCTGGGTGTCCCTCGACCCTTCGGACAACGAACCGGAGCTCTTCTGGACGTACCTCATCGGGGGCCTCCGAAAGCTCGATTCTTCAGTGGGAGCCGAGGCGTTGTCCCTCCTGCACCCGCCCCGATCCGCCCCCATGGAGGCGGTACTCACGGTGCTCATCAACGAGCTCGTGGGGATGGATCCGGAACCCATCCTCATTCTCGACGATTACCACGCCATCGAGGCTTCGGCGATCCATTCGGCGATGGGCTTCTTCCTCGATCGCCTTCCTCCCCGGATGCACCTCATCCTGACCAGCCGGGTCGACCCGCCCCTCCCGCTGGCGCGGCTGCGTGCCCGGGGAGAGGTCATGGAGCTGCGGGCGGGGGAGCTGCGATTTACGCGGGAAGAGACGGCGAACTTCCTCAACGAGGTGATGGCGCTGGGGGTGTCGGATTCCGAGGTGGCAAAGCTGGAAGATCGGACCGAAGGGTGGATCGCCGGGCTCAAACTGGCGGCTCTCTCCATGCAGGGAAGGACCGACATTCCCGCCTTCATCGAGTCCTTTTCCGGGGATCATCGCCACATCGCCGACTATCTGGCGGACGAGGCGCTCCTGGCCCAGTCCGAAGTGGTGAGGCACTTCCTCCTGGGTACGGGAATTCTCGACCGGATGAGTGGCCCCCTCTGCGACGCCGTCCTGGGAACCGGGGGTTCGCAGGCGCTCCTGGAGGAGCTGGAGCGGACCAACCTCTTCGTGGTCCCCCTGGACCACGGGCGTGGGTGGTATCGCTACCATCACCTCTTCGCCGACCTTCTCCGAACCCTCGCTCTTCGGAAGGACCCCGAGGCGGTCCGGACCTTTCACCGGCGCGCGAGCGCCTGGTACGAGGGGCACGGGCTGACCTCCGAGGCGGTGCACCATGCGCTGGAAGGGGGGGATCCGGAGCGGGCGGCGCGACTCCTGGAGCTGGCCCCGCCAGGGATGGACCGCCGCCACCAGTCGCGGCAATGGCTGGATCAGGTGAAGAGACTCCCGGAGGCCCTCGTGCAAACACGCCCTGCCCTCGGGATGAGTTACGCATGGGCGCTCCTGAACGGGGGCGAACTGGATCCCGCGGAGGCGCGGCTCCTGGAGGTGGAAGGGTGGCTGAACGCCTCCGAACCCATGGCGGAGTCGACGCAGCCGGAAGAGGCGAGGGGGGTTGTCCTGGATGAGGAGCGGCGGCGTACCCTCCCCATGGAGGTGGCCACCGCACGGGTCTACCTGGCGCAAACTCGTGGCGACATTGCTGGGACGGTGGAACACGCTCGACGGTCCCTCGCGCTCATCCCGGAGGAGAAAGTCGGGGAACGGGCCAAAGGTACGGCACTCCTGGGCCTCGCGGAGTGGGCCCATGGCGAGCTGGAGTCTGGGTACCAGACCTTCTCCCGGGCGCTCTCTCTCATGGAGCTTGCCGGAGACCCCCTCTCGGCAATTCGTGGCATCTTCGTCCTGGGAGACATCCGGGTGGCGCAGGGTCGCCTCGGCGAGGCGGAGCGGATCTACGGCGGCGGACTGCGGCGCGCTACCGAGCACCCCCTCCCGGAAATTCCCGAGACGGACGAACTCCACCTCGGACTGAGCGAGGTGCTCCGGGAGCGGGGTGACCTGGATGGGGCCATGAGGCATCTCCGGACCATCTCCGAGTCCGACGGGCGGGGGGAACATACCGGGAACGCCGCCGGGTGGTGTGCCGCCATGGCTCGCATCCATCGCGCCTGCGGCGACCTGGAAGGTGCGATGGCCCTCCTGGAGCGAGCCGAGAGCCTCGATGTGCCCAGCCCTCTCCCCCGGGTGCGTCCCCTCGCGGCGGAGAAAGTGCGCATCCGGCTTGCGCAGGGTCGGATGGACGAGGGGTGGCGCTGGGTCCGGGACCGGGGGCTCTCCCCGGATGACGGGATCAGCTACATGCGGGAGTTCGAGCACCTTACCCTGGTCAGGATGCTTCTCACGCAGCATGGTGATGGGCGCGACCACCCCTCCCATACGGAGGCCATGACCACCCTCCACCGCCTCGCCGGTGCGGCGGAGGTGGGTGGGCGGACCGGGAGCCTCATCGAAATCCGGATCCTCCAGGCGGTGGGCTATCAGGCCCAGGGGGAACTCCGCTCCGCTCTCGCCACGTTGGACGATGCGCTGACCCTCGGTGAGCCGGAGGAGTACCTCCGCACCTTCGTAGACGAAGGGGACGGGGTGCGGGACCTCCTTCGCCAGGGAGTAGCGCGCGGAATCGGGGGGGAGTACGCCCGAATGCTCCTGGCCGCCTTCGATGCACCTCCGACACCCCTATCCCCTCCCGCGGATGAGGCACCTGCCGGTGCCGGGATTCTGACCCCGCGGGAGTTCGAGGTCCTGCGCCTCGTGGCGGCCGGCGCCCGGAATCAGGAGGTCGCCGCCCACCTCGCCATCACCCCCGCGACGGTCAAGCGCCACCTGGCCAATCTCTACCTCAAGCTGAAGGTGGGGCACCGGACGGCGGCGGTGGCTCGGGCCCGGGAGTTGAAGCTGCTCTGAGGGCCCACGAGTTCTCCCCCTCCATCTGCACCCATCTACACCTTTTGGCCGAAGCGACGGCAGGTCGTCTCTCGCACCTTTTCCTGGTATGGGCACCCGGTATGCCCTGTAGCGGTCGCACGCCGCTTCCCCCTCCCAGGCTGAACGAAACGAGAAACGACCATGCTCCGCATACTCCTGATCCCCGCAGCGCTGAGCTGCACTCTCTTTGCGGCTACACCCCTCATCGGTCAGACCGGCGAGGCCCCATCCTCACCCGATGATGCGCGGAGGTGGGAGTTCCTCGTGTCGGGGGGGAGCATCATCCCCACCGGTGCGCAGAAGCGCGCCATCGAACGGGGGGGCGCCACAACCGCTCGCCTCTCCTTCATCGCGCACCCGGCACTGGCGGTCACCACCACGGTGGGGTGGGCGCGGAGCCGTGACATCACTTCTCCCGAGGAACCGCGCCTCGACCTCTTCACCTACGATGTGGGCGCCGAACTTCGCGGACCCCGGTGGGATGTGGGGAGTGCCATGACCTTCCGGCCCTTTGCCGGACTCGGTGGTGGAGCCCGGAGCTACCGGCACCGTGGCGGCGATGTGAAGACCACCCACAATCCGGCGGCGTTCTTCGGGGTGGGCGGCGAGTTCGGCATGGGCCGCGTGCGCCTTCGCCTCGAGGCCAGGGACTATGTGAGCGGGTTCACCCCGTCTGACGGCGGCGCCCGGGATACCCGCAACGATCTGGTCACCATGTTGGGGCTGCACATCGACTTCCGTTGAGCTCCTCCGGTAGTGGTGGGCGAGGTCGAGTTCGGCCTCCGGCGGCGGCGAGCCGATCCGAATGGTTCGTCGTCGCCGGGCTCATCGCCCTCGCCCTGGTCCCTGCCCTGGCCGGCACCCTCCGCCTCCTGGAGCTGGCGGTATCAAGCGAGGTCACAATGGAGAACGCCCGGTTCTTCGCGGCCCCCCTCCCGGTGACCCTCCACATCGTGGCCTCCATTCCCTTCGCCCTTGTCGGCGCCTTCCAGTTCGCCCCCACCCTCCGCCGCCGGCGCGGAAGGTGGCACAGGCGGGCGGGGAGGGTCGTGGCACCTCTCGGCATCATCTCCGCCCTCACCGGGCTCTGGATGGCCCACTTCTACCCCTGGCCCGAAGGGGATGGGGTGGGGGTGTACCTCCTCCGCATCCTTTTCGGAGCAGCCATGATCGCCTCGATCTTCCTTGCTCTCCTGGCCCTTCGGTTCCGTGACTTCCAGGCCCACGGAGCCTGGATGATCCGGGGGTACGCCATCGGGATGGGAGCCGGCACCCAGGTGCTGACCCATCTCCCCTGGTTCCTCCTCGTGGGCGCTCCGGGCGAGAGCGCCCGCACCCTCCTCATGGGCGCCGGATGGGTCATCAATGTGGTGGTGGCCGAAGCCGTGATCCGGAGACGGTCACCCACCCTTGCCAATGTCGGGGGTGCCGATACCTTACGTCGTACGAATCACGGTCGGCCCCGAACCCCGCCGGATGAACTCCATCCCTCCGCGGGATCTTCCCCTCCCTCCTTCATCATGGACTGAATCCGGAGATGCCGACCATGCTCCACCCCCTCACCCTCGCCATCGCCCTCGCCGCGCGCTCCACCTCCACTCCCGCCGTCGCGTCGACCCCGAAGGGGTCATCTCGGTCCAGGGGGAGGGGGGCCGTCCCACCCACTTCCGACTCCCGCCCGGTGAAGGCCGGGCAGAAGGAATCGGGCAACGAGGAGTCCGGACCCCCCTGAACGCCTCCATCCGGGCCCTGACCACGGTTGCCGCCCTCGCCGGGGCGATGGCGCTTGCGGGGTGCCGCTCCTCGGCCCCCCATCCGGTACGGATGTCGGCGCCCGGGACCCATCCTCCCGGAACCCTTATCCTCGAACCGTGCCAGGCCCGGACATCTACGGGCACCTCCGAGGCGGAGTGCGGAACCCTCCTGGTCCCCCTGGACCATGAGGACCCGTCCGTGGGAACCCTCGCCCTTCCGGTGGTGCGGTTTCGCTCCACGGGTCCGGTGCGGCGGGCCCCCATCTTCTACCTGGGAGGCGGTCCGGGAGAGTCCAACCTCGGGCACCGCCCCCACCCGGTCTATCTGGAGGATGGGGACTATGTGCTCCTGGGGTACCGGGGATCGGACGGCTCGGTGGTGCTGCACGCCCCCGAAATCCGGCGTGCCCTCATGGGAGGGGATGGGGACCTCCTCTCCGCTGCGTCGCTGGAAGGGATCCGGAGGGGTGCGGAGGCAGCGGCCCATCGCTTCCGGGCTGAAGGGATCGACCTGAACCACTTCACCGTTCGGGAGGTCATCGGTGATCTGGAGGCGGCCCGAGAGGCGCTGGGGTATGGGCGCATCCACCTCCGGGGGGGAAGCTTCGGAACCCGGGTGGCCCTCATCTATCAGGAGCTGCACCCGGACCGCATCCACCGATCGGTCCTCACCGCTCCCAACCCACCGGGAGGGTTCGTCTGGGAGCCGGAGGTGGTGGAGCGGATGCTCCTGACGTGGGACACACGGCGGGCGGAGGCCCATCCTCCCGGAGCCGATCCCCGCTCCCTCACCGATGACATGGCCCGAGCCCTCGCCAACCTCCCCCCTCGTCGGCTGGGAATCCCGCTGGACCCGGGCCGGATCCGGGTCACCACCTTCGCCCTCCTCTTCGACATGCGCACCGCCGAGTCCGTGGCCGAAGCGTACGCGGCCGCCGCGGAGGGGGACCATGCGGGGCTTGCGCTCCTCTCCTTGGGGTACCGGTTCGCCCTCCCCGGGCGCTTCGTCTGGGGCGCCATGGCGAGCATGGGGGCGAGCCTCGACCAGGACCCGGGGCGGGACCTGGCGGTGGAACTCGACCTGGCGGGAGCGGTTCTGGGGTCGCCGCTGGGAGCGGTGATCTGGGCCATGGCCCCCGCCATGGGGATCGAGCGGCTTCCGGAACCGTTCCGCGATCTCCATGGAAGCGCGACGCCGACGCTCCTCATTACCGGAGCCCTCGACTTCAGCACGCCTCCCGAGCGTGTGGACGCCTTCCTTCCTCTCCTCGCCAACGGCCACCATCTGGTCATCCCGAACCGTGGGCACCTGGATCTCTTCCGGGGATGGGAAGCGGAGGCCCGCGAAATGATCCGTGTCTTCTTCCTGAATGGGGAAGTGCACCCTCCCGGAGTGGAGAACCTCATCCTGGAGCTGGGGACCTCGGGACTCCTCAACCTTCCTCGAACGGCTCGGTGGGGTGCCGGTGCGCTGGTCGGATTGGTGGTCATCTCGGGAGCACTCGGGGCGAGGGCCGTCCTCCGGTAGCGTCGGTTACCCCGTCAGAGAGTTACCACCGGGAGCACATTATAGCTGACATTCGCGAGGAGGTCCGTCACCCGGTACCCATCCTCCCTGGGAACGGCGCGGGCCAGCCCGGTGACGATGTGGTCGTCGAGACCGATGTTACCGCCGCGATGGAGGGTCTGGGCCAGGATCCCCGACGGCTCGGAGTCGAAGAGCCGGAACCCGAAGTAGAGGAAGTTCTCGCCGTAGGCGATGCGGACCTCGGTGTGCTCCGAGGGGAAGGTCCCATCTACCGGCTCCCGCTGCACGAAGGCGGTGATGGGCTCCAGCGTGGCCCAGAAGGGCTCGTCCAAGACGCCGTCGATGACGGGAGGGGTGTGGATCCGGGTGGCGGTGGCGGGCGGGCGTCCAGAGGGGACGGCGCTACCCGGTGCGCGAGATCAGTGCGTTTGCACCCGGGCCGGACGCTGTTCTCCCAGGGAGTCTTCCAGGACCCCATACATGTAACGCCCCCGGAACCCTCGGGGCGAAAACCGCTCCGGCATGGTAACCACCTCCAGAGCAAGACCATCGTTCCCCAGGACCCACCACTCCCTCCCTCCGAAGCCCGCCCCGATCCCGATGACGAGCGCCTCCCTTCCCATATACCGGATAGCGGTCGCCCTTCGCACCCAGGTGCGACCTTCCTCGTCCACGAGGATGGAGGCCAGGAGGGGAGCTTGCTCCGGGAGCGTGAGGGATGCCAGGATGCGGTTTCGCTCTTCGGCCGGCAGGTCGCCTACCCAGCCTGCTTCAGCCTCCCGCAGGAAGAGGGCTTCGAGATGGGCGCGGTCGGTCGCCCCGACGGCTTGGGCTTCGTCCGGCCATCGAGCAATCCATCGAGGCGCCGTCTCGCCGGGCATCCATGCCTCGATGCGTGCCCGATCCGAGCGCCCCACAACCACCGCTCCCCGATGCCCGAAGCCCCAGATGGTCGTGGGCGGGAGAAGCGCATTGGGCTCGTTCATCGGGAGAGAGAGGGTGAGGAGGGTGTCCACACCCATCGCGTGCGCGCGGAGGATGAGGTCTCGCCCCGGGCCGAGGGCGCGGAAGGCGATCCCATTCTCCGGATGCCATTGCCAGTCCACCGCGAACACGGCTCCGAACTCCGGATCCACCACCGGGAAAGGCCGAGTGGCCAGGAGGGTCCCGGCGAAGGAGAACTCCGTCATTCGCTGCAACTGCAGGTCGGGCACCACGAACGAGGAGTCGGTGAGAAGCAGATCCCGGATCCCTCCGTGGGGTGAGAACTCGCCCGGCCCCTCCCCGAGTCGGCCCACCCGCGCCGTTGTCTGCCCATCCGGGTCCAGCAGCCAGATGAGGCCGGCCATCTCATCGAGGAGAACGGCCCCGCCACCGGGAAGGGGGTGGACATCGCCCAGGCGGCCCAGCTCCAGAGCGAACTCGGGGAGCCAGCCCGCATCCGCCTCCAGGGTGCGGGAGGGAAGGGAAGCGGAGCTCGGGAGCTCCACCACGCGCACTCCCCCGCTGTCCGTTACCACGCCCCCAGGAGTGATCGGGGGGGGTGGAGAAGAGGCCCGGACGAAGCTCACCAGGCTCAGAACGAGGAGGACCACTCCAACCACGGCGCCGGCGCCGGCAAGGACCGGGGTGCGGCGGAGGGTGCCGACGGTGGACCAGAGAAGGCCGGTGGACGACCCGATGAGGAGGAGGGTATGCGGGGGACCCGCCCTCCCCGGGAACCATCCCAGCGTTACCGCGAGGAACCAGAGGAACGTTGCCGTGGCCGCGAGGGCAGCGGCGGTGACGAGGCGGGTGCTTCGCTTCAGGGATGGGCCTTCGGGCATGGGGCGCTACCCCTTCGCCACGTACCGGAGCGTTACCGCCCCGGAGTCGAACTCACGCCGGCTCACCGGCTCCAGCTCAAGGGGGACCGACAGCCCCTCGAAGAGCCAGGGGCCATGGCCGACCATGCAGGGGTAGCGGAGGGTGTCAGAGATAGAGGGATAGTAAATTCAAAGGCCCTCTTGGGGGAGGAGGCAAGGTATGATGCGGGTTCCGGCCAGGCAAACAGCCGGCGAGCGGGTGAGAGTCGCGGCATGGGAATCGGGGCCCGACGGGTGTTCGGATGGGCGGTGGGAGACGGCCGATCAGACGGCCCGTGACGCGCGCATCGGGCCGGGTCATGCCTCTCAGGGCTCCCGGCCATGGGAGTGGACCGATCTCCCTGATGCCGACCACCTCGGGCGGACCGTACCGGGATGTGAGCGCGGCCCGCATGGTAGAGTTCAGAACTTCACCCCCAGGTGGAGCCCCGGCTCGAAGAGGAAGTAGTTGCGCCAGCGGGCGTCCAGCTCGGCGAAGGCCTCCGGAGTGTTGGTGTTGATGGGCCAGTGCGTGAAGGCGATGGAAGGCTCGAGGAAGAGCCGCCCCCCCGGCAGACGCAGGTGGTACCCGAAACGAAGGGTGAGGAAGAGCTGGAAACCGTCCTGGATCTTTGACCCATCTTCATCGACGTAGCGCTGCCGAAGGGGGAGGGCGTGGAGCGCCGAATAGCCGTTCCCCAGGAGGAAGCGCTGATAGGCCACCCCGAGACCGTGCTCACGGATGAACCCCGGATACTCCTCCTCGACGGCGCCGAAGGACGACCCGTACGGGATCCCCAGGGGCGCCCGGTACTTCCAGGTGATGGCCTCCACTGAGATCACGTCCCGGGCGGTAAGCCAGTACCCGTAGTTGAGCTGATAGAAGTCCGGCGAGTCCGACAGGAAGGCGTTGGCCAGGACGAAGGCGGAGCTTCCTACGAAGGAGCGGTGCACGGGTGTGGTGCCCGCATCCTGCCCCTGAAGGGGAACGGCGATCAGGACGAGGGCGGCGAGGATGGCGGCGAGGCGGGTGACGGCAGTGGTGAGAGGGAGGCGGCGGCGGTTCATGGGGAACGAGTCCGATGGTGACGGGGGATGGAAGGTGCCAGAAGCTCTTACGCTGTAAGAGTAACGATGGTTTCAGACCCCGCCCGCCTACAAGGGGGAAGAAGCGATTTCCATCACCCCGCGAGGATTACGAAAGGGTCACCCCTCTCCGCTTTCCACCGCCCTCCGGCGCTCCAACCCGTCCAGGATCAGATCCAGCCCGTACTCGAACTCGTGCGCGAAGTCGTAGCCGGGCTGGAGGACATGCTCCCGGGTGAATGCCACGAGGTTCGGGTACGCATCGGAAGGCATGGCCTCGATGAGGGTCGCCGCCAACTCCGCCGCCTCTTCCCCTCCCTCGAACCGGAAGGCGTTCTCCTGTAAGACGAACCCGTAGATGTAGCTGTCCAGGAGCGCATAGGCGTGGGCCACGAGGGTCATGGAGAACCCCGCCTCCCGAAGGACTCCCACCACCCCGTCGATGTGGCGAAAGGAGGCCTCGCCCGGATTCTCCCTTGATTCGAGGAGCCCCACCGCCCACCGATGGCGCCGGAAGGTCGCTCGGACCGACAGAGCCCGGCGCCGCATGGCGTCACGCCAATTCTCCCCCTCCGGGAGTCCGATCCGGTCAAAGATGACGTCCACCATCCCGTCGAGGAGGTCGTCCTTGTGGGCCACGTGGTGGTAGAGCGACATGGCCTCCACCCCCAACTTCCGCCCCAGCTTCCGCATGCTCAGCGAATCGATCCCGACCTCATCGGCCAGTTCGATTCCCGCGGCCACGATGCGCTCCCGACTGAGCGGCTCGCGACCGGCGGCTTTTTTCGACCTGGGAGACACGAACGCTCCTCGGGAGGTTCTCTCCCGGGTGGGGGCAGGCAGTTCGGGAGGATGAGCCATCGGCTCCGCATCCTCCCCGGCATTGGGAAATGTCCCCCAATGTGCGCCCCTCTCCCCTCATCGCCAAGTGGAGGGCGTGACGTGGTCGGCGACCCCGGAGCGGGTCGCTCCGGGAGTTCATCCCTCCGGGTTCTTCAACAGCCTCCTCAGAGGAAGGGTTTCCAGAGAATCATGGTGGCGGCGAAGATCCCCCCCGCGGTGAGGAGAGCGGAGATCCCCAGGACACCCGCCATGGTTGCCCGCGCCGAAACCGAACCCCCATCTCTCGCCCGGAGGTACCCCTCCAGGATCAGGAGGGGAAGAAGGGTCTGGGAAAAGGCCAGAAAGGTAAGGAAGGGACCACTGAAGGTGTCGGGGTCGAACCCCACGGGGCGTTGGTGAAGCATGAGCCAGAGCGAGAGCCCGATGCGAAAGAACCAGACGGCGTTCACCACCAGGAAGAGACGAAGCGCCCAGCGTCGGTGAGCCCTGAAGTCCCGACGTCGCGCGGCTCGAATGGCCACCATGGCGAACCCGAGAATGAGGATGGCGTCCAGCGTGATTCCGAGATTCTGAGGAAGGTCTCCGGCGGTCTCACCCCGAATCCACACCAGGTAGAGACCGGCCACGGCCGCCAACGAGCCGCCCATGGCGAAGATACGCCCCAACCAGCGATGGACCCCGGGTGCGTTTCTGCGGATCCAGGGGATGAGCTGAAGGGGACCGGCGGCGATGATCATCACGGCCAGAAGCACATGCACGGCCACCGCCGCGTTTCCGATGGTATCCCCTGGGATGTGTCCCCCGGGGAAGACGTCGTTCCAGGCATCCATGTCCCCGCGGAGGGCGGACCCGCCATAGTGAATGGCGACGTATGCGGCAAAGATCCAGAGTCCCACGGCAGCCACCGAGAACCAAAGACGTGCCGCCAGATGAAGGGCGCGCAAGGGCATGGGAGTGCCCATCGGGAGGGGGGAAGCTGTGGCCAAGGAGGTTCTCCGGAGGGGAAGATCGGATCGCGCGAGAGGACTTCGGGTGGTCCTCACGACAGAGGGGAGCCCCCCTCAAGGGAGGCTCCCCTCACGACCGGGAGCATATTCCGAAGTACGGCCCCGTTGCGCCCAGGTTTCGATGGAGTGAGAAACGCTATCCGGAACGAAGAACCCGGAGGATCACCCCGCCACGATCCAGTAGCTTCCGGGGCAGAGCGCCGCCGCCTGCGCCCGGTCGGCGTCGGTGAACCCGAGGCTTGCCAGGAGCTCGGGTACGATCCCGCCTCCAAAGGTGAACTCACCCCCCACGAGGCCCACCTCGGCGCCCCCCGCATTCCGAATGGCCACCCCATCGGCGGTCATCGCGCCCGTGTACCCCACCGGCCACACCACCGTGGGACCTTCCCCCTCGTCGATCCGCAGGCATCCGGCTTCGTCGGCCTGGATCACCCCCGAGAAGTGTGCATCCATGTGGGCGAGCTCGGCGCCATTCTGGGTCATGACCAGGACCGGTGGCTCTCCCGCCAAGGTCTGGACCTCGAATGTGGCCGTCGCCGCAGGGTCCACCGGATTGGACGAGCATCCTGAAGCAACTCCACCCACGCCAAGAACCAGCGCGGTCACCATGGTGCTACGAACGACGTTGCGCATGCTCATGATCTCCTGGTCGAAGTGATGTACGCCGCATGGGGAAAACGAACAAACCTGTCCCGGCGTGACACCATCTTCCTCCGGCTCGTTTGATTCGGATGGGGACATCCTCGAGGCTGACTTCGCGGCTGCTTGCGAAACCTTCGAAGATCGTACACCGTAAGTTCTCTGCACCGGCACCATTCCCATTCACTCGTTCGCCGCCGGTTCGATCTGGCGCCGGGAAGGACGATCCGTGTATGGCAAGCTGGATCCTCATCCCCCTCATGGCCGTGATCGCGGCATGGTGTGTCTCCCTCGCGGCACCTCGGTACGGAGTGAGAGCGCTTGCCGTCGCGACCCTCGTCTCTCTCCTCCCCCTTCTCCTGGGGAGATTCCACCTCTCATTTGTCCCCATTCTCCTTGCCCTGGCGGCGGCGTGGGGGTACCACCGCCGGAGGGAATCCGGAAAGAAGGGACTTGCGTCCAGCGTCATCGTGGGATCCGCCCTCCTGCTCTTCATGGCGGGGGGGCTGGTGTATGCCCTTCCCTTCTTCCGGATTGGAAATCCCACCGGACCATATACCGTCGGGACCCGCGCCCTCCTTCTGGACGATCGCCTCCCGGCGCAACTCTGGTACCCTGCCGCCTCCACCACGAAAAACGCACCGTATTTCCTGGATGGATCGCCTCTCATCGCCGAAGTGGCCGCCATCTTCGGAGTTCCCCGTCCGGTCCTCTCGCACTTCCACCGCATCACAACCCCGGCGCAACTCGATGCGCCGGTGTCCGAGGCGGAAGCGTCGTACCCGATCCTGATCTTCTCCCACGGACTGGGCGGATTCCGGGCACAAAACACCGTCCAGATGCTGGAGTTGGCCAGCTACGGATATGTGGTCCTCTCGGTGGACCATCCCGGGTACGCCGCCGCCGCCGTCATCCATGGAGAGGTCCACCGGAACCGGCATCGGGAGTTGGTCGGCGCAGGCGTCGAGGTGCTGGATGAACACATCGGTGAATGGGTGTCGAATCTTGGACATGCGCTGGATGCCCTTCCCCAGATCGCCCGCGCGCTGGACAACCGCATCGATCCATCGCGCATCGGAGCGTTCGGGCATTCTTTCGGCGGATCGGCGGCTCAGCGGCTCCTCCTGACGGACCCCCGTGTTCTGGCAGCCATCAACATGGACGGAGGCACCTTCGGCGAGCCCCTTCCGACGAGCAAACCCTTTCTCTACATGAGTTCCAACTCGACGCTGGACTTCGAATCCTTCTCGAACCGCCTGGAGGAGTTTTCGGACACCCGCATCGTGGAGATGACCGGAAGATCCAGGGACGAACTGGAAGGGAACTTCCTTGAGCTCCTTCGCCGACGTGCCGCGTCTCTCGACGCCGGCGCCTACTCCATGGTCATCGAGGACATCTCGCACATCGGGTTCACCGATGCCGTCCTGTACTCCCCCCTTCTGGCCGATGCGGATGGTGTTCACCGCGCCATCAACGAGGTCTCGCTCGCCTTCTTTGATCGCTACGTTCGGAACCGACCCGACTCACCGGAGCTGAGCGAACTCGCCGCGCGGCATCCCACCGTTGATCTGCGCCGGCATGATCCCTGACGTCGTACCGGGATCTCATGGACGACCCGTGCCGGAATCCCCTCCCCTCCATGAACCGGAGTGTCGCCCCGCATGAAGCCCCGCAGTGCCCTTCTCACCCTGGTCATCCTCCTCCTCTCCCTCTCCCGGGCTTTCCCCCTCGCGGGGCTTCAGGAGATGGGTTCGGAACCGGTGCGGGTCCTCTTCATCGGCAACAGCATGACCCACTTCCACGATCTCCCGGGAGAGGTGAAGCGCGTCGTCGAAGAGACCCTCCCATCGCTCAACGTGGAAGTTCGCATGCACGCCCCCAACGGAGAGTCCCTCCAGGGGCACCGGAATTCCGGGAAGCTGGAGCAACTTCTCCAGGAGGGAGATTGGGACTGGGTGGTCCTCCAGGAACGGGGCCTTTCAACCGTGTGGATTCTCGACGGGGTTCCCTTTCAGGACCCGCCCGACGGCTTTTTCCGTGAGATGGAGGCAGCGGTGGCCCTCGTACGGGGCCATGGCGCCGAACCCATCCTCTACCAGACCTGGGGGGGAACGGGATCCCCGGAGGCGTTCTCCTACCACGACTATGCCTTCATGGAGGTGGGGAGGCGTCTCGGCGTGCGTGTGGCTCCGGTAGGTCGGGTATGGGCTGAACTCGCCCATGACCGGAGGATGGGGATGCTGGACCCCGATGGTCTTCACCCCAGCCCTCTGGCCACCCACGCCGCCGCATGGACGCTGGCCTCCACCCTCTTCACCGGCCTCGGGCTTGGCGAGGGGGAGGGCCGCCCCCTTCCGGAAGCCGATAGCGCGGAAGAAGGAGTGGCCCGGAGCGTGGCCCTCCGCCACGCAGGAACGCTGGGGGAGCGCGGCGGATGGGAGCCGGTGCCCCGCCCGGAGTATCGGACCCGCCCTGTCCTCCGGACCGGCGATCGCCCGCTGATGGAGGAGGGTGTGGGACGATGGCGCTCACGGGACGGCGGCACCCGGCTGAGCTTCGGTACCGAGCTTCGCATCGAGATGGAGGGCGGCATTCCCACCGTTCAGCTCCGGGAGTACACGGCATCGGGGATCCTGACGCTCCCGGCGGAGATCCTGGCCTCCGACGATGGGCAGATGGAAATCGCCTTCCGCTCGAGCGCCGTGGACTTCCGCCTCGCCGCCGTTCGGCGAGGAGAGGCGCTGGAGGTGCTGACCCGAAGGGGGGTGGGAGGGCCCCGGGAGGAGTACCGGACCGCGCGGTATGAACGAGTGCGGGGGGAGGATGGAGCGGACGAGGACGCGGCGTGGTTCTCCGCCCTCGACCACCTCTTCCTGACCCTCGCGGAAGAGGAGGAGGCCGTTGGACTCACCGAGGCGCTCCGCCGACATTATCCACGCCTCCAGGCCACTCTGGGAGATGAGACGATCCTGGCAGCACGCCAGGGATTCGCGCCGGGAGAGTGGGATCCCATCCTCACTGCCTGGCACCATCTGCATCTGGGTGAGGTGGAACGAGCACTCCGGGTCTACCAGGCCGGTGTGGAGCTCCACCCCACTTCGCTGGACCTCCATACCCAGTACGAGCGCGCCCTGGTGGAGGTCGGTCGCACCGCCGACGCGGTACGCCTCTACCGGAGTGCCATCGAGCGAACCGACCCGGAGGGGGAGGCGCGTCTCCGGGAGGCGTTCCAGGAGAGGCTGAGAGTGCTTCAGGAGAGTGGCGATGGGGCCCGCGAGGGTGCCGAAGACTCCTGTACCCATCCTCCCGAAGCACCGTCCGAGTGGCGAGAGGACCTGGAGACGGCATGGCGGATGGTGGATTCGTCCTACGCCTATCTGGACCGGAAACGCACCCACTGGCCGAGCGTCCGGTGCCACTACCTGGAGGAGGTGGAAGGGGTGGACAACCCCCAAGACTTCGTGAACCTCCTGGAATCCATGCTCGGGCACCTCTACGATCATCACCTGCACCTGGGGGTGAGCAACGAGCGATCCTTCCGGCTCTTCCCCAGCGGCGCCCAGGTGGCGGGGGAGTGGCGGGAGTTCCGGGCTCGCATCACGGCGGTGCGGACGGGCTCCGAGGCGGAACGGGCGGGGGTTCTCCCCGGGATGGAGGTGCTGTCGGTGGATGGGATTCCGGTAGCTGAGGCGCTCGCCGCGATCCGCCCCCGCTTCGCTGCTTTGGTGAGCCCCGCAGCGGAGGACTGGGCCCTTCGCACCATTCTGGCTGGGCGTCAGGGGGCCCCGATCACCCTCGGTCTCCGGGGGGGTGACGGGGTGCGTGAGGTGACCCTCTCGGGGGCACCGCCATCGACCCGGGAAGGTCACCTCACCGCGCAGCGCCTGGAGGGGAACATCGGGTACATCCGGATCCATGACGCACTGGCGAGTGAGGAGCTCATCCACCGATGGGATGCCGCCATCGCCGAAATGGCGGACACGGATGGTCTCATCCTCGACCTCCGCGATACCCCGAGTGGCGGAACGACGACGGTAGCTCGGGGGCTCATGGGTCGTCTCGTCACGGAGGTGGGAGTGTACCAGCGGCACGAGGACCCCTTGGAGGAACGGGCCTTCGGCGTGCGGCGGAGCTGGTTGGAAGAGGTGAGCCCCAGAGGCCCCTTCGCCTACACCGCGCCCATGGTGGTTCTGGTTGACCGCTGGACCGGGAGCATGGGAGAGGGGGTGGCCATCGGGCTGGACGCCATGGATCGCGCCGTCGTCATCGGCACTCCCATGGCAGGGCTGGCCGGTGCGGTAAGCACCTTCACCCTCCCTCGCACCGGAATCCAGCTCCGGGTTCCCACGGAACGCCTCTTCCATATCGATGGAACCCCGAGGGAGGAGTTCCTCCCGCTCCCTCCCGCCGCCGGGCTGGCCGCACTCGAAGAGCCCTTCCGGAACGCAGTCCGGACGCTGCTGACAGGGGAGGATAGCCTTCCCCTCCCGGGAACCGGTGCGAGCCGGAAGCCCGAACCCTTTCAACCTCGACCCATGGAATCATGAACGACACACAGAGCACTGCATTCGACACGGAAATCTCCCGACTCCGCGGCCAGATGCGGCAGATGCGCCTCATGACGGGTCTCCTGGGGCTCGCCCTGGTGGCCGTGGTAGCCTCCGGCGCGATCCGTCCCTTCGCCACCACCGACGTGCTGCGAGCCGAGCGGCTGGAGATCGTGGAGCCTGACGGAACCCTGGCCTTCGTCCTGGCCAACTCGGCGCACCCCCAGGCCGCCACCATGGACGGGGTCCAGCTCCTGGAAGGACAGGAGGAAGAGCGCCGGATGCCCTCCTTCACCTTCTTCGACGGAAAGGGGGACGAGGTAGGCGGAATGGCCTTCCGGAACGAGGTCTCGGAGAACGGCTACTCCGCCATGCGGCATCTCTCGCTCGACGGATTCAAGCAGGACCAAACGGTGGTCCTGCATCACTATCAGGATCCGCGAGGGACCCGTGCCGGACTCTCCATTTCCGATCGCCCGGAAGGGTCGCTGGCGGAGGGGCTCCGTTCGCTGGGAATCGACCTCCCGGCGAGCCGCGCCGACCTGGAGGCGGCCGTCATGACTCTCCCTGAAGAGGAGCGCCAGGCGCGACTCACCGAGATCTTCGGCGGGGCCCCCCGGGCGTTCGTCGGGCGGGCGCTGGATCGGAGTTCGACCCTCGTCCTCTCAGACGGTCAGGGCCGTCCTCGCATCGTGCTGGGGGTTCCCTATGAGGGTGAACCCTTCATCCGGATTCTCGACGAGGATGGAAACCCCTTGGTGAACTGGCCGGAGCGGTAGCCCCCCGAGTCAGGGGGTCAGCGCCCTGCCGCGAGAGCCCGGATCCGGGCCGGTAGCTGGAGTAGGGACGTGTCCACACCCTCATGGGAAACTGAACGAATCTCCAGGATCTGCGTCATCCCCATGGACTCGATGGTGGTGCGAGCCGGAGCGAGAATCCCACCAAGGAACTGATACTCGCTGAATCGGGTCACTACCTCCGCAGTCCCCATGGGTGACTCCACCTCTTCTCTCGTGGAGATGAGGAGCCCGCTCTCCAAATGGTAGCAGTCCGTACTCTCCCTCCCGCTGGCCCAGTGGAGCTGAATCTGATAGCAGGGCTCACCGTCCTCCTCGGTGAGGGCAACCGTCACCCGCGAGAGGAAGAGAGACGGATCCCGCACCCGCGCCAACCGGTGCGCGGTCTCCCTCACCAGGTCCAGCTCCCGTCCCGCAAGGATCCGGGCCCCCAGCATGGGCTCCACGGACCACCCCACCTCCCCGTCGAATCCCTGGAGGATGGGTTCCATCCCCGGAACGGTGATCCGGGTCACCACCCGATTCGGCGCCTCGAAGACCACTTCCAACTCCCCCCGCATCCCCAGCATGGGGATCTCGTAGCTTCCCACCGACCGGCTCCTGGGGTGGGCCAGAACGGCGTCCCGCCCCCCGATGGCGGAAAGGTATCGATCGACGACCTCCTGTGCGTCGGGGAGGGGGTCGGAGGCACCCCGCGTCCCCGAAGCCGGGGACGGGGCACCGGCAAAGGCGAGTGGCGAAGTCTCCGTCGCGGGGCGGAAGAAGGTCGGTAGCGCCCTCGTCAACTCGAGGGGCCAGAGCTCCCAGTCGTGGCCCCCCGGGACCTCCTCCAGCCGGATCGAGAGCCCCTCTCCCTCCAGCCACGAGGCGAAGTGGCGGTTCGCACCCAGGAGAAAGTCGCCCGTCCCCACGGACATGTGGATGACGCCCGGCTTCGCGGGAAACTCCGCCGTCCGCGGGAACCATGCGCCAAACCGACCGCCGAACATGATGACGGCAGCTCCGAAGGAGGCTGCCTCACCGAAGAGCTCGGGGTGGTTGAGCCCAAGATAGAGCGCCTGGGAACCACCCATGGAGAGACCGGCCACTGCGCGGGACGGAACATCGGAACGCAATCGGAAGGTGCGCTCCACCAGGGGCATCACCTCACCCCGAAGCTCCGCTACGAAGCGCTCCATGACCTCCCGCTGATCGGTTGCGGGGCTCAACATCTCCCGGGAGCTCGCCACCCCGCCGGGGAGGCCGTACCCGAGAGGCATGACCACCACCATGGGAAGCGCCTCGTCCTCGGCGATGAGACGATCCAGAAGGCGATCCACCTGTCCCCGCTCGATCCACGCTTCCGGGCCCTCCCCCACCCCATGAAGCAGGTAGAGGGTCGGGTACTTGCGCTCCGGTTCGAGATCGTAGCCGGGCGGGGTGTAGACCCGGAGTTCCCGTATCTCGTCGAACTGCCGGGACCGGTATTCCAGGTGGTGGAGCCGGCCCTGGAGGGCGGGGTCACCGCCAGGCTGGGCGGAAGCGGGGAGGCCGCCGAGGGTCGCCACGAAGGCTCCGGCCACGAGTGCCGCTCCGGCGATTCCCCGCCCGGCGCCCCGCTCTCTCCTGCCGGTGGATCGGAGGAGCCGGAACCAGAAACTCGCCACCATGGCCAGCACCACGAACCCGGTCAGGGCCGCGCTCAACAGGAGCCAGGTGAAGGCCATTCCCTGGTCCAGGAGCTCCTCTCGGTATGCCATGATCTGAAAGGGAAGGCGAACAAAGACGATCCCTGCGCCGAGGTCGGCCAGGAGCCGCAATCCCATCCCCGCCGTGATCCAGCGATCCCGGATCAGGATCATGAGGTGGGCGCCCACCGAAAGCAGGAGTGCCCACTGCAGGATGAGTGCGTTGGTGACGACCAACTCCTGCACGAGTGGAACGAGATCCGGGGAAAGGGTGGGGAGAGCGGCCCGCCCGGCCCTGCCGATTCCCCCTGCGACCACCAGGGCCAGGACCCCGGCCACGATCCCCGCCACTCCCTCCGAACGGGAGGGGTGCAAATCTCGTCGGACAGGTGGCAGGGTGCGAGGGTCCCACTCCTCCGGGGCCGGGAGGTCTCCCTCGGCCCCCGTTCCTTCCTGGCGCTGGAGCCAGGCGAAGACACCGATCTGAACCAGCGTCGCGACGATGGCTGCCGCCGCGAGCAGGAGTAGGGCCCGAGCCGCCATGCCCCCCACCGCAAATTCGGCAGATCCCCCCAGGATGAGCGCTACGACCAGGATTGCCGCCGAAGCGACTCCAAGTATGCCGAGGGTTCGGCCCAGAACCCGTCGAAAGAGTGGATAATGCTCCGGGCCGATCAGGTAGCGCTGTGAGGGCTCATATCGGGCAGCCAGTTCGGAGGGCTCCCCCAGCGAGGTGAGAACGTCGGCCACCTGCTCTTCCGTGGGATCGGCCCCACGGGCCTCGAGGGCATCCATGATGGAGGCCCGCAGCTCGGCCTCCACCCCCGCTCGCCGTGAGGGGTGAAGCCGGCGCACCACCGCGTGGACGTATCGATCGACGAGTTCCATCTCAATCTCCTCCGGAAGTGTCCAGGAGCGTTCCCAGGACCTTGGTCATCTCTTCCCACTGGGCCTGAAGCGCCGCTCGCGCCCGTGCTCCTCCAGGGGTGAGTTGGTAGTACTTGCGGGGCCGCGACCCCTCGATGCGCCACTCCTCCGCCAGGATTCCCTGCTCCTGGAGTCTTCGGAGGAGCGGATACAGCGTTCCCTGCTCGATCTCCATGCCTCGTTCGGCGAGTCGCTGCTGGAGGTCGTACCCGTAGGCGGGCTCATCCAGTTGGCTGAGGCAGGCGAGCACGATGACCCCGCGCCTCAACTCAAGGGTGAGCTTCTCCAGCACTTCGGGAGGCGGATGCGGGGGGTCGTGGGGCGGTGCCGGCTTAGTCATGGTCACATGATAGTGTGTGTCACACACTATTGTCAACCGAACCAACGCACGTCTGGGAATCCACCTCCGGGCAACTCCCTGACAACGTAAGGGCATCGTATCTGCACTCACCTCTCCCGACCGGTTTTCGGGAGGAGCAACTACGTTCCAACTGGAGCCGTTTTATGCATCTGATCGAGACGTCCCCCGCAAGGCGGCGCTGCAGGGTGCGGGTATCCACCCTCCTCATCGCACCCCTCCTCCCCCTGGCTCTGGCGCCGCAGACCGCAACCGCGCAGGACCGAGTTGAACTTCCCCGAACCGATCGCACCCTCGCGCTCCAGACCGATGCCGTGTTCCGGTTGGGTGGGATGAGCGCCCCGGGGTGGGCCCAGTTCACCGACCCACGGACCCTCGCCTTCGACCGGGAGGGGAACCTCCACATCCTCGACCTCCAGAGCCGCTCCCTGGTGAAGGTCGACCGGTCCGGCGACCACCTCCACCAGTTCCTCCGCATCGGTGACGGACCCGGCGAAGTAACCGGCCCGGGAACCTTCGGAGTCCTTCCCGACGGGCGGGTCATGGTGGTGGACACCGGGCGGAGGACCATGACCTGGTTTTCTCCGTCGGGGGAGTATCTGCACAGCACCCCCTTCGACCCGGCCCGGGGAGGAATCCCCGCACCTCCGCTCGCCCCGCACCCCGCAGATGGGTTCGTGTCGCTCCAGACCACCATGATCTTCGAGATGCAGGGGCCGGGAGCGCCACCGGAGGCCCCGTCGTCCTTCCCCATCTCCCTCTTCCCGCTGGAAGGGGAGCCTCGGAGGCTCTTCCAGGCGTGGCGCCCCACCGCCCCGGTGGTTGAGGGACAGGCCATCCGATCGGGTCGAGGGTCGGTGACCATCGGGCAGGGTGCCGGTGGGCGCGTCTTCGACCCGTCGCCCTCCTTCGGCGTTCTCCCGGACGGACGACTGGTGGTGGCGGACACCACCACCTGGACCCTCAAGGTGGTGGGAGCAAACGGACGCCTGGAGAAAATCATCGAGCGCCCGGTGCCCCCTCGGGCGGTGACCCGGGCCGATCAGGAAGCCGAGCGCGCCAGACGCCGGGAGCAGCTCATGGCCGGCGGAGGGCCACGGGTCACGGTGACCACCACGGGACCCTCAGGACCCGTCCAGATGGACCAGAATCAGATCCGGCAGAACCTCCTGGCGCAGATCGACCAGCTCCAGTTCGCCAATGTCATCCCGGCCATCTCCCGCGTTCGCACCGACTGGGAGGGGCGGATCTGGGTGGAGCGCCCCGGGGGGCGACTGAACGAAACCGGCCCCATCGACGTGTTGGCG
>JBJHBD010000036.1:0-24067 GCA_050485305.1 Gemmatimonadota bacterium
CGGTACGCCCGCGCCACACTCCCGGCGGTGAGGGCGGTGAGAGTCGCCAGGAGGTCGTCCCACTCCCCTTCGGAGGTGGGGGCGGCCCGGGCTACCATCTCCCGGAGCCGAGGCTCACCGAAGGCCTCTCGCCCGGTGGATCGTGGGGGAGGGACCCGGAAGAAGGGGTCGGAGAGCCACTCCTCCAGGAGGCCCATGTGTACCTGTCCCCGGAGCGCTCGGCGCCCCTCCGCGTCGAAGGGGTGGAGGCCGCCGGAGGCGAGGCGGGCCGCTCCATCCAGGAGCGCGACCCCTGGACCGGTGTCGAAGGCCCGAACCGGGGCATCGTCCGGAGGGAGGAAGGTGACGTTCCCCATCCCCCCGAGATTCTGGAGGGCCCGCCCCACCCCCGGTTTCCGGAAGAGGAGGGCGTCGGCCCAGGGGACGAGGGGAGCCCCATGCCCCCCGGCGGCCACGTCCCGACTCCGAAAGTCGCTCACCACCGGAATCCCGGTGCGCTCGGCCAGGGTGGCGGCGCACCCGATCTGGAAGGTGACACCCCGCCCTTCCGGGGTGGGGGGATCGTGCCAGAGCGTCTGCCCGTGGGAACCGGCGGCGGCCACCTCCCCCGCCGACACCCCCGTCTCGTCCAGGAGGCGGAGGAGTGCGCCGGAAAAGGCCTCTCCCAGCTCCACGTGGAGGCGGGCCAGGTGGGCAGGCGCCCCCCCCTCGAGGGCGGCGAGGAGCCGATCCCGGAGATCGGGGGGGTAGAGGTCGGAGCGGAATCCCATCACCCTCACCTCCGGGAGGATGGGATCGCCGGAACCCCCATCCCCCTCGCGCACCTCGAGGAGAACGGCATCCACTCCGTCCAGAGAGGTCCCGGACATGAGCCCTACCACTCGCACGGCCTTCACCCCGCCTCTCCCAGAACCGCCGCCACCCTCCCCCCGGCCTCCGCCAGGCGAGCCTCCGCCTCGGAGGCGTCGACCCCCAGCCGGTGCATGACGAGCGCCACCTTCACCCTCCCCCCTCCCCGCTCCAGAAGGTGCCGAGCCGTTTCGGGGTCCACCCCCAGGGTGGCCCGGAGGATTCGCTCGGCCCGGTCCTGGAGCTTCTCGCAGGTCACCTGAAGGTCCACCATGAGGTTTCCCCACACCTTCCCGGTGAGGACCATGCCGCCGGTGGTGAGGGTGTTCAGGACGAGCTTGGTGGCGGTGCCCGCCTTCATCCGGGTGGAGCCGGTGACCACCTCGGGGCCCACCAGGGGCGCGATGACCACATCGTGGGTGGCCCGCAGCGCCTCAGAGGGAGGGGTGCAGAGGAGGAACCCGGTTCGCGCCCCCACCTCCCGGGCTCGGGCCAGCGCCCCATGGACGTAAGGGGTGGTGCCGGAGGTGGCGATCCCCAGGACGAAGTCACCGGCGCGAACCCCCTTCTCCTCCAGATCTCGGGCTCCATCTTCCGGGTGGTCCTCCGCCCCCTCCTGTGCCCGCACCAGGGCGTCGTACCCACCGGCGATGACCCCCTGCACCAGTTCGGGGTCGGTGCCGTAGGTGGGGGGCATCTCGGCGGCGTCCAGCACCCCGAGGCGCCCGGAGGTTCCCGCGCCCACGTAGAAGAGGCGCCCCCCGGTGCGGAAGGTCTCCGCCACAAGCTCCAGCGCCCGAGCAATGGCGGGGGCCTCCCTCCCCACCGCCTCGGCCACCCCCCGGTCTTCGTCGTTGATGAGGCGGACCAGCTCCAGGGGAGAGAGGGTATCCATCTCCCGGGAGCGGGGGTTTCTCTGTTCGGTGAGTCGGTTGTCCAGCATGGAGGTGGTCCCTTATTTTCGGCCCCTTGCACCCTTCAGGGTTCCGTGCGATCTCGCGCCGGAGGCGCGCCGAAGCTTACCCGACCGGACTCCGCCCGGCAACGACAAAGGGCCTCCGGGCCCCATCTCCCGGACAGCACTCCATGACCCGTTTTCCCGGCACTTCGCGGTCTCTTCGGACCCTCGCGCTCCTCCCTCTCCTGGTTCTTGCGCCGACCCTCTCCGGGTGTGGCGAACGGGAGGCTCCGGCCCACCCACCTCTCGCCGCCGAGGCGGTGGGAGGGGCGGATATCCGCTTCCCGGAGGGGTGGCGCTACTCGGTCGACGACCTCCCGATCACCGCCCGGAACGGGGTGGTGAGCACCACCGACGAGTACGCCACCCGGGTGGGGATCGAGATCCTCCGTCAGGGGGGGACGGCCATGGACGCCGCCATCGCCGTCTCCTTCGCTCTGGCGGTGGTGAACCCCTCGGCGGGGAACATCGGCGGGGGAGGATTTATGGTGACCCGGCTGGCCGACGGATCGGTGACGGCGCTGGACTACCGGGAGAAGGCGCCGCTGGCGGCCCACCGGGACATGTATCTGGACGCCGACGGGGAGCTCACCGACCGATCGGTCCTGGGGCACCTGGCCGCGGGGGTCCCCGGGACCGTCATGGGGATGTGGGAGGCGCACCGGCGCCATGGGACCCTCCCCTGGCCCGACCTCGTCCAGCCCGCCATCGACCTCGCCGAGGGATTCCAGGCGGAGGAGCGTCTCGTCCGCTCCCTCCGGGGAGCCCGGAACCAGCTCGCCCTCTTCGAGAGCACGGCGGAGATCTTCCTCCCCGGAGGCGCGCCCCCGGAGGTGGGGGACCTCTTCCGGCAGCCCGATCTGGCCCGGACCCTGACCCGAATCCGGGATGAGGGCCCCGACGGCTTCTACCGGGGCGAGACCGCCGACCTCATCGTGGCGGAGATGGAGCGGGGGGGCGGGATCATCACCCACGAAGATCTGGAGGCGTACACGGCAGCCTGGCGGGATCCCATCACCTTCCGGTATCGGGGATACACCGTGCACTCCATGCCCCCCTCCTCTTCGGGGGGAGCCACCATGGCCCTCATGGCCAACATCCTCGAGGGGCATGATCTGGCGGCGCTGGGGTGGCACTCCCCGGAGCACCTCCACCTCCTGGCGGAGGCGTGGAGGCGGTCCTACGCCGACCGAAACGAGGTTCTGGCCGATCCGGATTTTGTGGACGTGCCGCTGGCCAGGATGATCTCGGAGGCGTACGCCCTGGAGCGGGGAGCAGACATCCGCGCGGATCGAGCCACCCCCTCCAGCGAGGTGGGAGCGGGGCTGGCGGTGGGGGAAAACCTCGAAACCACCCACTACTCGGTGGTGGACCGGTGGGGGAACGCGGTGGCCGTCACCACCACCATCAACTCGGGGTACGGGAACAAGGTCACCGTTACCGGCGCCGGCTTCCTCCTCAACAACGAGATGGACGACTTCGCCGCCAAACCGGGCTTCCCCAACCAGTTCGGACTCGTGCAGGGTGAGCAGAACGCCATTGAACCGGGGAAGCGGATGCTCTCCGCCATGACCCCCACCGTGGTGGAGAACCCGGAGGGAGAGCTCTTCATGGTGACGGGAACTCCGGGGGGCTCAACCATCATCACCACCGTCTTCCAGACCATCTCCAATGTGGTGGACTTCGGGATGAATGTGGCCCAGTCGGTGAATGCCCCCAGGGTCCACCACCAGCACCTCCCCGACCAGATCTACTTCGAGAACGGGGGCCTCCGCCCCGAGGTCCGGGGCGCGTTGGAGGCGTTGGGACACACCCTCTCTGAACGAACCGGGGTATCAGGGGATGTGCAGGCCGTGGTCCGCCTCCCCGACGGGACGCTCACCGTCCATTCCGACCCCCGGCTGGGGGGGAGGGCGCTGGGGTACTGACGGGAGGTTATCGTCCGGAGAGGTACACCGCCTCGTCCACCCGCACCACCAGCCGGCTCCCATCCTGCAGGGTGGCGTGCCCGTCCCGGGTGGTGAGGGCGATCCCCGTCCCCACCGCGGCACCGGCGGCGGCCCCCACGGCTGTGGACCGATTATCCCGCCCCAGGATCCGCCCCACCACCGCTCCGGCGGCGGCGCCGGTGGCAATGGTGGCGGCGGTGCGGGTCCCCGAAGCGGCGGCGGCGCTCTCCATCTCGGCCTCCACCACCGACGCCACCACCGGAATCTTCCGTCCGTTCAGGACCACCGCATCGAAGACCAGGACCATGAGGGCTTCGCTCCGGCTGTCCGATGAGGCGCGGGATTCGGCCACCAGCCCCTCCAGTCGCGTACCCCGGGGGACGAGGACCATTCCGTCCTCTGCCAGCACATCCTCCCGCACCCGCGCGGTGAACCGATCTCCGGCGGCGTGGGTTCGGGTGGAGAGGGTGCCCTCCAGCGTCGCCGTCATCCGAACCCCGGAGGGGATCATGACCGGCGCAGGGGTCATCGGCGCCTCCTCCTCATCCACCCACTCCTCCTCGGCGACGGGAACGTCCGGCTCGGGTACGGGTTCGGGGGTGGGTGCCACCCTCTCGGGGCGAGTGGGTGCCGGCGCCGGAGTCGTCGCCTCCTCCGCGGGTGGAGACGACCGACTCTCCGTCCGAGTTCTCTCCTCCAGTACCGGAACGTCCCCCACCAGGGGGGAGCTCTCACGATCCGCCGCGGACTCGGCGGACCCTCCGCAGGAGGGGAGGACGAAGAGGGCCAGCATCAGGACCGGCGCAAGACGGGACGGCGGGACAAGGCCTCGGGCTTCCACGGGGTACACTCCTTCCGACGGTACGACAGGAACCGAACACCACCTGAGCACTCCTACACCCACCACACCGGAATGAGCCACCTCCGCACCCTCCTCCCCCACCTCCGCCCCTACCGCACCGGGGTGGCGGCAGGCCTTCTCCTGGTGGCGGTCTCCAACTTCTTCACCGTCCTCGCGCCCTGGATCCTCCGCCTCGCCATCGACGCCCTGGAGGCCCCCGGTGTCACCCACACCCACATCCTCCGCTACGCCGGACTCATCCTCCTGGTCACCCTCCTGGGGGGCGCCGCCAAGTACGGGATGCGGGAGCTTCTGAACGGGATCAGCCGCCGGGTCGAGTGCGACCTCCGCTCCGACTTCTTCCGGCACCTCCTCACGCTTGACGCCGCCTTTCATGGGAGGGAGCGCACCGGCGACATCATGTCCCGAGCCACCCACGACACCCTGGCGGTACGCCAAGCCATCGGCCCCGGGGTCATGTACGCGGTGAACACCACGGTGATGTCCGTCTTCACCCTCACCCTCATGATCTGGATCTCCCCGCGCCTCACCCTCCTGGCCCTCGTTCCCATGCTCCTTCTCCCCCCGGCGGTGCTGGGCTTCGGCCAGATCATCCATCGCCGCTTCGAGCGGATCCAGGAGCACTACTCGGCCCTCTCCACCTACGTCCAGGAGAACCTCACCGGGGTGCGGGTGGTGCGGGCCTACGTCCAGGAGAGGGATCAGGAAAGGCGCTTCGACACCCTCAACCGGGAGTACATCGCCCGGAACATGCACCTGGCGAGAGCCCAGGGGCTCTTCCACCCCATCATGGGGCTCCTCACCGGGATCGCCCTCGTCATCGTCCTCTGGGTGGGCGGGAGGGAGGTCATGGCCGGCGCCATCTCGGTGGGGGACTTCGTGGCCTTCGCCTTCTACCTGAACCTCCTCACCTGGCCCATGGTGGCGCTGGGATGGGTGGTGAACCTCTTCCAGCGGGGGGAGGCGTCCATGGGGCGCATCAATGCCATCCTGGGAACCCCACCCCAGGTGGCGCCGGGTCGTGGACGAGGGATGACCGGGGTTCACCCCACCCTCGAGTTCCGGGGAGTCACCTTCCGGTACCCGGGCACCGAACGGGACGTCCTCACCGACCTCTCCTTCCGGGTGGAGGCGGGAGAGACGGTGGCCATCGTGGGCCCAACCGGCGCCGGAAAGTCCACCCTCGTCTCCCTCATCCCCCGCATCCACGACCCCACCGGAGGGGAAATCCTCCTGGGCGGCACCCCCCTCACCTCCTTCGACCCGGCGGAGCTCCGCCGCTGGATGGGCGTCGTCCCCCAGGACGCCTTCCTCTTCTCCGACACCCTCGCCGCCAACATGGCGCTCGGGGTGGAGTGGGAGGATGGGTCCCCGTGGGAAGCAGGCTCCCGGCAGGTGGCAGCGTCCCCGGATCCGGCTCCCACCCCGGGCGCCCCTCACCCCCGCGTGGTGGAGGCCGCCCGGGTGGCGCAGATCCACGAGCAGATCCAGGAATTCCCCCGGGGGTACGCGACCCGACTGGGGGAGCGGGGGGTGAACCTTTCAGGAGGTCAGAAGCAGCGAGCCACCCTCGCGCGGGCCCTCGCCAGAGACCCTTCCATCCTCATCCTGGACGACGCGCTGAGCGCGGTGGACACCCACACCGAGGCGGAGATCCTCGGGCACCTCCGCACCGCCCTCGAGGGGCGTACCTCCTTCATCATCTCCCACCGGGTCTCGGCCGTCATGCACGCCGACCGGATCCTGGTGCTGGACGACGGGCGCCTGGTGGAGGAGGGGACCCACGAGACCCTCCTGGCCCGCAGTGGGGTCTACGCCACCCTTCTCCGCCGCCAGCTCCTGGAGCAGGGGATCGAGAGCGGAGCCGCAGCCGTCAGATCCGCTCCAGGATGAAGTCGGGGGTGAAGGGGAGAAGCCAGGTCACCAGCACGGTGAACGACCCCGTCACCAGCATGATCCCGAGGAGCACCAGGAGCGCCCCCGAAGCGACCTGCACCGCCGGGAGGTAGCGGCGGAAGCGCCGGAAGAAGCGGAGGAAGCGGTCCAGCGCCAGGGCGGTGAGGAGGAAGGGGATGGCCAGCCCCATGGAGTAGACGAAGAGGAGCCCTACCCCCTGCCATAGGGTGTCGCCCAGCGCCGCCAGGGTGAGGATCCCCCCCAGGATGGGGCCGATGCAGGGGGTCCACCCCGCCCCGAAGGCCATCCCCACCCCCACCGTCCCGATGTACCCCATGGGGCGGTTCGCCACATGCACCCGCTTCTCCCGGAGGAGGGGGGTGAGGCGGAAGGCTCCCGCCAGGTGGAGCCCCAGGAGGATGAGGACCACTCCCCCGATGCGGGCGATCCAGTCCTGGTAGTGGAGGAAGAAGCGCCCCAGGAAGGAGGCCGCGGCCCCCATGAGGACGAAGACGAGGGTGAACCCCGCCACGAAGAGGAGGGCATAGGTGAGGACGCGCGCCTGCTCCCCTCCCTCGTCCAGCGCCTCCAGGTCGTCCAGCGACATCCCGGTGATGAAGCAGAGGTAGGAAGGAACCAGGGGGAGAACGCAGGGGGAGAGAAAGGAGAGCACCCCCGCCCCCAGCGCCAGGAGAAGTCCCACTTCAACCATCGTCGTTGCGTCCTTCCGGTTTTTTGGAGATGGGATGGAGCCCCTCCGGCTCCATCGTCGAATCCGTCGTTTCCGAAGCGGTCCGGCGAGCTCGCCACCACTGCCCCATCCCTCGAATGGCGAGAACGGAGCCCACCCACCCCGCCGCGAGGGCGACGGTCCACCCCACCGGTCTGGGGAAAAACCCTGCCACCAGCGCGAGGATGAGAATGAGGAAGGTAACGGTTCCCAGCGCCGTCCGGTCCTCCCGCCCCAGGAGACGGCGCCCGGCGATGGCCTCACCCAACGAGGTCCCCACCCGGAGGAGGTCGGCCAGGGTGAGGGTCTGGGCTCCCGGGGTTCGGGAGAGGGAGGCGAGGCGCGCCGGAAGCCCGGTGACCGGATCGAGGGCGTCGGTCCTCGTCCGCGAGGGGAGGGCCTGTTCGGCGCCCCTCCACGGAGGGAGGACGATCTCCACCGCCGACGCCAGATCCGCCAGGAAGAGCCCCTCCACCTGCCTGGCGAAGTCTTCGTCCAGAACCCCCACGTCCAGCTCCCAGTTTCCCAGGAGGGAGGCGGCATTCAGGTTCGTGGAGCCGATCCGCGCCCAGACTCCGTCCACCACCGCGGTCTTGGCATGGATCATGGGGCCCTCCCATTCGAAGAGGCGCACGCCCGCCTCCAGAAGCCCCCGGTACCCGGCGCGGGAGAGGCTCCCCACCCAGGGCCAGTTGTTGTGGCGGGGGACGAGGATTCGGACGTCCACCCCGTCCCGCGCGGCGGCGGTGAGGGATTCGGCCACGGTGCGGGGGGCCACGAAATACGGATCGGTGATCCAGATCCGCCGGCGGGCAAAGGAGGCGGTGAGCTGGGTGGCGCGGTAGACCCGGGAGCGCCACGGAACCCCCTCGATGAGCCAGACCGCGCTTTCCCCTCGGGGAACCACCTTCGCCGGGTCGGCGCAGATCTCCGTCGGGACCGGGCTCCCCATCTCGGCCCAGACCCGCTCGAAGGTGCGGGCGGCGTGTGCGGCAGCCGGTCCCCGAATCTCGACTCCGGTGTCCCGCCAGGGGGGTTCGGTGCGCGTCCCCACCCACGCCTCCCCCACGCAGAACCCCCCGAGGAAGGCTACCTCGCCGTCCACCACCACCAGCTTCCGGTGGTCCCGCTGGAGAAGGCCGAAGGGGTCGCGGAAGGAGGGGCGGTTGAAGGCGCGCACCTCCACCCCGGCCTCCCGAAAGGGACGCCAGAATCGGTTGGGCGTGGCCCAGCACCCCATCCAGTCATGGATCAGGCGAACCTGGATCCCCGCCAGCGCCCGCTCCACGAGGGCATCCCGGAACCGGCGTCCCACCGAGTCGTCCCGAAGGATGTAGTTCTCGAAGTGGACGTACCGCTCCGCCCCCTCGATGGCCTCGATCCAGGTGTCGAAGGCGGTGGGGCCCTCAAACTGGAGGTGGAGGGCATTCCCGTCGATGCGCGACGAGGCGGTGGCTCGCCCCATGGCCGTCTCGGGAAACCCCTCCCGGATCCCTCCGTCTTCGGGAATCATCGGCGCACCGCCGGAGAGAGGGTCACGCCGCGTCACCCCCTCGATTCGAAGTGGTATCCCAGGAGCTTGTACACCAGCTTCGCCGCCAGGAAGTCGGAGGCGTGGAGCCCTGGGATGGGCGCCAGCTCCACCAGGTCGGCCCCCACCACGGTGCGCTCCCGGAAGACCCGCCGGAGGAAGCGGAGAGTGCGGTACCAGTCGCCCCCTCCCGGCTCGGGGGTCCCGGTGGCGGGGACGAGGGAGGGGTCGAAGTAGTCGATGTCCACCGTCAGGTAGACCTCGTCACCCAGGGCGGCGATGGCCCGATCCATCCAGGCGTCGTTCTCCCACATCTCGTCCGCCCAGAGGACGGTGACCCCCTCATGGGATTCCATGACCTCCACCTCGGGGGCGGAGACGGCCCGAATCCCCACCTGTACGAAGTCGGCCACGTCCAGGCACCGGTAGGCGAAGGCGGCGTGGGACCAGGGGGCGCCCTCGTACCCATCCCGGAGATCGGCGTGAGCGTCCAGCTGGAGTACCGAGAGGCGCCCCGGGCGACGGGCGGCGGTGGCCCGGATGGCAGGAGCCGAGATGGCGTGCTCCCCCCCCAGCATCAGGGGGAAGCGGTCCCCGATCATCTCGAGGAACTCCCCATAGACGCGCTCCAGCTCGTCGGCGGCAGCGGACGACCCCTCTTTCGTGAGCTCCACCGAAGGGAGGGTGTGAATCCCATTCAGCGCCGGCTCTCCCCTCAGCTCCTGATCGTACAGCTCCACGTACCGGGAGGCCTCCACGATGGCGTGCGGGCCATTCCGCGTCCCTCCGCTATAGGACGTGGTGGACTCGTAGGGGACGGGGAGGATGACGGCCCCGGCGCCTTCCAGGGCGCCCAGGTCGTCGCCGAGGCCCAGGAAGGTACGAGGGAGTTCCCAGGGAATGGACGACATTCCGGTTCCGGTTGAGGATGGTGGGGGTGGGGCGAGCCGTGGAGCGGGGGCCCGTCAGACCGTTTCGATGGGGCAGGTGATCCCCTCCTGGGGAAGGGAGGCGCCCCGCGCCTGGCAGGGAGCGCAGAGCCCGTAGATTTCCAGCTTGTGGCGGGAGGGGCGGAAGCCGTGGGCCCGGCTCACCTCGGTCCGGACGGTCCAGACCTCGTCGCTGGTGAACTCGGTGACCCCCCCACACTCCAGACAGATGAGGTGCTCGTGTTCCGGTCGGCGGGAGAGTCGGTGTTCGTATCGCTTGAACCCCTCCCCGAAGTCGTGCTCCTCCACCAGCTTGCTCCGCACCAGGAGGTCCAGGGTGCGGTAGATGGTAGCCTTCCCGATCCGCTCCCCCTCGTCCCGGAGCCGCTGCTCCATCTCATCCACGGAAAGGTGTTCGTCCGACGAGAAGAGGAGCTCCGCCACCGCCTCGCGCTGGGGGGTCAGGGGGAGTCCCTGCTCGCGCAGGTACCGCCCGAAGAGGCGAATGAAGGAGGGTTGGGTGATGTTCACGTTTCCGCCTGGGCCATGAGGGTCTCGAAGCGTTCCGGGTCGCCTTCCAGATCCACCGTTCTCGGTTCACCGTACGGCTCGCCGGCGCGTTCCACCACTCCGGCCATGATTCGGGGGAGGAGGGAGGAGGGGGCCTCCCCCTCTTCCTGTACCCGCGACTCGAAGGCGATCCCCTTCCCCGTTTCTTCGGCACGGTAGGCCAGGGTGATGACCGCCCGGCGGTCCCCCTCCCGGAAGCATCCCGCCGCCACGAGGCCCTGCTCCCTCCGCCCCTTCCGGATGGGGGGGAAGAGCCAGAGGCGGTCCAGCGTCTCCACCCCGACCTGATCCGCCAGCCGTCGTACCGCATCGGTGAGCGCCCCGGGGACCCCCGGATCCTCGTGTCGCATGGATCTACGCCCCACCACCCGGGGCGGTTCCACTCCTCGCCCCGGCAAGGGAAACCGCATCTACGGTGGCAGAGACCACTCGCTCCCGCACCTCGGGAAGCGCCCCCTTGATGAGCGCTCCGGAGGCCCGAATGTGCCCCCCTCCCTCGAACTGCCGTGCCAATGCGTTTACGTCCACCTCCCCGTTGGACCGGAAAGACACCTTCGTCCCCCCTTCCTCCACCTCCCGGAAGAGGAGGGCCACCTCCACCCCCTCCACCTCCCGGGGGATGTCCACCAGCCCCTCCAGATCCTCGGGGCGGCACTCCAGGGTACGGAAGGCCTCCCGGTCCACCGTCATCCACGCCACCTCCCCGTCGGGGGAAAGCTCGAGGGAGGGGAGGGAGCGTTCCAGGAGGCGGATCTTCCGGAGGGAGGCCGACCCGTAGATCCTCCGGTACACCCCGTCAGGCGAGGCCCCCCGGGAGATGAGCTCGGCCACCACCCGGTGCGCCGCGGGGGTGGCGTTGGAAAAGCGGAACCCCCCCGTGTCGGTGAGGATGGCCGTGTACAGCCCCTCCACCACCGGGCGGGTCCACGGTCCGCCGGCCAGCTCCAGGAGGTCGAAGAGGAGTTCCCCGGTGGCTGCCGCCTTCGGATCCCGGATCGCCTCCCCCTCGATGGGGCGATCTCCCACGGGGTGATGGTCGATGACCACCGTGGGGAGGTGCTCCACCATGGGCTTCACCCGACCGAGCCGGTGCACCTCACCGGTGTCCACCACCACGCAGAGGTCGGCTCCGGCGGTCCGCTCCATGGCCTCGGCGGATCCGGCCTCCAGGATCCGGGATTCGTCCTCCACCAGGAAGCGGAACGGGTCCGGAAAGGGGGTTGGGTTCACCACCCACGCCTCGATCCCCCGCTCCCGGAAGAAGGCGAGGAGCGCCGCCTGGCACCCCGTCCCGTCCCCGTCGGCGTTCAGGTGGGTGGTGAGAATCACCCGGGTCGCCGCGGTGAGGGTGGGGAGGATGGGCTCCAGGGCGGCCCGGCGGTGGGGGGGAACGGTGTAGCTCATGGTGCGGAGAGTGTAGAGGGGAAGAGGCGCTTCCGCACCTTCGCCCAATTCGAGAGAAGAAAGACATGAGGGGAGGCGCGCCGCCCGGCGATCCGGGCCTCGCGAAGCGCCTTCAGGAGCGCCGCGGGGGTGTTGGGGTGGGCCGGCACCTCCACCCTCCCGTTCCCCACTTCGCCGGGGGTGTGGGCGTCGGAGCCGGCCCCGACGAGACGACCGTGCCGCCGGGCCAGCTCCAGCGCACGCCGGTTTCGCCTCACCGACAGAAGGCGGGCATTGAACACCTCCACCACGTCGGAGAGGGGAGCCATTTCCTCGGCGAAGCGCCCCCCTCCTCCCTTCCCCGAGGCGTACGGGTGCGGGAGGTAGACGATCCCGCCCTGGTCACGAATCCGGTCGCAACACTCCCGGGCGGGCGTCCCCCCCGGGATCTCCTCCCGGAGATAGAGCCCGATGAGGTCGAACCCCTCGGCGGTACGGACCTCTTCCCCGGCAATGACCCGATCCGGATAGCGCGCCGCCATCTCCAGCGCCACCCCCAGTCGGTCGTGGTCGGTCATGGCCACCCGATGCACTCCCCGGCGGGAGGCCACCTCCAGAATCCGTTCGGGGTCCGACACCGAGTCCCACGAATCCCGGGTGTGGAGGTGAAGATCCAGGAGGATGGTGTCGCTCACCCCCCCACCTCCCGCCGGATCCGGCGGAGGAGGTCGAGCGCCGCCGCCGCCAGCTCCTCTTCCGTCCCCTCATTCTCCAGGACGAAGTGGGACCGGCGGCGCTTCTCCGCCGGATCCTCCTGGGCTTCCATGACCCGATCCGCCTCGGCGGGGTCCATCCCCCGCTCCCGGATGAGCCGCTCCCTTCGTACCTCCGCCGGGGCATCCACGAAGACCACCACCTCCACCTGGTCCTCCATCCCCGCTTCGAAGAGGAGGGGGATCTCGGCCACCACGAGGGGGTGTCCCTCTCCCCGCCGCGCCTCCTCCCACCTCGTCCGGAGGCGGGCCACCTCCGGATGAACGATGGCCTCCAACGCCCGGCGCTCGGAAGGGTCGCGAAAGACGACGGTGCCCAGCGCCTTCCGGTCCAGCGACCCATCCTCCTGAAGGACTCCGGCACCGAACCGTTCCACCACGGCGGCAAGCCCTCGCGTCCCGGGAGCCACCGCCTCTCGCGCCAGTTGATCGGCGTCGATCACCGGGACGCCGGCGCCCTCCCAGAGGCGGGCCACCGTGGATTTTCCCGAAGCCACATTTCCGGTGAGCCCCACCCGGATCACGCCCTCTCCTCGTCCAGGTTGTCGAGAAGCTCCAGCGGTTCGAGGGGTTCCAGGAGTTCGTCCATGGGGGAGCGGGCACTCCGGTGCCGACGGGCGGTGAGCCACGCCACCGTTCCGCCGACCACCAGGAGGAGGGCCCACCCGGTCCCCAGGATCCCCGACGCCTGCTTCCAGCTCTCTCCGGCCACCACCCCCACCCCCACGTAGAGGGCGAGCCAGAGCGCCACCCCGCACAGGTCGTACGCCAGGAAGCGAGGGTAGGTCAGGTTCCCCATCCCTGCGGTGGCGGGCATGAGGGTGCGCACGAAGGAGATGGTCCGGGCCAGCGTCACCGAGATGAGGGGAGATTTCCCGTAGATCCGCTTCGTCACCGCGCCGTAGCGCCCCACCATGCGGGCGGTGAACCCCGAAGATCGGGAGGCCAGCCGGGACCCCCTCCTCCCGAGCCAGAAGCCGAGGGAGTCACCGGTGAGGGCGCCGAGCGCCCCTGCGGCGAGGACGCCGGGCCAGGGGAGGAGTCCCTCCATGGCGAGGAAGCTCGCCAGGGAAAGAGCCACTCCGGCGGGGACGCCGAGTCCGAGGGGGATCGCCGTCTCGGCCATGGCCATGGCGAAGAGGAGTGGGGGGCCCAGGACGAGGAGGAACTCCGGCGAGGGGAGAAGGGTCACCGGCGCCGCTCCCGGAAACCCTCCCGGAAGAGGTCGTCCTCCGTGCCGAACTCCCCGTCGGGGCCGGCCGAAATCACCCGGAAGGTCTCCCCGCGGGGCTCCAATCGGTACCCGGTCCCCCATGGATCCACCCGGGAGCGCTCCTGGGGGTACCGCTCCCGGAGCCATGCCTCGAACTCGGGGTGGCGGGAGGGAAAGACTCCCCGGGTCTGTTCATGACGGCGAAGATCCTCCACGATCTGGTTCATCTCCTGGTTTGCCATCCATCGGTACGCCGGATTGGTCAGCGGCTTCAGGTAGGGGGTGATGTATGCCCGGGACTGGGGGAAGTAGAGTGCGGCGGCCATTCCCACCAGGAGGAGGAGGAAGAATTTTCCCTTGGTCATGGTTCGTCTCCGTCGCCCGATACTTCAGGTATGTCGGCGCATGCGCCGAGCCCAGACGAGGAAGCGTTCGGCTTCGTGCGCCGGAGGGGTCGCGGCTCCGTCACCGTACGCGGTCTCCATCCTCCAGCGGAGGTAGGAGGCAGGAGGCAGGGGGAGGAAGGGGGGACGTCGGTACCACCCCCGCGCTCTGGCGGCCCATGCCAGCCCCAGCAGCGCCGGGATGAGTCGGGGACGCCTGAGGACCGTCCCCAGCAGACTCCGATAAACCCCCAATTCCACCTCCCTTCTCCGGATCCATGACGGGCTTCGGCGGATGGTTCGACGGGGAGGGACCCCTGTCCCCATCCGGGGTAGGAGGGGTCACCGAAGCCCGAAACCCTCGTACAGGCGTACTCCGCCCCATCGGCGAACCGCCTACGAATGTAGCACTCGCTCCCCGGTTGCCAGAAGGGACGCCGGGGTCCAGCTTTCCGGGATTCATGAGAGAATTCAACGCCTTCGTCAGCTCTCCCTATCCGATCCTCCGCGCGCTGGTGGATCGGGAGCGGGAACCCTCCTCGGTCCCCCCAGGACACGTCTCGCTGGCGCTGGCGCTCCTGGTGAACGGGATCCCCTCCTTCCTCGCCACCGTTCCGGTGGAAGAGGAGGAGCTCCCCGACCTCCTCGACTCCCTCGATACCGGAGACGTGCGGGTCGCGGTGGTGGGAATCTCGGTGGATGGGGAGGAGGTCCGGGGGCTCGAGGCGGACGCGGAGGCGGAGTTCACCACCGACTGGACTCCCCCCCAGTGGGACGCCGAACCCGAGCCGGAGAGCTACCCCGCCGCCTTCCTCTCCCTCGTGTGCCGGGACGGGCGGAGGGTGGGGGTGGCCCGCATCGTGGCGCGGGCCGGCGCCGCATCGCCGGAAGAGGTGGCCCGCTTCGTCCTCCGCCAGATCGCCCAGGGGGTTCAGATCCCCGATCTCGCCTCCACGCCCTGACCCCCGCCTCGCATGGCCGACCTTCGGGACCTCTCTCTCTCCGAGCGGCTCTGGTTCCACCGGTACCGGTTCCGGCGCCTGGATCCCATCCCCTTCACCCCCCTCCGCACCCCCCTTTCGCAGGCGCGGGTGGGAGTGGTCACCACCGCCGGGCTCCACACCCCGGAAGACCTCCCCTTCCGGAAGGAGAAGGGGGGGGACGTCTCGTACCGGGTGGTCCCTCGCAACACCGGGCCGACGGCCCTTCGCTGCACCCACCCCTCCTCGGCGTGGGATCGGAGCGGGATCGAGGCGGACCGCAACCTGGCGCTCCCTCTCCAGCGTCTCGAAGAGCTCCGGGAGGATGGGTTCATCGGAGAACCGGCGCCCCGTCACCTCTCCTTTCAGGGCTCCATCACCGCCCCCGGGCGGTTGGTGGCACGCACCGCCCCGGAAGCCGCCGCCCTCTTCGTGGAGGACCAGGTGGACCTGGCCCTCCTCACCCCCGTCTGACCCACCTGCCATCAGTCCGTGGGACTGATCGCCGGAGTGCTGGAGGCGCGGGGGATCGCCACCGTCGTCCTCTCCTGCTTCGAACCCGTCATGGAGCGGGTGGGGGCGCCTCGACGTCTTGCCCTCCCCTACCCCCTGGGGTTTCCATTGGGAGAGGCGGGGAACGCTCCGCTTCAGCGGGAGATCCTCCGGGCGGCGCTGACGCTGGCCGTTCGTGAGGGTCCCGCCCCCGTCGTCGAACCCTTCACACCCACATGATCGACCGATGATTCCCATTCAGACACTCCCCCAGGGGACCCGGGTGCGGGTCTGCCGCGGCGCCTTCCCCCTCGACCCCCGCATGGAGGGGCGTGAAGGAATGGTCCTCTATCTCCGCAAAGGGGGCGTCCGCTACGGCGTCCGCCTCGACGGGGAGTCTGAGACGCGGGTCTTCCACGGGGACGAGTTGGAAGCGATCTGACATAGCAATTCCGGCGTTGGCCCTCCCGCACCGGGGGGCTATCTTTTTCGTTCAACCGTCCGAAAAACGACCGGAGTCCCGGAGTCTTCATGTCCACCAGTACCGCCACGCCCTCCGCCGAGCCTCGGGAGCTTCACGGGCTCTCCCACGCCGATCTCCTGGCCATGTACCGCACCATGGTCACCGGACGTCGGGTGGATGACCGGGAAATCAGCCTGAAGCGCCAGAACAGGATCTTCTTCCAGATCTCCGGCGCCGGCCACGAAGCCATTCAGGTGGCGCTGGCTCGGCACTGTCGCTCCGGTTCGGACTGGTTCTTCTTCTACTACCGGGACCGGGCCTTCGCCCTGGAGCTGGGGCAGACGGCGCTGGACCACCTTCTCCAGGCGGTGGGGGCCGAAGCCGACCCGGCTTCGGGGGGGCGGCAGATGCCCGCCCACTACGGGGACCGGCGCTACAACATCGTGAGCACCTCGTCGCCCACCGGGACCCAGTTCCTGCACGCCGTGGGAACGGCCGAGACCGCCTGGCGGGCCCGCCGGCACGAGGAACTCCGCGAGGTGGTGGGGGAGTTCGCCGAAGACGAGATCGTGGTGGTGTGCACCGGCGACGGCACCACCTCGGAGGGAGAGTTCTGGGAGGCGCTCAACACCGCGTGCAACCTGAAACTTCCGGTGGTCTTCCTGGTGGAGGACAACAAGTACGCCATCTCGGTCCCGGTAGAGGTGCAGACTGCCGGAGGGAGCATCTCCAAGCTTCTCACCGGCTTCCCGGACCTCCACATCGTGGAGTGCGACGGCACCGACATCCTGGACTCGTACGAGAAGGCCGGCGAGGCGGTGGCGTACTGCCGGGCCGGGAAGGGCCCCGCCCTTCTCCACGCCCATACGGTGCGCCCCTACTCTCACTCCATGTCCGACGACGAGCGGGCCTACCGGACGGAAGTGGAGCGGGACGAGCAGGCCCAGATGGACCCTCTGGTGCGGACCCGAGCCCTTCTCCTGGAAATCGGCGCCGCAACGGAAGAGGAGCTGGACGCCCTGGAGGCCGAGGTGGAGGCCGAGGTGGCCCGGGCCTCCGACGAGGCGCTGGAACACTCCCAGCCCGACCCCTCCACCGCCACAAAGTGGCTCTTCTCCGAAGAGGTGGACCCCACTTCGTCGGACTTCGACACCGAGGACTCCCCGGCGTACGAGGACGAGAAGGAGTACACCGTGGTGGACCTCCTGAACGCCTGCATGCGGGACGAGATGGAGCGGGACCCCCGCATCGTGGTCTTCGGCGAGGATGTGGCCGATGCCTCCCGGGAGGGGGCGCTGGAAGAGGTGTCCGGGAAGGGGGGGGTCTTCAAGGTCACACACGGGCTGCAGCGCCGCTTCGGTGGGGTGCGGGTCTTCAACTCACCCCTGGCCGAGGCCAACATCGTGGGGCGTGCCGTGGGGATGTCCCTTCGCGGACTCAAGCCGGTGGTGGAGATCCAGTTCTTCGACTACATCTGGCCCGCCTTCCACCAGATTCGGAACGAGGTGGCCACCATGCGCTACCGGTCGGCCAACCACTGGTCGGCCCCCATGGTGATTCGGGTCACCTACGGCGGATACCTGAAGGGAGGGGCCATCTACCACTCCCAGACCGGCGAGACCCTCTTCACCCACACCCCGGGGCTCCGGGTCATCCTGCCATCCAACGCGGAAGACGCCAACGGGCTGCTCCGCACCGCCATCCGATGTGAAGACCCCGTCCTCTTCCTGGAGCACAAACACCTCTACCGGCAGGTCTACAACAAGGGGCGCTATCCCGGGAAGGACTTCATGATCCCCTTCGGGAAGGCCAAGGTGGTGCGAGAGGGGTCGGACCTCACCGTGGTGACCTGCGGGGCACTGGTGAAGCGTACTTTGGACGCCGCCCGGGTGGCCGCCGACAAACATGGGATTGCGGTAGAGGTCATCGACCTCCGGTCATTGAACCCGCTGGACATGGAGACCATCGCCGACTCCGTGCGGAAGACCAACAAGGTCATCGTGGCCCACGAGGACTCCCTCTCCTGGGGAATCGGCTCCGAGATCGCCGCCCGCATCGCCGACGACCTCTTCCCCTGGCTGGACGGGCCGGTGCGACGGGTGGCCTCCAAGGACACCTGGGTGGCCTACGCCCCCGACCTGGAGCAGGTCATCCTCCCCCAGACCGAGAACGTGCTGGACGCCATCCTGGAGCTGCACGCCTACTGAGAGGCGTGCGCCCTCAGCTCCCCTCGTGCCCCCAGGGCGCGGGAGGCACCTCGTCCATGGGGCGGCTCAGGTCGAAGTCCACCCGCCACGTCCACTCCCCGTCCCGGATGGTGCCGTAGCTGTACCGCTGATTCGGAACGAGCTCGATGCGCCACCCTCGACCGGCCCGGTTCGGATACTCGGCAGGGTCGTAGAGGAACTCCTGGCGGTGGGGCGTCCCCACTCCCTCGCGGAAGGCGCCGTACCAGGTCACCTCGTCCTCGGTGCCGTCTGGACGCCGGTGATCGTGGCGTAGTTCGAGGCGCCCCTCGCCATGGTTCCGGAAGACCCAGGTGCGGGACCGGTCCCATGACGCCCCTCCCTCCTGCTCGATGTGGAAGGGGATGAGGATTTCCCCGGGCGAGCAGGAGCGGAAGTGGGCGATGAGGAGTTCGTCCCCCTCCAGCATGGGGTCACCCTCGGGCTCGAGCCCCAGTCGTCCCGGGTAGGCATTCCCGCAGTACCGGGCGAGCTGCTCCCAGAAGGCGTTCCCGGTACGGACCTCCTCCGTTTCTCCGCTCTCGGCAGTGATCCCCGGCGCCGCGGGAGGAGCGGGGAGTCCCAGCTCCCGGTTCAGGCGAACCAGGTGGGTCCACCCCCACCCGTGCAGGGCGTCGTTTTCGAAGACCACCGGTGTCTGACGGCTCCCGTCCAGGGAGTCCGCCGGGGTGAACCCCCCGTCCGTGAAGTAGAGCACCTCCCAGGAGCGCCCGTCCACCAGGAAGGCGTCGCTCCGATACCCCTTCACGGCGGACCACCCCGGGTGGGGCGAGGTGGAGAGAGGTCCTTCGGGGAGCGCCGCCACCACCTCGTCCCGAGGCGCGCCGGTCTCGAAGTCCCTGAGCACCTCCACCCCCGGGCCTCGGTCGCCACAGCCGGCGACGAGGAGGAGTGCCAGGACACCGACTGGAGTGGTCCAACGAACGGTCTTCATTTCTGCTCACTTCTCCTGCGATGGGGTTGGTCTCCATGAGAAAGGGGGCCCCCCCGAAGGGGGACCCCCAGACTCCTGCTGCTACGTGACTACCCGAAACTTACGGGCGGAACACGTTGACGTTCACCACCTGGGACATCAGAGCGTCACCCTGAGCATCCACACCGATGGCCACGAACTCGTAGTCCTGGTTGGCGCCGGCGCCGAGGCCGTCAAACCCAGCCGTCGGAGCGAAGGCAACCGACCCGAAGGTCCAGGTCCGGTTCGCACCCACGTCCGTGGCGGACGCGGCGCTGGTGGTGTTGAGGCGGAACCAGTCGGTCCCACCGACCCGCCGCCACACGATCACCACGGAGGTGAAGGGCACGTTGGTCAGGTCGTTGGCGATCGGGCCCGCCACGGTGGGCGTAAACGCCACCTGGGTCAGGTTCCCCCCCGGGCAGGCGGTCGCGGTCGGGATGCAGATGTTCCCCGCCGCGGGCGCACGGGTGTGCGCAAACGCCCAGGTCGCGTCGAAGGTGGCCTTGGCGCCGACCGGACGAGCGAAGGCGATGGGGCCGTTGGCGGAGGTCTGGTTCGCCGCCAGGTCACGCACGTCGAAGCGCACGTTGTTGGCGTCGGAGAACGCACCCGCCGGGTTGTTGGCTCCGTCGGTGTTCTGCAGACCGCGAATGAACGGAGCGGTAGCCGTCACGGTGGCCTCGGTCTCATTCAGCGGGGTGCCGAAGGTCCCGAGGGTGATCGGAGCCTGCATTTCAACCGTGATGGCGCCCCAGGTCTGGAAGACCCGGGCGGAGCCCAGGTTCAGGTTGTCGGTGGCGGCCACCGCGAAGGTGGCGGGCTGCCCACCGGCCAGCGAACCCGACACGGCCACGGTCCCGAGGACCGGAGCCACGTTGTCGGAGAGCCCCATCCGGTTCAGCGTCTCGGAGGCATTCCCGGCCCGATCAACCACCCGGAAGGTGTTGTTGAAGTACCCGACCGTCGTAGCGTTGGGATAGTTCACCGCGTCACCGCCCACCCCGATAATCATCGGGGTCGTGGGCAGCGGAGAGAAGGTGCAGTTGCCTCCGGCACCGAAGGCGCAGGCCGTGGCAGCCGGAGCGGTCCGGATCGAACTTCCCTGAGTCGAAGTCGCATCGAACCCGGCGGCTCCACCAGCGGAATTCACCGGATCGGAAACGAGGAAGTTGTAGGTCAGCGCGCCAGTGGTAGCCGCATTGGCTGCCGAGCTCCCGGTGAACGCGATGGTCGGGGGAGTGTTGTCCACACCAAACCGTCCGGTGGCGTTGGCCGCGGTCTGACCGGCGGCGTTGTTGGCCGCACCGGCCGCGGTACCGTCGAACCAGCGGGTGTTGCTGTTCCCGAGGGCGTCGGTAGCGGTGATCCGGAGCACGTAGGTGTTGTCGGTGGCCGACTCGGCCAGGTCACCGGCGTTCGCCACCGTCTCCACGTTGGCGGTGGTGGTCCCGGCAGCCCGGGTCAGGGTGATCCCACCCACACCGTTGTCGGTGACGGTGATGTTGTTAACCGCCGCGCCCCCGGCGCCGGTGAGGCTCCAGGAGGCGTTCACCCACCGGGAGGCGCGCACCGCGCGGTCCATGTCCGTCATGCTGGGGGCCATGTTGTCCAGGCGGAAGAAGTTCCCCGCCGCGGAGTTCCCGGGGGCGGCCGGAAGGGTGTTCGGACCGGCAGAGCCGTCCGAGAGCACGGAAGCCCGCACCACACCCAGAGCCGCACCCGGCTCGATGTTATTGACGCGGCGCGCGCCAGTGGCGGTGTTGGTCCAGGTCGCGGTGAACGGAGGCCCGGAGGTCACGAGCGCATTCCCACCTGCAGCGGCGATGGTTGCGAACCCGGCCGCATCAGCAGCGACGTCCAGCGTAGCGGAAGACACGGTCCGCCCGGAGAACATGAGGGGCATGGCGGTCACGGTGATGTCACCGTTCACCCAGATCTGCCCGGTGTTGTCCATGGCGGTGTTGCCGGAGTTCGCCACCTGCATGATGAAGGTGTCGGCGTTGTTCAGCGTCACATTCACCGTGTTCTGCGCGGCGGGGGAGCCGGCAGCTCCACCGGCCACGAAGATCCGGGCGGAGAGCCGCCGGGGGCCGTTCAGGTGCCGGGGCACCCCGACACCGGCATCGGCGTCGATGGTGAAGTCGGCGGTGTTGAAGGAGAGCTGGATCTGCTGGATGCTCCCGGCAGCATCGTCCTCATCCTGGGCGAAGGCCCCGGCGGAGAACTCCTGCGAGGCCACAACCTGCGGGTTGCTCCCGTCGGCATCGGACACCACCAGCTCGAGGCGGGTGAGCGTCTGATCGTTCGCGGCCACGTTGGCGGTCACGTTGATCTGCCCGACGACGTTGGTCAGGTTCTGCGGCGTCCCGGCCAGGTTCGTCACGTTGGCGATGGAGACGGTGGCCGGCACGATCTGACGCACGGCGATCTGGGCGCCGGCGCTGGCGCTGTCACCACCCTTGGTGACGGTGGCGGTCACGGAGGCGTTCCCGGAAGCCACACCGGTGGCGCGGCAGCCGGTCGCGGTCTGGGCGACGGTGGCCACGCTCGTGTTGGAGGAGGCACAGGTCCAGGACGCGGCGGCCCCGGGCTCACCACCGGAGACGCCCACGGCGAAGTCGGCGACCTCACCCGCGTTCACGGTAGCGTTGGACGGGGTCAGGCTTACCACCAGGGCCGGGACGGGAGGCGGCGGCGGATCGACGACGGTGACGTCGTCTCCACACGCGGCCACGCCGAACGCCAGCACCCCGGCGAACAGTACGTTGCGATGCAGCTTCATGAATCAACCCCCTGAGGTTGAAGTGGATGCCGAAGCATCCGGTGATGTGGTCGGCCCATTCGAGCCGATCGGGTCGGGTCCAGCCCTCGGACCCGGGATTATCCGATGAACGGTCTTGCAAGGTCAGTGCCACAATCGGCACCTCCCAAAAGTCGTTGTGGGACAACGGGTTTGTATCACACAACCACGTTCACCCACCTCGACTTTCCTGAATCTCCTCGCGCCGCCCTCAGTTTTCCGATGGATGGCGGGAGATTCACGGGATCGGCCCGCCCCGGAACCTTCCGGGGCGGGCCGTCCTCATGATCCGGGGGCGACCCCGGTATGACTTTCCGGTCGATTACTGACCGCGCACGCGGGCCAGATCGGTCTCATAGGCCTGCCATACCCCGGGACGAACCGGGACGTAGAGGCGCTGGTAGGGAGACGAGGCCCCCGTGTCGGCGAAGAGGGGGACCCCGCCAAACTCGCCCACACGCATGATGTTGGCGCAGTTCAGGCTGACCTCTCCACCCGCCTTCTGATAGTTCCGGTCCTGGAAGGCCACGGGCTCGTCGTTCACGAACCAGTCACGCCCCGCGGCGTACTCCCCGGCGAAGGCCACCCCGGCCCCGAGCTGAGAGACGGAGACCCGGCGCGGCCCCACCAGGGTGTCACCCTGGGGCGTCACGTAAACGGTGACGGTCTCACCGGTGGCGAGGCAGAGCTGGGTGGGAGTTCCCTGGGGAAGTTCCGGCTCCTGCGTCCGGGTGACCACCACCGTGTCCGGCGGAGGCGCCGGGAGCTGAACCACCCGCTCCACGTCCCGTCCGCGGAACATGACGCTGAGCCCCGCCTGGAGGTTCATGTTGACTCCGGAGGGGCGGGGAGCCGGGAGGGACTCCCGGTCCTCGGAGATGTAGTAGGCTCCCCCGTCCACACGGGCCGACAGGATGTCGGTCAGGTTGTACCGGAAGCCCACCATCCCGCCGGGGCCGCCGCCACGCACCCCCACCCGCCGGGGGCGGGAGAAGTTGTCGTAGCTGTACCCGGCGCCCAGGAGGAGTGCGGCCCCCTCGCTGAGCCAGTGGGAGTAGAGGAGCCGGGCCTGAACCAGCTCGTGGGAGATGAAGGTCCGCCCCTGCCAGCCGGGCTGATCGGTGAGCTCCGGCTCGGCGTAGCTCCAATCCACCTCGACGGAGAGGTTCTGGCGAACGAAGACCCCGAGACGCCCCCCGATCCCGGGTGCGTTCTCGATGCCCACATCGCTGTTGTAGATCGTGTACCGGCCCACGGCGCCGAGCTCGATGGCTCCGGCCTGCTGGGCATGCGCCACATCCGCGAAGAGGATGGTGGCCATCGTGGCAACTGCCAGGATGAAACGTGACTTCATGGATCCTCCCTATAGGTGGGGTTCCGAGATGTGACGATCTTGCTTCGGTCCAGCAGGTCCGGATCGGTGCCGCACGGCACTCGGGCCGGAGGTGCCGCAACGACGAGTTGCTCCCGGGGGAGCAAGCTGGTGAGAATATAGTTGTGCCCTGAAACCCGCACAACAGCTACAATATCCCGGTGGACACCCCCGTCAGGGAACCGGAAGTGAAGGGTCCACCTCCATGGCCCACCGCTCCGCCCCGCCCAACAGGTACCGAACACCGGAGAAACCCCTCTCCCGGAGCCTCCTCGCACCGACGGCGCTCCGGGCCCCCATCCGACAATAGAGAACCACACCCCCAGGGTGGGGAGGAAGTTCCTCATCTGCAAGAAGTTCCGAAAGAGGGCGATGAATGGCGCCCAGGTGGGAGAGGTTCCCCACGCTCCATTCCCAGGGGGCCCGCACGTCCACCAGGAGTGGGCGCACCGACCTCTCCCCCTCCAGGAGGGCGAGGAGTTCGGCGGGGGTAACCCCCTCCACTCCCTCCGACGGATCTTCCCCTACATGGGCGGTGGCGCAGAAGTGCTCGTAGTCCATGAGCGCCGTCACCGTGGGGGTGTCACCACAGAGCACGCACTCCGGATCCCGAGGGACCCGGACCTCGCGGAAGTTCATGGCCAGAGCATCGAAGAGGAGGAGGCGCCCGGCCAGCCCATCCCCCGTACCGAGAACCCACTTGATGGCCTCGAGCGCCTGGATGGAACCCACC
>JBJHBD010000037.1:0-17008 GCA_050485305.1 Gemmatimonadota bacterium
CCTCATGGACCCAGGGTTGGTCCATGGTGGAATGCGGGTGAAGCTGGAGCAGATCCACGATCTCCTCATGGCCCTCCCCCCCGCCACCTCCCTCTCCATGACCCACCCCCAGGAGATGGCGAAGGAGCTCTTCACCCACCGGGGTTCAGGGACCCTCATCCGCCGCGGGGAGCGGATCCTCACCTTCGACTCGTGGGAGGGGGTAGATCGGCACCGCCTTCGGGCCCTCCTGGAGGAGGCCTTCGGCGCCCCCCTCGTCCCCGACTACTTCGAGCGCGTCACCCCTACCCGGGTGTACCTGAGCGAACACTACCGCGCCGCCATCGTCCTCACCGACGGAGGGGGGATCCCCTACATGGACAAGTTGGTGGTGAGTGAAGACGCCCAGGGGGAGGGGCTCGGACGCGCCATCTGGCAGGTCATGCGCTCCGCCAACCCCCGCCTCTACTGGCGCTCCCAACGAGGGAACCCGGTGAACGAGTTCTACTTCCAGAACGCCGAGGGCGCGGTGAAGGACGAACGGTGGACGGTCTTCTGGACCGGCGAGTTGGGGTGGGACGAGATCCGGGACGCGGTGGAGGCCGCTCGCGGGCGTCCGGCGACGGTTCTCCGGTGAGAGCATCTTCCGGGAGGATGGGATCCCGCGCACCGGCAACCTTCTCCGGCATGACCGGGTAGGAGGGGCCCATGTCCGATTCCGAAGGCACCACAAAGAAGAGGAAGCTCACCCTCTCCAGCGTCATGCGAGAGGCACGGGAACTCCTCTGGCGCCACCGGGGAACGCTGGCCATCGGGTTCGGGCTCATGCTCCTGAACCGCGCCGCCGGCTTCGTCCTCCCCGCCTCGTCCAAGTTCCTCATCGACAACGTGGTGGGGGCCGGGGAAAGCGAACTCCTCCTCCCCCTCGCCATCGCGGTGGGGGTGGCCACGGTGGTGCAGGCAGCCACCGCCTTCGGCCTCGCCGTGGTGGTGAGCGTGGCGGGGCAGCGGGCCATCGCCGATATGCGTCGACGGGTGCAGGCCCACGTCCTCCGGATGCCCACCTCCTACTTCGATCGAACCCGGAGCGGGGTCCTCCTCTCCCGGGTCATGGAAGACGCCGAGGGGATCCGGAACCTGGTGGGGACGGGGATCATCCAGCTCGTGGGGGGACTTCTCACCGCCTCGGTGGCGCTGGGGGTCCTCTTCTGGTTGAACTGGAGCATGACGGTGGGGGCGCTCCTCCTCCTCGCCATCTTCGCCGGGAGCATGGGATACGCCTTCCGCCGCCTCCGCCCCATCTTCCGGGAACGGTACGAGATCCACTCCCAGGTGACCGGGCGCCTCGGCGAGGCGCTCGGCGGGGTGCGCACCCTCAAGGTCTACACCGCCGAGCGTCGGGAAGAGCGGGTCTTCACCGGCGGCGTCTTCCGCCTCTTCCGGAACATCGCGAGCACCATCACCGGGACCAGCGCCGTCACCGCCTTCTCCACCCTCATCGTGGGGGTCATCGGGGTCCTCATCCTCGTCATGGGTGGGCAGGCGATCCTGGCCGGAACGATGACGCTGGGCGATCTGGTCATGTACATCTTCTTCGTGGGGCTCATGGTGGCCCCCCTGGTGCAGATCGCCGGGATCGGGACCCAGATCACCGACGCCTTCGCCGGGCTGGACCGGATCCGCGAGCTCCTGGAACTCCCCACCGAGCGGGATGAAGATGGGACGAGGGATCCCGTCCCCCCCCTTCGCGGAGAGGTCACCTTCGAAGAGGTCACCTTCAGCTACGAGCCCGACACCCCGGTGCTGAAGGGGGTGTCCTTCCACGCCCCCGCCGGGAGCACCACCGCGCTGGTGGGGCCCTCCGGGTCGGGGAAGTCCACCCTCATCTCCCTCATCCTGGCCTTCGGTCGCCCCGACGAAGGGCGCATCCTGGTGGACGGGAAGGACCTCACCACCCTCCGCTATCAGGACTACCGGAACCAGCTCGGGGTGGTGCTCCAGGACAACTTCCTCTTCGACGGCACCATTCGGGAGAACATCGCCTTCGGGAAGCCGGGCGCCACCGACGCCGAGCTCAGGGATGCGGCGAAGGTGGCCAATGCCGACGAGTTCATCGACCGCTTCGACGACGGGTACGATACGGTGGTGGGGGAGCGCGGGGTGAAGCTCTCGGGAGGGCAGAGGCAGCGCATCGCCATCGCCCGGGCCATCCTGGCCGATCCGCGCATCCTCGTGCTGGACGAGGCCACCTCTTCGCTGGACTCCCACTCGGAGTCCCTCATCCGGGATGGGTTGCACGCGCTCCGCCGGGGGCGCACCACCTTCGTCATCGCCCATCGCCTCTCCACCATCATCTCGGCGGACCAGATCCTCGTTCTGGACGACGGAAAGATCGTGGAGCGGGGACGCCACGACGACCTCCGATGGGCAGGCGGGCTCTATCAGTCCCTTTACGAGATGCAGTATCGCGCCGAGATGGACGCCTTCGTGAATCCGGGCGAGGAGATCCCGAATCCCGACGCCCCCCGTGAGCCGGAGGGAACGCCCCGGCTCCGGGTCCCGGGTCCCCGCCGCCTCTGACCGGTGGGTCGGTCTTCTCGACCCTCCCCGCTCTTTACACCCATCCGGCGGCGGGTTATCTGTCGGTCCTTCACCCCACGACCATCCCCTTCGGAAAGGAAGGCACCATGAGCGATCCTCGTTCGCACCTCAGCCGTCGTGACGCCATCAAGGCCGGGCTCCTCGCCGGGGCGGGCATCGCCCTTGGACGCACCCCACTCGCCGCATCGCTCCCGACCCCCGTCACCCCCCGTGCGCCGGGGTGGCAGGAGGTCATCACCCGGGCCATCCCCGGCACCGGAGAGACCATCCCGGTGGTGGGGCTCGGGACAAACCAGTACTCCGTCACCGAGGCCGCCGACATCGCCGTCCGTCGGGACGTCATCGCTCGTATGCCAGACGTGGGACTCACCGTCATCGACACCGCCCGGGGCTACGGGCGGGCCGAGATCGTCATCGGGGAGATCCTCCAGGAGTTGGGGACCCGGGACCGGTACTTCATTGCTTCCAAGTGCACCGCCCCCCAGAACAACGCCGAAGCGGGCGCCACCCAGCTTCGCGAGGCCTTCGAGCGGCTCCAGATCGACGTCATCGATCACATGATGGTCCACAACCTGAACGGCACCGACGTCCTCTTCCCCATGCTGAAGGACGCAAAGGAGGCCGGGCAAATCCGCTACTGGGGCGTCTCCACCTCCAGTGAGGGGCAGTACGAGCGGCTGGCGGAGCTCATGCAGAGCGAGCCCATGGACATGATCCAGGTGGACTACTCCCTCGCCAACCGGGGCGCCGCCGATCGCCTCCTCCCGCTGGCGCAGGATCGGGGGATGGGGGTCATGATCAACGTCCCCTTCGGAGGGCGTGGCGGGCGCAACATGTTCCCGCAGGTCTCCGGGCAGGACCTCCCCCCCTGGGCCGCCGAGATGGGCGCGGACACCTGGGGACAGTACTTCCTCAAGTACATCCTCTCCCACCCCGCGGTGACGGTGGCCATCCCCGGGACCACCCAGACCCGGAACCTGGACGACAACGCCGCCGGCGCCCGTGGACCCCTCCCCGACGCGGCGCTCCGCCGCCGGATGGAAGAGCACTGGGACTCGCTGAGCTGATCGGATGAATCTCGGACTCGAGGGGAAGGTCGCGGTCGTCACCGGAGGGAGTCGCGGCATCGGGAATGCCATCGTCACCACCCTGGCTCACGCCGGAGCGCGGGTGGTCACCTGCGCCCGTGACGGCGACGCCCTCCGGGACGCCGTGGCACCCCTCACTGCCGAGGGGCATGAGGTGCGGGGGATCCCCCTGGACCTTCAAAACCCCGAGGCGGGGGAACGCCTCGTCCGGGAGGCGGTGGAGGGGTACGGAGGGCTCGACATCGTGGTGAACAACGTGGGAGGGAACCGTCGGAAGCCTTTCGAAGAAACCACCGATGACGACTGGACCGAGCTCTTCGACCTGAATGTGGCCACCGCCTTTCGGGTCACCCGGGCCGCCATCCCCCACCTCCGGACGCGGGGGGGCGGCTCCATCATCTTCATCGCCTCCATCTTCGGACGCGAGGCGGGGGGGCCCGGACTCTCCATCTACAACGCCACCAAATCGGCCATGATCAGCGCGGCCCGGATCATGGCGCTGGAGCTGGCGGGGGATGGGATCCGGGTGAACTCGGTGGCTCCCGGCTCCATCCGCTTCCCCGGAGGAAGCTGGGATCGCCGGGTGGAAGCCGACCCCGAGGGGATGGCCGCCTTCGTAGAGGCAAACCTCCCCCTGGGGCGCTTTGGACGGGCCGACGAGGTGGCGAACGCGGTGGCCTTCCTTGCGTCTCCCCTGGCCTCCCTCATCACCGGGAGCTGTCTCCCGGTGGATGGGAGCCAGGGGCGCTCCCTCATCTGAGTCGGAGGTCCCCCTCCCCTACCGGAAGGCGTGGAGGGTCACGCTGAGGGAGCGTACCCCCCCCGGCGTCCCTTCCCGCTGAAAGAGGATGGGGCTCTGGTACCTCCCGAGGAGGAGAGCCCCCTCACCCCCCTCCACCGACCCTTCGGGGGTCACCGCCAGCGAGCAGGAATGGCGCATGCGGAGGATCCGGGGAGAGGCCGAGGAGATGGCCCGCCCCAGGAGTCGCGCTCTCCGACCCGGAGAGATGCGGAGCGCCTCCATGGCGCGGTTCAGCCCCTCGATGACGGCGCCGGAGAGGGCGCCCCCCTCCATGGCGAAGCGGAGGGGATGGGCCAGAACCTCCACCAGATCCCGGTTCATGAGGAGGGCCTCCGCCTCATTCAGGGTGATCCCCACCCCCGGTTCCGGATCGGCGAGACGGATCCTGACCCGCCCCACACGGAGCCCGGTGCGGGCCAGCGCCTCCTTCACCCCCGGCACCACCGGCATCCCCGGTGCATCCAGGGGGATGGCCGCCACCCCCTCCGGGACGGGGATCCGAAAGGTGGTCCGGTCCACCACCGTTTCCCCCTCGTACCCCAGCACCGACACACTTCGGGTCCGCTGGATGACGTTCCCCCCCCGATCCTCGAAGCGCCCGTCAAAGTCCACGAACCAGACCGGCTCTTCTCCGGATCCCTCTATGGACACCGTATTCGTGAACCCTCCGCCGATGAAGGCCAGGTGGGCGTCGGCGTTCAGCGGCTCCCCCTCCCGTTCGGCGGGGGTGAGTTCGGAGCGGAGGTGGAGGTCGTCGTGTTTATACCCGGCCCCCGGTGGGAAGACCTCCCGAATGGCGGCGAGAAAGTCGGAAAGCCGCTTCGGATCGGGCCCGAGCCTCCGGCGAAGACGACGATCGGGGAACCCGGCCGTGGTGTGGTGTGAGGCGAGGAAGTACCGGCGAGATGCCGGGAGGTCTCCCCCCTCCACCACCTCCCGTATGCGCGGGCGAAGGTCGATGACCTCGGGACGCCGTTCCGGTCGGATCTGCAGGCAGGTGATGGGGAGGGTTCGGTTCATGGCACGAAAGACCCGGGAAGGGAGGGCGCGTTCCTGGCGTCGCCGCCCCTCACGCCCGGGATTCCGAAATCTTCACCTCGATGGACTCCCACGCACCCCGCCGAAAGATCGTCACACTCAGGATCGCCCGGGTGGCATGCCCCAGGACGATGGCGATCCAGATATCTGCGGGGGAGAGCCCCCGAATCGCCTGGAGGACGGCCAGGAGCCCGAGAGGGAGGATGACCTGGGAGATGATGGAGATGTAGAGGGGGCTCTTCGTGTCCCCCGTCCCCTGGAGCCCCCCGGTGTAGGTAAGGGCCACCACGATGAAGAGCCCGGAGAGGCTGAGGAAGCGGAGCAGCTCTACGCCGAGACCGAGGAGGACCGGATCATCCATCCCGAAGAGACCGAAGAGGAAGCGGGGGAAGAGGAGGAAGATGGCCCCCACCACCGCCGCCACCATGAGCCCGTATCCGGCGGCCACCCGGACCCCTGCCCGCGCCCGATCGGGGCGCTCGGCCCCCAGATTCTGCCCGGCCACGGTGGCGGCGGCGCCCAGGAGCCCCACCGAGGTCCAGGTGATGAGGGAGAAGAGCTGGGTATACCCCACCGAGTAGACGGCCTGCGCTTCGGCGCTCAGCTCCAGCGATCCCACGAAGCGGAGGAGGAAGACCCCTCCCACATTCATGGCCACCCCCTGGAATCCGGTAGGGAGGCCGAAGCGGAAGAGCGCCCGGATGATGTCCATATCGGGTCGCCACGACATCCCCCGGTGAAAGGCGATGACCAGGCGGTCCCCGAAGAGGAGGTAGATCCCGTAGAAGCTCACGATGAACCCCGCCATGACCGTTCCGATGGCGGCGCCGGTGGTTCCCATCCCCGGAAAGGGGCCCACCCCCCGGATGAAGATCACGTTCAGGATGAGGTTCAGGATCGTCATCCCCACCCCGAGGCGGAGCGGCGTCTGGGCATCCCCCGCGGAGCGCAGCGCCCCGCTGATCATGAAGAAGAGCCACATCCCGGCGCTCAGGACAAACATGGTCCGGAGGTAGGGGAGCGCCTCGGCCTGCACCTCGGCGGTGGCGTTCACCACCCCGAGGAGCGCGGGGCTCGCCAGGTACCCCAGGGGAGCGATGACCCCCAGCGCCAGCGCCATGGAGGTGAGGAAGCCCTGGTAGACGGTGCGATTCACCTTCTCGGGCTCGTTGGCGCCGGCAAAGCGCGCTACCAGCACCCCCATCCCGGTGAAGAGGGAGGTGAGGAAGACGGCCACCACCAGGAAGATCTGCCACGCCACCCCGATGGCGGCATTCCCGGTGAACCCGACGTAGTGCCCCACCATGATGTGGTCCACCATCCCCTGGAGCCCTGAGACCACGTTCACCAGCATGGTGGGCCAGGCCAGCTTCCAGACGGCGCGAGAGGTGGACCCCTCGACAATGGTCCGGTCGAAGGTGGGGCGGGAGCGGGACGGGGTGGACATGGCGGAAGAGTCTAAGGAGTGACGGCGGGTTCAGGACAGGGGGGCACCCGTACTCCCCCGGAGACGCCACGCCAGGTAGAGGACCCCGAAGGTGCGTCCGCACACGAGGGAGGCGATGGCGGCGGTGACCCCCTTAAATCCCATCCCCCAGCCGAAGAGGGGGAAGAGGAGGGCGATGGCCGACACCTCGATGGCGGTGGCGATGGTGATGGGGCGGGTGCGGCGGGCCTGCACGAAGAGGGCGCGCTGAAATCCCAGGAGGACGGAGAGCGCCGGACCCACCGCCACGATCTGCGCCGGGGCGAAGGCCACCGCCGCCAGCTCGGGGGTGAGCCCGGAAACCCCTTCGAACCAGAGGCGGGCCGCGGGGGTGAAGGCGATGAGGGCGAGCCCCCCCGACGCCACCACCCCCAGCCCCGCTCCGAAGCGCCCCAGCTCGCGCCGGTACTCCCCGCGCCGCCCCACCAGGGCGATGGCGGCCTCCTGGAACGAGAGCCCGAAGGTGCCGAAGAGGAAGTAGAGCGCCATCACCACCGGGAAGACGGCGAGGGATTCCACCGGTGCCGGGGCCCGCCCCATGAAGAAGGTGAGGATGGGCTGGCTGGTGAGACCGATGAGGGAGGTGAGGGCGAGGGGGTAGTAGAAGTGGAGGATGGACCGATAGGTCAGCTCCGGCTCATCCTCGGGGGCGGGCTCCTCCGCCGCCGAACCGATGGCCCGCCCCACCCCGGTCCCGGCGCGCACCTCCTGTGGGTGAGGGGGGTCCTCGGAGGATGGGGTCTCCCCCTCCCCCTCCCATTGGCGGCTCCGCTTTTCGGGGGTGTCGAGGAGCCCGCGCACCACATCCCGGGACATGAAGAGGGCCGCGAACGCCTCGATGGTGACCCCCGCCGAGAGCGCGCCCGCCCCAACCCACGCCCCCGGGAGCCCCATCCAGGCCAGGAGAAGGCCGGTGGCGGCCATGGCGGAAAGACGGATGACGGTGCCGTACGCCACCCGGCGGGTCTCCCCGGCGCGGATGAGGAGGCCGTGGAGGAAGCGCCGGTACCCGATAGCGGCGGGCCATGGGAGGAGGATCCAGAGGGCGCCGTATACGAGTCCCGCCACCTCGCCAGGGAGCCCCAGGAGGGTCCGGAGGACAAAGGTGTTCACCCCCGGGACCAGAAGCACGAGCAGAAGGGCGGTGGAGAGGGCGTTCAGCGCCCAGGTGAACCACTTCAGCTTCCGGTAGCTCTCCCGGTCCTCCACCAGCGCGGTGGAGGCGCTCATGAGCATGATGACCGGGGACTCCACCAGGATGGCGAAGGCGAAGGCCACCCCGTACGCCGCCAGATTGAAGGTGGGGTCGGTGAGGCGGGCGATGACTGCGGCGAGGAAGGGCCCCTCCGCCGCCATCATGATCCACTGGAGCGCCAGGGGGAGCCAGAAGAGGAAGAGGGCGCGGGGTGAACGGTCGGTGGTGGAGGGCATCGCCGAAGATAACCGCTCGGCGCGCCCTGTTGGCCCCCTCGGGGTGGCGTGGGATGGAAGCCGGGGGCGGAAACCCCATCCTCCGGGTCTGCCGGAGAAAAAAAGCGTGGCGCTTCGAGGGTGGGAGAGGTACCGTCGGGGTGAATTGTCCCCATCACTTTGCCGGCTCACCCCGTCCCGGAGGTACCCGTGGTCTCCATCCCCGAACTCTGGCTCCCCATTCTCCTGGCCGCAGTACTGGTCTTCGTGGCCAGCTCCATCATCCACATGCTCCTCGGCTACCATGCCGGGGACTTCGAGGAACTCCCCAATGAGGAGGGGATCCGCGCCGCCTTCCGCGCCGCCGGGGTGAAGCCCGGTGACTACGCCGTCCCACGGGCGAGAAGCATGAAGGAGATGGGAGATCCGGCGTTCATCGCCAAGCAGAACGAGGGGCCCGTCGCCACCCTCACCGTGCTCCCCAGCGGCCCCGCGAACCTCCCCAGGCTCCTGGGGCTCTGGTTCCTCTTCATCGTGGTGGTGCAGGTCATCGTCGCCTACCTGGCCGGGCGGACCCTGGGCCCAGAGGCGGACTACATGGCGGTCTTCCGGGTGGCGGGGACGGTGGCCTTCGTGGCCTTCGCGGTGGATAGCTGGCCCCAGTCCATCTGGTTCGGGAAGAAGTGGAGCACCACCTTCAAGAACACGGTGGACGGGATCATCTACGCCCTTCTCACCGCCGGGGTCTTCGGGTGGCTCTGGCCCTGAGGATGGGAGTGCGACCGGTAGAGGCTCCCGCAGGGTCAGGCGTGGCGGGGAACCACCCACCGGTGCGCCCCCCACCGGAGGAGGCGGTACGCCACTCTCTGGGCCAGGCGCGCCGACCGGGGCCTGTGCAGCCACCGTTCCAGCGTCCACTCGGTGGCCTTTGTCACATCTTCCAGGAACCCCTCCTCCACCTGGCTCGCCACCCGGGGATCGTCCACCGTGACCCCCACCTCCAGATTTCGGTACTCGCTGAAAGGATCCAGGTTGAAGGAGCCGATGTGGGCCACCTCGCCGTCCTTTGATACGGTTTTGGCGTGGAGGATCTCGTCGGCCAGCTCGAAAATCCGGACCCCGCCCTTCAGAAAGGTGCCGTAGGCGTGTCGCGCCGCCATCCGGGCAAGGCGCACATCGGAGGCGCCGGCGGTAAGGAGCTTCACCTCCACCCCCCGGGCGGCGGCGGCGAGGATGGATCGGGTGGCCTGGGGCGATGGGAGGAAGTAGGGGGTGGTGAGGTAGAGGTACCGCCGCGCCTGCCGGGTCATCCGACGAAACTCCCGCTGGATGAGGTGGAGCTCCCGGGCCGGATTTGAGGGGAGGACTCGAAGGGTAACTCCGTCTTCCACCCGGTTCGCGACTCCCTCCGGCACGGGGACGGGGAGGGCCCCGGTGTGCCCGAGCGCGTCGTTCAACACCTCCACCAGGTGTCCCACGGCCGGTCCCTCCACCCGGAGCTGGACATCGTGGAAGCGCCCGTTTCCATGGTGCGTGCCCCCGTAATCCTCGCTGACGTTCATGCTCCCGCAGAACGCCGCACCGTCGGCGATGAGGAGCTTCCGGTGATCCCGGAAGGCCAACGGGCCCCGGCGGCGCCAGGGCCAGATGGGGTTGAAGGCGATCACCCTCCCTCCGGCTTCCCAGAGAGGGGTTAGGAAGCTCCGGGGGAGCCCCAGGGAGCCTGCGTGGTCGTACAGGAGGAGGACGTCACACCCCCGTCGGGCGGCCTCTGCCAGGAGCGACATGGTGTGCTCCCCCACCCGATCGGCCTCCAGGATGTATGTCTCCCACCAGACCCGATCCCGGGCGGCGGCGACCGCCTCCCACATGGCGTCGAATGCCGCGTCTCCGTCGCGGTACAGCGTCACCCGGTTTCCCTCGGAGAGGGCGCCCGGACGTCGTGTACGGTCCCGGAAGAGGGTTCGAATATGGGGGCTCACCCCGGGGTTCTCCGGTTGGAGGAGGGCGCCGCCGGCTCCGCGTCAGTGCCGGAAGAGGCGCCTACCGGTGAAGACCATGGCGATTCCGTGCTCATCGGCGGCCTCGATGACTTCCTGGTCCCGGACCGATCCTCCGGGTTGAATGATGGCGCCCACACCGGCGGCGGCGGCGGCGTCCACCCCATCCCGAAAAGGGAAGAAGGCATCGGAGGCGAGGGCGCATCCATGGAGGGAAAGTCCGGCATCTCCGGCCTTCTGCACCGCCAGGCGGGATGCATCCACCCGGGACATCTGCCCCGCCCCGATCCCCAGTGTGGCTCCCCCGCGCGCCAGGACGATGGCGTTGGACTTCACCCCGAAGGTGGCGGCCCAGGCGAAGGCCAGATCCCCCCGCTCGTCGTCGGTGGGTGCCCGCTTCGTCACCGTGGTCCACCCCTCCGGCTCCACTCCGAAGAAAGGGGGAGTGGGAGGAGACTGGACGAGGAGCCCTCCGTAGACCCCCCGGACGATCCTGGAGTCGGGGACCCGGCCATGGTCGGCCAGGAAGGAGGCGGAGTCCACCCCCGAGGGGAGGGTAAGGAGGCGGAGGTTCTTCTTTGCCGAGAAGATCTCCATGGCCTCATCCTGGAAGGCCGGCGCGACGATGCACTCGAGGAAGAGCTCGCTCATGGCGGTCGCCGTGGCGCCGTCCACCGGACGATTCACCGCGATGATCCCCCCGAAGGCGCTCACCGGGTCGCAGGCCAGTGCCTTCCGGTACGCCTCCTCCAGGCTCCGCCCCACCGCCACCCCGCAGGGGGTGGTGTGCTTCACGATGACCACGGCGGCCCGCCCGGTGTGGGCAAAGGGGGCCAGCGAGAGGAGGGCTCCGTCCAGGTCCAGGAGGTTGTTGTAGGAGAGGGCCTTCCCCTGCCGCTGCTCCAGGGCGGCGATCCCCTCCCCGGGAGCGGTGGCGTCGGCACCCGGTCCGGCGTAGAAGGCCGCTTCCTGGTCCGGGTTCTCCCCATAGCGCAGAACGCTCCGGAGGGACCAGGAGAGGGTGAGGGTCTCGGGGAAGCGCGCCGGTGCCGTGCCCTCACCCCCATCCTCCGAGGAGTCCTCTCCGGCCCCTTCCAGGAAGTCCGCCACCGCCGTGTCGTACCCCGAGATGTGGCGGAAGACCTTGGCGCCGAGGCGGCGGCGGAGTTCGCCCTCGGCGGGAGCGCCCTCCCCATCCAGCGCCGCCAGCACCGCCGGATAGTCCGCGGGGTCCACCACCACCCAGATGAAAGCGTGGTTCTTCGCCGCCGCCCGGATCATGGTGGGCCCTCCGATGTCCACCTGCTCCATGGCGTCGGCCACCGACACTCCGCCCGTCGCCACCGTCTCCCGGAAGGGATAGAGGTTCACCGCCACCAGGTCGATGGGACCGTACCCCAGTTCGTCCAGCGCCGCTCCGTGCTCCGGGAGGTCCCGGCGGGCCAGGAGGGGGCCGTGGATGGCCGGATGGAGGGTCTTCACCCGCCCGTCCAGAATCTCCGGGTGGCCGGTGACCTCCGAGACCCCGGTGACCGGGAGCCCGGCCTCCCGGAGCGTCTTCGCCGTCCCCCCGGTGGAGAGGAGTTCGAACCCCCGCTCCACCAGGGCTTGGGCGAAAGGGGCGATCCCCGACTTGTCGGAGACGGAGAGGAGGGCGCGGCGAGGCGTCGTCATGGCGCTTCGAGGGGTGGGGTGAAGGGATCGAAGTCAGGAGTGGCCGACTCGGCGGCCGGCTCCGGAGCACAGCGGGGAACCCCCGGGGCCAGATGGAAGTGCGTGGGGGAAGTGGCGCCGGAGGGGGGCGCCGGGAGGGGACGAGGCGCCTCGCTACTCCGAAGCGCCCGGGCCAGGGCGTCCACCGCCGCCGGGTAGAGGCGGTGCTCCACGACGTGGATCCGCTCGGCCAGCGTGTCGGGGGTATCGCCGGGAAGCACTGGTACCGGCCACTGGGCGAAGATTCGCCCCCGATCGTACTCCTCGTCCACAAGGTGCACGGTCACCCCGGTGACGCGGGCGCCGGAGGCAAGAACGGCCTCGTGGACGGCGCGCCCATACATCCCCTTCCCCCCGAAGGAGGGAAGGAGGGCCGGGTGGAGGTTCAGGATGCGCCCCCGGTAACGGGCCACCACCGGGGAGGGGACGAGGCGGAGGAAGCCGGCCAGGAGGACGAGGTCGATCTCCGCACTCTCCAGCACCTCCAGGAGCGCCGCCCCCGCCTCTTCCGGGCTCCGCCCGGTGAAGGGGACGTGCACCACGGGGATCCCCAGTTTGCGCGCCCGCTCTACCGCTCCGGCGCCCTCCCGGTCCACCACCAGGAGGGAGACCTCCCAGAGGAGGGAGCGCACGGAGGCCAGCGCAGCAAAGTTGGTGCCCGACCCCGAGGCGAGGACGGCGGCGCGGAGGGTCACCGGCGTGGCCCTCCTGCGGACGCCTGCACGAGCCAGGCGCCCCGGGGTTCCATCAGGCGAACTCCCCCAGCATGTGGGGGCGGAGGAAGGGGTTTCCGATTCGCTCCTGCGCCACCGTGGTTTCGGGGCCATGCCCGCTGAGGAGCCGGGTCTCGTCGGGGAGGGTGAGGACCACCGTCCGGATGGAGTCCATGAGCTCCTGGAAGTCCCCTCCGGGGAGGTCGGTACGCCCGATGGAGCTGAAGAAGATGACGTCCCCCACCAGCGCCACCCCCGCCTCGGGGGAGTGGAAGATCACATGACCCGGCGCATGCCCGGGGGCTCGGTGAACGGCGAGTTTCCCATCCCCCACGGGGAGGGAGGTGACCCCCTCCAGGGAGACATCGATGGCGGGGAGGGGGGCCGGAAGGCGCATCCCGAAGGCGGCGGCCTGATCGGCGGCGCGCTCATAGAGGGGGAGGTCGGCGGGGTGGAGGTGGATGGGGGCGTCGGTGAACTCCCGAATGACGGGGAGCCCCTCCACATGGTCCAGGTGGGCGTGGGTGAGGTAGATGGCTTCCACCTCGATGCCCCACTGCCGGATGGCTCGCACCATCTCGGGGGCGGCAAAGCCCGGGTCCACCACGACGACCTTCCCGGCGGCGGGGCACCGGACCAGATAGCCGTTCTCCTGGAAGGGACCGCCGGTGAAGACGTGGAATTCGAGGGGGGTGGCGGAAGACCCGCTCATCCGCACCCGCACCCCTGGGGACGAACCCCGGCCATCTCGAGGCGCTCCTCCTCCTCGGTGGGGGCCATCCACCCGCCGGAGATCTCCAGCATGCGCCGGAGCGACCGCTGGGCTCCCTCGATGACCGCCGGGTCCAGGTGGACTTCGTGCTCTTCGTGGTCCAGGCTCCACGCCAGCTTGGCCAGGGTGTTGAGCTTCATGTTCCCGCAGACGGCGGCGCCGGAGAGGGGGATGAAGGTCTTCCCGGGGTGACGCACCCGGAGCTGATCCACCAACCCGCGCTCGGTTCCGAGGATGAGGGCGTCCTTCTCCCCGGCGAGTCGGACCATCCCTCCGGTGGAGGTCACCACGTCGGCGCGCTCCAGGAGGTCTTTGCGGGCCTCGGGGTGGATCACCACCAGCGCCTCCGGGTGCGCCGCTTTGGCCCGGTCCAGCTCTTCCAGCACCAGGTCGTCGTGGACGTAGCAGTAGCCGTCCCACGCCACGATGTTGTCACGCCCCGTCTGCTCGGCGGCGTACCGGGCCAGGTTCCGATCCGGGACGAAGAGAATGGTCCGCTCCCGGGGGATGCTCTCCACCACCTGCACCGCGTTGGACGAGGTGCAGCAGATGTCGGCCTCGGCCTTCACCGCGGCGGTGGAGTTCACATACGCCACCACCGCCGCGCCCGGGTGTTCGTCCTTGAGCCGCCGGAGCGCCTCGGCGGTGACAAAGTCGGCCATGGGGCACCCCGCCCGGGCGTCGGGCATGAGCACCCGTTTCTCCGGCGAGAGGACCTTGGCCGTCTCGGCCATGAAGTGCACCCCGCAGAAGACGATGACGTCGGCCTCGGTGGCCGCCGCCTCCTGGGAGAGGGCGAGGGAGTCTCCCAGGAAGTCGCTCACCCCCTGGATCTCCACCCGCTGATAGTTGTGCCCGAGGATGACGGCGTTCAACTCCCGCTTCCGTTCGAGGATCCGCTCCTCGAGTTCTTTGGCGGGGAGGGCCGCGTAGTCCAGGGGAGTGGGGAGTACGCTCGGGGCAGTGGTGGCCATGGAGAGGTGCCGGTACGCCGGCGGGTCAGACGGTGAAGGAGCTTCCGCACCCGCAGCCGCCGGCGGCGGCGGGGTTCTTGAAGGTGAAGCCCGATCCCATCATGGTGGTCACGTAGTCGATCTCGACGCCTTCCAGATACTGGGCGCTGAAGGGGTCCACGAAGAGGCGAACCCCCGCCAGATCGAGGATCTCGTCATCCGCCTCGGGCGCGTCCTCGATGTTCAGCCCATACTGGAAGCCGGAACACCCTCCGGGGAGCACCGCTACCCGCAGTCCGGCGTCACCGGCGGCGCCATGCTCGTCCATGAAGGACTGCACCTTGGCCACCGCCGTCTCGCTCAGATGTATCGCCATCGTCGTCACGTGCTCTTCTCGCTGCTGTAGGGGGAGGGTACGGGTACCCCGCCGGATCGGGGAGGTTCAACCTCGGGGGTGCCGATGAGAACGGTTCTCTCCCGATAGATGAAAGGTACCGATGCGCTATTCCCGGTCAAGCGAAGAGGTCCGGAGAATGAGGCGGGCCGCGGCCCCCAGATCATCGGCCACGACGATGCCCTCCGGGATCCGCCCCTCCTCCTCCCTCCCGTATCCGGTCCGGACCAGGATCCCCCGCCCTCCCAGCTCAACCGCGGGGAGAACGTCGCTCACCCGGTCTCCCACGTACCAGGAATCTTCCGGCGCCACGCCCAGTTCCCGTTCCGCCGCCCGGTACATCCCCACCCCCGGCTTCCGACAGTCACAGGGCGGCATCCGCTCCGGGTGGTGAGGGCAGAGGTAGGTGGCGTCCAGGGAAACCCCCTCCGCCGCCAGAACCTCCGTCACCCGCTCCGCCACCCGCCGGTATGCCTCCTCGGTGATGCGCCCCCGGGCAATCCCCGACTGGTTTGTCACCATCACCAGGGCGAACCCCGCATCTCGAAGGGCCCGTAGCGCCTCCGTCACCCCCGGGAGAAGCTCCACCCCATCGGGATCAGCCAGGTAGTGGCGCTCCCGGATCACCGTCCCGTCCCGGTCCAGAAAGACGGCCTTCCCTGAACTGCGTGTCCCCGGAGGATGGGTCACCGGCCCCTCCCCTCCCACGCCGCCGACAACCCCCGCTCCACCGCCGGTTCGTCGGCGGGGAGGACCGTCCGGAGGTCGAGGACGAGGCTCCCGCCGTCGAGACGTCCCACCACCGGGGGATCAGCCGCCCGAAGGCGCGCCGCCAACGCCCCCTCCGGATCGGGGATACGGAGCCCCGCCGAGGGGACGGTGTGCTCCGGGAAGGTGCCCCCGCCCACCCGCCCGTCGAGCTCCGCCACCGCCATGGGGAAACCGGCTCCACCTCGGGTCAGGCGGTCGACCAGGGCTTCGGCACGCCCCCGCACCTCCTCTACCGATGCGGCGAGCATCCGAAGGGTGGGGATCCGCTCCACCGCCCGCACCGGGTCCAGGTAGAGGGCGAGGGTGGCCTCCAGCGCCGCCAGCGTCATCCCATCCACCCGGAGGGCGCGGCAGAGGGGGTGGCGGCGGGCCGCGGCCACCGCATCGGCCCGCCCCAGGAGGATCCCCGCCTGAGGGCCCCCCAGGAGCTTGTCGCCGGAGAAGAGGACGAGATCCACCCCGGCGACGAGGGCGTCGTGGGGGCGGGGTTCGGGGGGGAGCCCCAGCCGGGCCGGTTCCAGGAGAAGCCCCGACCCCAGGTCGTGGATGACGGGGAGCCCCAGCTCCCGCCCCAGGGTGACCAGTTCGCTCAGGGAGGCCTCTTCGGTGAAGCCCGTCATCCGGAAGTTGGAGCGGTGGACCTTGAGGAGCGCCCCGTCGGGGGCGCCCTCCCGGTAGTCGGCAGCGCGGGTCCGGTTCGTCGTCCCCACCTCGAGGAGGCGGGCTCTGGAGGCGGCGAGGATCTCGGGGAGGCGGAACCCCCCGCCGATCTCCACCAGCTCCCCCCGGGAGACGGCCACCCCCTTCCCCCCGGCGAGGGCGGCCAGCGCCAGGACGAGGGCGCCGGCGGCGTTGTTCACCACCAGGGCGTCCTCGGCCCCGGTGAGGCGGAGGAGGAGGTCGCGGGCGTGGAGGTAGCGGGAGCCTCGGACCCCATCCTCCAGGTCAAACTCCAGATTGGAATACCCCGGCCCCACCCGGATCATGGCCGCGAGCGCCTCCTCCGCCAGAGGAGCCCGACCCAGATTCGTGTGGAGGATCACCCCGGTGGCGTTCACCACCGGCCGGAGTGAGGGGTGCGCTTCGTGGGCCAGCTCCTGCTCGTGCCACGTCGGGGTGTGGCGGAGCACATCAACGCCATCAACTTCCCCGCCTGGGGCATGTGCGAGAAGCTCGCCGTCTCCCTGCTCGCGGGGGTGCCTGCGCTGGTGAAGCCCGCCACCGCCACCGCGCTGGTGGCCTGGCACATCGTCCGGGGCTGGCACGAGGAGGGCCTGCTGCCCGAAGG
>JBJHBD010000037.1:17018-23536 GCA_050485305.1 Gemmatimonadota bacterium
CGTGCACCACCGGCCGCAGTGAGGGGAGCGCTGCCTGGGCCAGCTCCTCCGCCACCCGGGCCGCCAGCACCCCGGGGAACTCGGGCGCCTCGGGATCGGGGAGGGTGCCCTCTCCCTCCCGCACCCGGTGAAGGGACCGTCGCACCCCTTCCACCACCCGCTCCCGTCGGTGCGCCGCCAGGAGCGGGGCAAACCCAGGATCGGCGAGGATCCGATCCACCCCCGGAATCCTCCGGCGGGGGTCGGAGGGCGGCGGGGGGTCGCTCACCGGCGGGGATCCGGGTCCCCGTCCGGGTCGGGGTCTCCGTCCGGGTCCGGCTCTTCGGGCGGGATCGGCCCCTCCACCTCCATGGTCCCGCCCCCGTCGGGGATCCCGTTGATGTTCACCACCCCCTCCACCACCACTTCGTAGAGCATCTCCGGGAGGAGGGGGCGGGAGATGAGCGCGTAGATCACCCGGGAGGGGAGAGGGGGCACAGGCTCCTCCTCTTCCTCGGCGGGCTCGTCGCCGGGATCGGGCGCCTCTTCCTCTTCGGCCTCCGCGGCCTCCCGCTCCGCCACCCACGCCTCCCACTCATGTTCGTGGAAGAGGCGGAGCACCTCGGGGGCGTTGGCCCCCTCCCGGCGGAGGCGTACCATCACTCCGTCCAGGGGGCGCTCCGGGTTCAGGTAGTCGTCGAAGGTGAGGCGGAGCGCCAGCGAATCCACCACCGAGACCCCGTCCAGCACCGCCGCGGTGGTGTCCGGGAGGAGGAGGGCCAGCTCCGTCACCACCAGGGTGTCCCCCCGGAAGAGGTCGACCCGGAGCGAATCCTGAGGCTCCATGAACTCCATCTCCCGGTTCCGGTTCCGGTCCTCCCAGGCGAAGAGGTGGTAGCGACCCTGAGCCAGGTAGGGAAAGGTGAAGATCCCCGTCGAGTCCGACACCGCCGAGTGGACGGGGCCGCCCTGGAAGGGGCGCGCCTCGACCCGGGCCCGGCGCACGGGCTCTCCGGTGAGGCGGTCGGTGATGAGCCCCGCCAGGACATTGGGCTCGAACTCGGGGCCGGTGGAGAAGAAGAGCTCGAAAGGGCCGTCCAGCCGGTTCCGGAAGAGGTCCTGAAGCACCGGGAGGAGGGTGATCCGGTACACCGTGCTCTCGGAGAACCCTCCATCCATCCGGACCTCCACCCCCCGGGCTCGATGGCGAACGGTGACCTCGCCGGTACGGGGTGAGACCACCACCGCGTCCCGGAGCGTCCCCGAGGTGGGGCGTTCGCTGATCCGCCGGTCGAAGGCGATGACCACCGAACCGTCGAAGGGCTCCACCACGGCGAAGGTGTCGGGGTCGGAGGCGATGACCCGCACCGGGGTATCGGGGACATCCCCTCCCGGGGGAGCGTAGTTCCGCGCGCACCCGGTGGCTCCGGCCAGAAGAGAGGCTGAGAGGGCGAAACCCAGGAAACCGAGGGGGGTGCGACGGATCTTCATCACCCCTCCCCCAGGGTGGCCAGCTTCTCCAGGAGCTTGTCCCGCTGGTCCCGGAAGGTGGCGGCCTTCTCCCGCTCCTTCTCCACCACGTCGGCGGGGGCGCGGGCCGTAAAGGACTCGTTGGCCAGCTTGGCCTCGGCGCCCCTGAGCTGCCCGGCCAGCCGATCGATCTCCTTCCCCAGCCGGTCCCGCTCCTTCTCCAGATCCACCAGCCCGGAGAGGGGGAGGAAGACCTCGGTGCCATTCCGGAGCACGGCGGTGGCTCCGGGACCCATCTCCCCGGCGTCGCCGAAGGTGACGGACTCCACCCGGCAGAGTTGCGCCAGGTGCCCACCGGCGCCTTCCATGCGGGCCCGGAACCGCTCCGGCGCCCCGGTGAGGACGATGGGGACGTTGGCCCCCTCCCCCACCTGGTACTCCTTCCGGAGCACCCGAACGCTGGTGACCAACTCCTGGAAGCTCTCCATGGCCTCTTCGGCCTCGGCGTCTTCCAGGGCGGCATGGCCCTCAGGCCAGGGAGCCACGAGGAGGCTCTCGGGGCGCGTCTCCCCTTCGGGCCAGGGGATCCGATCCCAGAGGAACTCGGTGACGAAGGGGATGAGGGGGTGAAGGAGCCGGAGAATCCCGTCGAAGACGTGGACGAGGACGGCGCGTGCCGCCTCCCGGCTCTCGTCTCCCTCCTCGCCCCGGAGCCGCCGCTTCACCAGCTCCAGATACCAGTCGGCGAAGTCGCCCCAGAAGAAGTGGTGTGCCAGCTCCACCACCTCATGGAGGCGGAAGCGCTCGAGCCCCCGGGTCATCTGGCGGGCCGTCTTCGAGTACCGGGTGAGGATCCACCGATCGGCGTCGGTGAGCCGGCCCTTCACCTCCTTGAGGGAGCGCACCGGTTCGTCACCCACCGACATGAGGGTGAAGCGGCCGGCGTTCCAGACCTTGTTGGCGAAGTTCCGCCCCGGGGCGAAGGCCGCGTCCAGGTCTTCATGGTCCAGATGGATGTCGGTCCCCACCCCGCAGAGCGAGAGTACGGTGTAGCGGAGAGCGTCGGCCCCGTAGCGATCCACCACCTCCATGGGGTCGATGCCGTTCCCCAGCGACTTGGACATCTTCCGCCCCTTCGCGTCGCGCACCGTGCCGTGGAGGAAGACGTTGGTGAAGGGGGGCTCGCCCAAAAACTCGTACCCGGCCATGATCATCCGGGCCACCCAGAAGAAGAGGATCTCCGGGGCGGTCACCAGGGTGTGGCCGGGGTAGAAGGCCTTCAGGTCCGGGGTCTTCTCGGGCCAGCCGAAGACCGAGAAGGGCCAGAGCCACGAGGAGAACCAGGTGTCCAGCACGTCGGGGTCCTGCTCCAGCTCGGTTCCCCCGCACTTCGGGCAGGAGGATGGGTCTTCCCGCGAGCAGACGACCTCGCCGCACTCCGGGTCCTGGCAGTACCAGACCGGAATCCGGTGCCCCCACCAGAGCTGCCGGGAAATGCACCAGTCCCGGATGTTCTCCAGCCACTCCTCGTAGGTCTTCCGCCACCGCTCGGGGTGGAAGGTGACCGTCCCGTCCTTCGACGCCTGGAGCGCCGGCTCGGCCAGGGGACCCATCTTCACGAACCACTGGAGGGAAAGGCGCGGCTCCACCACCGTGTCGCACCGGTAGCAGTGGGGAACGGCGTGGCGGTGGGGCTCCTTGCCGGCCAGAAGCCCGAGCTCGCGCAACGCGCGCACCACGCCCTTCCGGGCCTCGAAGCGGTCGAGCCCCTGAAAGGCTTCCGGGGCCTCCTCGTTCATGGCGCCCTCGGGAGTCATGACGTTCAGGATGGCGATTCCGGTGCGACGGGCGATCTCGAAGTCGTTGGGGTCGTGGGCCGGGGTGAGCTTCACCATCCCCGTTCCGAACTCCGGATCCACGTAGGCGTCGGCCACGATGGGGATGTGCCGCCCGGTGAGGGGGAGCTCCACCTCGTGCCCGATGAGGGGCCGGTACCGCTCGTCGTCGGGGTGCACCGCCACCCCGGTGTCGCCCAACATGGTTTCGGGGCGGGTGGTGGAGACGGTGAGGTACCAGCGGCCGTCCTCGAGCTGCCCCACCGCCTCGGCGCCCGCCGCCTTCGCCGAGGCGACCGCCTCGGCGGCGCCCTCCGGGAGGGGGTACCGGAGGTGGGTGAGGCGCCCCTCCACCTCCACCGGCTCCGCCTCTTCGTTGGAGAGGGCGGTGAGGCACCGGGGGCACCAGTTGATGATGTACTCGCCCCGGTAGATCAGCCCCTTTTCGTAGAGGTGGACGAAGACCTCGCGCACCGCCCGGGAGAGGTCGGGCTCCAGGGTGAAGCGGGTACGCTCCCAGTCGCACGACGCCCCGATGGCCTGGAGTTGCTCCAGGATGGTGCCGCCCGTGTCGTTCACGAAGCTCCACACCCGCTCCACGAAGGGCTCCCGCCCCAGGTCGAAGCGGGACTTCCCCTCTGCGGCGAGCTGCCGCTCCACCACGTTCTGAGTGGCGATCCCCGCATGGTCGGTCCCCGGGACCCAGAGCGCCCCCCGCCCCTGCATCCGTCGCCAGCGGATGAGGACGTCCTGTACGGTGTTGTTGAGGCCGTGCCCCATGTGGAGCACCGCCGTCACGTTGGGGGGCGGAATGACGATGACGTAGGGGTCCTTCCCCTCTTCCGTCACCGCCTCGGGGGCGAGGTGGAAGACGCCGCGCTCCCGGGCGCGGGCGTAGAGGGGGGCTTCGATGGCCTTCGGGTCCAGACGGGGATCGAGGGCGTCAGCCACAGAGGGGCTCCGAGGGGGGTTCAGGCGAAGGGGGCGGCGAACGAGCCGGAAACGAGGAAGCTAAAGCCTCTCCATCCCGGGCGGTACGCCTCCGGGGCAACCAGGTTCCCCCCTCTCCTTCTCAGGGAGATGGGGCCCCCTCCCTCTTCCACCATCCTTCCGGCTCTACCCCGTTTGTCCGTTCCTCCCCGACCCGTTCCAGGGGCGGCTTTCCCCCTTGACGAGGATGGGGTCGCGAACCGGCGGATCATGTTCGGAAACCCGCTCGAAGACGGAGGTCGGCAGGGAGAGGAATGCCTCCACCACTCTGGGGGAGAAGTGGTTCCCCGCCCCTCGACGCAGCTCGTCCATGGCTCGTTCATGCCCGTGAGCGGGGCGGTATGCCCGCGCCGAGGTCATGGCGTCGTAGGCGTCACAGACGGCCAGTACCCTCGCCATGAGGGGGATCCGGTCGCCTGAGAGCCGCTCGGGATACCCGGTGCCGTCCCACCGTTCATGGTGATGTCGTGCCCCGGGAGCGTAGAGGCGGAGCTCCGGAACCTCCTCCAGGAGGGAGGCGCCGGCGGCGGCGTGGGACTGGATCATGGACCGCTCGTCGTCGTTGAGCCCCGCATCCTTCCGGAGGATCCGCGCCGGAACGGAGAGCTTCCCCAGGTCGTGGAGGTACCCGGCGGTGCGAATCCGCTCCCGCGCCATCATGTCGAGTCCGAGAGCGGCGGTTACCTCGGCGGCGAGCGCCGCCACCCGGCGAGAGTGCCCCCCCGTGTAGGGGTCCTTCGCGTCGATGAGGGAGGCAAAAAGGTCGAGGAGCACCCGGTTGTCCGCCGCCGAGACCGCTTCGGGAACGAGTCCTTCGATGGCTCCCTGACGGACCTCCCGATAGATCCCCTCCCGGAAGGGTGGGAGGGCTCCCCGCGCGTCCATCTCGAGCCAGATACGAGCCAGCTCGGGGTCGAACTCCCGCCCTGCCGACCCCTCCACCGCTCTCCGGATCTGATCGCGGGAGAGCGCCGGTCTGTGGGGGCGGGGTTCCCCCAGCGCCGTGACCGTGTCCGCGAGGCGAAGAAGGCGGGCGAGGAGGGGGATCTCCTCTCCCGAGAGGGCGGCGGGATAGCCCGAGCCGTCCCACCACTCGTGATGGTGGCGAATACATGGTTCAGCCCCATCGAGGAAGGGGATGGCGCGGGCGGCTCCGGCGCTCCGCCCCGGGTGGGATTCCACCTCGCGGCGGGCATGCTCGGGGAGGACAGGGACCGGATTCTCCCACGCATCCTCCACCAGCCCGATCATCCCCAGATCGGCAAGCACCGAGGCGAAGAAGAGATTCCCGAGTTCCTTCTCCGAGAGCCCCACCTCCCGCCCAAGCTGGCCGGCCAGCACCGCGGCCCGAGGGCCGTGGTGGAAGAGGTACCCCTTCGCCGTACCCATCCCCTGGACGAGCGCTTCGAGGAGGGCCGCGTAGAAGACGCGCCCCTGTCGGGACAGAACGGTCGCCCCTTCGAGCATAGGCCTCGGGGTGGACGGATTGGGTTGTTTACCGGGAGCGGTGGAAACATTTGATACAGCGAGTCGATCCGCAACCCCCGCCTCAATGCTACCTGCCTCCCCCCCCGCCCTGTCGTCGTTCTTCTTCAAGCCTCCGGCGAATCTCCCGGGCCCGCTCCGTCCAGGTTTCCCGAATCGCCGCCGAGGTGGCGCCACGAGCCAGATCCTCCAGCTCCCACTGGCGCCGCTCCCACTCCTCCCGCTGGCTGGGCGGGATCTGGAAGGAGAAGGGGATGGGGATGGAGAAGTCACCCAGGTGGAGTCGTCCGGGGGAGAGCCCCCAGCGCCGTCCCTCGTCGTCGGTGTAGGTCCAGTCGAGCGCTCGTCCGGAGAGCGCGGCCGCCACCGCCACCGAATCGTTCCAGCTCTGGATCATCCCCCGGAGAAGGAGTTCGGCCCGCTCCTCATCGGAAAGGGCGACCGTTTCCGGATCGAGGGGCGCCCAGAGACGGGGGTCGCCCATCCTCGGGCGGAGCCGCTCCGCCACGGTGGGGCCCCGGGGGCGCTCCTCCTCGGGGTCCACCTCGGCGGGAGGTGGGCCTCCGGGGCGTACCGGATCGGGGGTCGGTTCGGGAGTCACATCCTCTCGGGGATCGGGAGGAGGTGTCACTCCGGGGTCCGGGTCGGGCTCCTCCGTGGGGAAGATGGCCACCACCTGCATCCCCTCGGGAACCGGGTCTCTCGGATCGGGCGCCGCCGGGGGGAGAACCGGAACCACCCGTCCCAGGAGGAGGGGGT
>JBJHBD010000038.1:0-20634 GCA_050485305.1 Gemmatimonadota bacterium
AATGGTCCCCACGCCAACGACGGCGACCCCTACGTACAGGATCATGGTGACGATCAGCGCGGCGACGATGGCGCGCGGGATGGTGTGGCGTGGTTCGCGGACCTCTTCGCCCAGGGTGGCGATGCGCCCATACCCGGTGAAGGCCACGAAGAGGAGGGCGGTGGCTTCCAGGAGGGGGAAGGGGCCGGCGCCCAGAAGGAAGGGGGTGGCGCCGTCGTCGGCGAGCCGATCGCCCATCCACCCCATGGCGGGGGGGAGCCCCACGGCGAGGAAGATCACGAAGGCTGCCAGGGTGGCACCCACGATAGCCAGGTTGGCCTGGTTGGACCTCCTGATTCCCCTCGTCACCAGCCAGGTGAGGAAGAGGGTGGTGCCCCCTCCCACCGTGACGAGGACGCCCCGTTCCGGCGGGATTCCAAGAAGGAGGAGGAGGTATCCACCGGCGCCCAGCGCGGCGGTGGCGGCAGAGGCGCTCTTGGCCAGGAGGAAGGTGCACCCTGCCAGATATCCTGCGGTGGGGGAGAGGAATCGGTAGCCATATTCGTACGTTCCCCCGCTCACCGAGTGGGCGGCGGCGAGCTGCGCCGACGAGAGCCCGTTTGCCAGCGCCAGCACCGCCGCCAGGACGAGTGCCAGGAGGATTCCCTCTCCGGCCACCCCGGCGGCGATCCCCAGGGAGACGAAGAGCCCGGTTCCCACGATGGACCCCAGCCCCATGAAGAGCGCCCCCACCAGACCGACTTCGCGGCGGAGGTCATTCGAGGCCGAGGGTTCGGTCATGTTTTCCGGGTCTTGGCGTCAGGGCTCGGGGTCGAGGTGAGGACCACGATGAGCATCACGGTGCCCAGAACGCCCATGAGCCCGGAGAAGATCTGGGACAGGGTCAGCTCCATCCAGACCGTCCGCTCTTCCCGGAAGTACATGAGGCCAAACCGGATCCACCCGTAGAGCCCGATGAAGCTCCAGGTGATGACGCCCGGGCGGGGGCGGAGCCGTTCCCTCAGGACCCACAACCCGCCCGCCAGCCCGAAGTTCTGTACCGATTCATAGAGCTGGGTAGGGTGCCGGCACCCCTCCGGCGGGCGGGCCATGAATTCGTTCTGCGAGTAGTCCACGCAGAAGGGCCCATCGTAGAGGGTGCCGTACATCTCGGCGTTGATGAAGTTGGCGATTCTCCCGAAGGCCATGGCCAGCGTCACCGGGACCGCGATGCGGTCCAGGAGGGAGTAGATGGGGATATCGTTTTTCCCCGAGAACCAGAACACCGCGAGAACCACTCCGAGGAGGCCGCCATGGAAGGCGAGCCCCCCTCTCCAGACCGCGATCCACGCCACCGGGTCAAAGCCGTACCGGTCAAATTCGAAGACGAAGACATGGAAGAAGCGGGCCCCCAGGAGTGCCGCCAGGATGGCCACCAGGACGAAGTTCTCGGCTCCTTCCTCGGTGAGGTTTCGCACGTATCGCTCCCGCGCCGCCTTCCGGAGGGAAAGCCAGACGAAGAGCATCCCCAGCATATAGGGGATGGAGTACCAGCGGACGCCGAACCCTCCTCCGAACTGGAAGAGAAAGGGGTCGATGTTGTGGATGATGGGGCTCAAGGGGCCCGGCTCCGGACGAAGGGAAAAGAGGAGGGGAACGCCCAATGGTCTCGGCGCCGGACGAGACTGTCAACAGGAGGGGAACCGGCTGGGCGGAGGGGCGTCAGCGCGCCTTTCCCGTGGAGGCCACGAGTTCGCGGATCCGCGTGATGAGCGTGGGCCAGTCCGTGAGCTTGTCCAGAACGGGGATTCCCTCGATGGGGGAGTCGACTCCCGCCCCGGTGAGGATCAGGGTTCGGTCGGCCACTCGAGGATCAATCTTGCGAAGCTCCCGAGCCACCTCCTCTCCCCGGAGGTGCCCGAGCATCAGATCCAGGATGACCACGTCGGGTTGAGCGAGGGAGATGACTTCGGCGAGGGAGGTGGGGTCGCGAAAATCCTGAGGGAGGATCTCTACCGGGATGGCCCCTCTTCGGGAGAGTGCCCGGCTCGTGACATCCCGAACCGGCGGATCGTCCTCAACTACGACCACTCGGATTCCCTCGAGGGGGGAGGTGGGTGGTATGGTCCGTGTGGGGGCGTTCCAGGCTCGCCACCCGACCTTCCCCTTCTTCCCCGAGGCGATGGGGAGGGTCATGCGGAAGGACGCTCCTCCGAGTCCGGCGGCGCGCCCTGCGAGTTCGAGGGTTCCGCCGAGCCGCTCCGCGCCCCACCGGGCGAAGGAGAGCCCCAGCCCCGTACCGGTTCCTCCTTCGGTAACGAAGGGGCGGAAGATGGTCTGGCTCCGCTCCGGAGGAACGCCGCTCCCGTCGTCATCCACCAGAAGTTCGAGCACCTTTCCGTCTTCCGAGGGGGAGAGGGTGATCCGGACCTCCGTGCGGGCGTGACGGGCCCCATTTCGAAGGAGGTTGCCGACGGCCCGGGTGAAGAAGCTGCGCGGGCCGATGACCTGGGCAGATCGGTCCAGCGAGGAGCGGAGGGTGACGGAGATGGCGGGAGCGATCTGAACCCAGCGGGTAATGGTCTCTTCCAGCGTCGAAAGCACCGGAAAGCCGATGTCCGGGGAGCGGTGGGCCGACCGCATCTCATCGAGGAGGTCGGTGACCATCCGCCGCAGCTCCTCACTGTCCGACTGGAGGCGGGTCAGCTCATCCAGGGCGAGTCGGCCCTGGAGTGCCTCTTCCCGGGCCAGCGCCACCCTCCCGGTCACGACGGTGACGACTCCCGCCAGATCGTGCAGGAGTTCACCCGTGATGAGCCCCAGGTCGCGGAGGCGTCGATCCCGTTCCCCCAGAGGTTCGCTGGAGGTCTCCCAGTTCCTCACCATACCACTGCTACCGTTTTTCAGCCCGGTCGTTCCGGAGAGACGCCACCTCCTCGAAGAAGGCGCGGGAGACGGTGTCGAAGGCGCCTCGATCCCGGAGCTGGGTGGGGGTGAAGGGGACCACCGACTTGATGGCCCGCCGGAGCGCCTGGTCCCCTGAGTATCCGCACACCAGACCGACGCTGAAGATGGAGTGTCCCGGATCGTCCAGGAGCGCGGAGGCGAAAAGCACCCGCATCCAGAGGAGGAGCCGTCGGGGGTTGGGGAGCTGGGACCGTTCGCACCACCGAAGGAGGGTGGAGGGGGAGAACCCGAGGGAACGGGCCAGATCTTTCGGGTGCCCGCCCGTCATCACCGTCTCCACCGCGGCGTCCATGAGGGAGCGGGCGCGACCGGTGAGGGGGACCCCGTAGTCCTGCGTCAGGAGGCGGCGGAGCGGCTGTGCCCGAGCACTCATGAGCCGGCGGCGGAGTGCCTCCGGGCTCCAGTCCTCCTCCACCTGAAGGATCTCCGCGACTCCCCATTCCCCCAGGATCCAGATGTCCCGATAGCGGGTGGGGGAGGAGTCCAGCGCGGCGATGACCGTGGAGGAGGGGAAGGCCTTGAGCAGGTTGTAGAGGTGCGGCGAGGGGCCGCCGCTCTTCTGCCCATGGTAGGGGTCCACCAGGACGACGGCGGCGGGCGGCGCCTCGGAAACCCCGACCCGGAGCTGTTCCCAGTCTCGGGCCATGGAGAGGGTGAAGCGCTGCATTGCCACCCGGTTCAACCGTTCCTGAAGAAGGTTGTCAGGGTGGAGGACGAGGAGAGGTCTGGGCGTGGCCTTCATCTAAAGACGGTATCTGTTAGGGATGTGACGGAAAATGAGTGCGTACCTGGGCGAACCCGCCCTTAAATTGAGGATGGTACCGTTGGTCATGTTACTCCCTCATCCTTGTCTGGAGAAAGAACCATGCGCAACCTCCGCCTGATCACCGCCCTCTTCAGCATCGCCTTCCTGGCCGCCTGCGGCGAGGTCCTCCCCACCGCCTCCGAAGATCCGCCCGAGGTCTGCTTCGACGCTGAGGGCGAGGTTGTCGACTGCTTCGGGTCGATCGGCTCCGGTAGCTGAAGTCCCTCCGTGGTTGAACCGGCGGGCCCTCCCGGAAGGGGGAGGGCCCGCTTCATCTATTTAGACATCCATGAGGGCGACAGGCGCCGCCTTGAGGGTTTTGAGAAGTTCCCGTGCAACCTGATCGTCCGCTGCGGTGGCCTCTTCCGACATGTCGGAAGAGGCCACCGACGCGGCACGCTCCGCCTCGGCGGCCTCCAGAATGGATTCGGCCATGAACCGAACATGCCCTTCCCCGCGGGCCGCCGCCATACTTTCCGCCGTCGCTACGGCCTGCCTGGCCTCATCGTGGCGCCCGAGGAGGATGGCTCCGCGAGCCACCTCCACCCAGGCTTCCGCCACGCCGGGGGCCGCGGAATAACTTTCGAGCTGATCCACCGACCAATCGAAGGCGCTTGCGTCACCCACCCCGCCCGCCGCGCGCGCAATGGAGCCGAGCCCCACCGGACGGACGGTGGCTGGGATCTTCGGGAGCATCTCCATCAGGACGGGAAGGGCATGGCCATGCCGACCCGCCTCGACCCACGCGTATGCGACGTCGTGAGCGAGAATCGGGAGGCTGGGGTGGGAGGGTCCATAGGCCCGGATGGCGGATACCGCCAGCTCCATGGCGCGCTCCCGGCGCCCAGCCTGGAGCTCCAGGGAATGCAGGTCGTGCAGCGCCTTCGCTTCCAGCTCCCGCACACCCTGGCGGCGGGCCCGTCTCAGCGCCTTGATGAAGCTCCGTCGAGCCGCCGGGAGGGCACCCCGCCGGCGAAGCATGTTTCCGTGGGAGAGGTAGGCTATGGCGTAGGTTTCCCAGTCCTTGGACTGGCGGGCCAATCCCACGGCGCGCTGGTACCATGCCTCGGCCCGGGCGTACTGGGCCAGATCACGGGAAGCCTTGGCCACGGCGAGAGCGTACTGGCCGTTCCCCGGGCAGGCCAGTGAGGCGGCCTGAATGAACTCGAGGGCGGTTTGGGGAGCCTCCTTCCCGTCGGCCCACGTCGCGATGCGGTGGCACGCCACCCCGATCTGTTCGCGGTCCACACGCTCGGGGGCCGCATAGAGGGGGAGGAGGGACTCCAGCGATTCTCTCAGCGAGCGCTCGTTGGGGGGGACGGCGGAGAGGATCTCGAGTTGCCGCTGCTCCACCGCACCTTCCGAAAAGAGCCCCGGACGATCGGCGGCGGGGATGTCCGCCCAGAGGAGAATCGAACGAAGCACCTTCCAGAGAAGGACACCCAATTCGTTCTGGAACTCTCCGACGACGTTCAGCCCTTCAGGTCCGGGGCTGTCGGCATCGCTGAGAATGGGAGGGGGGATTCGCCAACGTCGGCGAACCTCCTTCCCGGAGCGGGAACCCTGAGCATCGCTCATCCAGATGGCCTCCTGCGAGTAAAGGTGAAATTCGCGAATACATTCAAGCTAAATCACAGATACCCTCTACGTCCAGTGTCGCGTTTTATGGCCACCCTCCATGAGGTCGCTTTCGAGGACCGGGGTGGGCTGATACTCTGAAGCCCTCGAGACGAATGAGGGGGCTGGAGCCTACAAGAAATCCACCTGAGGGAGGAGCGACGTCTTGAACGCCCACGCACGGGAAAACGAGGGAGGAATCTTCACCCGGGGAATCGATTGGGCCCTCGGGCTGATCGAGCGGGTTGGGAACCGTCTCCCGGATCCCATCACCCTTTTTGTGATCTTCATGGGGTTGGTTCTGATGGCATCGTGGCTCGCCTCCCTTCTGGGGGTGAGCGCCGTCCACCCGGGCACCCATGAGACCATCGAGGCACAGAACCTCCTGACCAAGGAGTGGTTCCAGCAGATTCTGAGCCAGATGCCTCAGACCTTTACCGCCTTCCCACCGCTCGGGTTGGTTCTGGTGGTGATGATCGGGATCGGGGTGGCGGAGCGCTCAGGATTCATCGAGACCGCGCTCAGGGCCTTCGTTCAGAGCGTTCCCCGGTGGCTCATTACCGGTGGGGTGGTCTTCGCGGGACTCATGTCCTCCATGGCGGTGGACGCCGGGTACGTGGTCCTCATTCCACTCGGAGCGGTGATCTTCCATGGGATGGGGCGCCACCCCCTCGCGGGGCTGGCGGCGGCCTTCGCCGGGGTTTCGGGCGGGTTCTCCTCAAACCTCCTCCTCACCTCCCTGGACCCCCTCCTGGTGGGATTCACCGAACCGGCCGCCCACCTCCTGGACCCCACTTATTCGGTGGACCCCACCGCCAACTGGTTCCTCATGGCGGCCCTCGTCCCCGTCTTCACCATCGGGGGGGCGCTGGTAACAGAGAAGATCGTGGAACCCCGCCTCGGCGCATACACAGGTGACGTACCCGTGGAGGAGAGCGCCTCCATCACCGCGAAGGAGCGGCGCGCCCTCACCGCCGCGGGGCTCTCCGGGCTGGTGGTCATCGCCCTCATCGCGGCGGCCGCGATTCCGGAGAATGGGTTGCTGAGGGGCCCCGAAGGAGAGGTGACTCCGCTCCTCACCTCCATCGTGGCGCTCATGCTCTTCGCCTTTTTCATCCCGGGGCTCGTGTTCGGGATCATGGTCGGGAAGATCCGAAGCGACAAGGATGTAGCCACCATGACCTCCGACACCATGGGGAGCATGGGGGCCTACATCGTCCTGGCCTTCGTGGCCGCCCACTTCATCGCCTTCTTCAACTGGTCCCAACTCGGGTTGATCCTGGCCATCGGGGGGGCAGATATGCTGGAGGCCCTCAACTTCACGGGGATCCCCCTCATCGTCTCTTTTGTCCTGGTGTCGGCCTTCATCAACCTCTTCATCGGGAGTGCGTCGGCGAAGTGGGCCATCATGGCTCCGGTGTTCGTTCCCATGCTCATGATCATGGGGTACTCCCCGGAGCTGACCCAGGCGGCGTACCGACTCGGGGACTCCTTTACGAACATCCTGACTCCGCTCCTCCCCTACTATCCGCTGGTCATCATCTTTGCCCAGAAGTATGACAAGGAGATGGGGATCGGGACGCTGATCTCCGCCATGCTCCCCTATTCGGTGGTCTTCGCGCTCACCGCCATCCCCCTCCTGGTGATCTGGATTCTCTTCGGGATCCCCCTCGGTCCCGGAGCCCCCATGGAGTACCTGATGCCGTAGCAGGCCGTTGAACAGTTCGTCACGGTGGGCTGTCATCCACATACCACGTCGACGCGCCGGTCGGCGGTCGAGTTGTCCCACTGCCGGAGAGACCTCGCATGATCCGACTTTCCCCCGCCGTCGCCCTTCGTCAGGGGCTCCTTGCCACCGCATTCCTGATGATGGGGACGCCCGGCCTCCAGGGGCAGGTGGAGATCCTCCATGAAGAGGGATATCTCACTCCTCCTCAGGAGATCGCGGCCCTCGTCGATGCTCCGCGCCATGAGCTCCTCACCCTCACCAATCTGAGCCCCGACGGGCGGTTCTTCCTGAATGCGGAGAGCGAGGGGCTCCCCACCCTGGCAGATCTGGCGCGCCCGTTCCATCGCCTCGGTGGGCTTGCCCTGGATCCGGCGGCCAACCGGTCGCGGAACCTCACCACCCGCGGACAGGCGGGTTTCGAACTCATCGACTTCCGGAATGACCGGCGTATCTCCGTTCAGGTCCCCTCGGGGGCTACCGTCTCCGGAGCTCGATGGTCTCCGGACGGCTCCCAGGTGGCCTTCCTGGTGAATCGTCCCGGGGACACCCATCTCTACGTGGCCGAAGCAGCGACCGGGCGCTCCCGGCAGATCAGTCGCGCACCCCTGCTGGCCACCAGGGTGACCACCGTCGAGTGGTCCGGAGATGGCCGGTACCTCTATGCGGTGGTTCTCCCTGACGGGCGGGGTGCCGAGCCCACTCGACCCGCCGCCCCCACCACTCCCCTCATCAGGGTGGCGGCGGCGGAGGAAAACCGACTCAGGACCTACCCGAGCCTGCTCAAGGACCCCCATGACCAGGCGCTCTTCGAGCACTATACCACCGGGCAGCTCGTCCGTATCGAGGTAGGGAACCGACGGGTCCAGGCCATCGGCTCTCCCGCCATGATCGAGTCCATCGATGTGGCGCCTGACGGGGAGCATGTTCGGGTGCGCACCACCCGGAAGCCCTTCTCCTATATCGTTCCCATCTCCCAGTTCGGAGATCTGGACGAGATCTGGAACCTCGCGGGGGAGTCGCTGGTGGAGCTGGATCGCCGGGATCTCCGCCTCGGAGTACAGCAGCGCCCCGACCCGAACGCCACCCCTCGCCGCAATCTGACCTGGCGCCCCGACGGAGCCGGGCTCTCCTTCCTCCAGCGCGAGGCGCCTGCGGGGAACGGGGAGAGGGGAGAACCGTCGGAGGGGGAGCGGCCCGCAAACGCATCTTCCCGGAATGACCGGGTCATGCAGTGGCTCCCCCCCTTCGAAGAGGGGACGGAGCAGGTGATCTTCTCGTCATCCAACGAGATCCGGAGCGTTCAGTATTCCGGGGACGCGCGCTGGCTCTTCCTCACGGAGCGCACCCGGAACACCGAGCGACTCTACGCGGTGGATACGGAGGACCCCGAGACCCGCTACACCCTGTACGAGTGGGACACGGAGGACTTCCACGCAAATCCGGGGGCGCTCCTCACCGCCCCCAATGCGCGGGGAGTGAACGCGGTGCGCGTCAGTACCGATGGATCCGCCGTTTTCCTTTCCGGGACGCAGTTCTTCGAAAACCCCGACGAGGACGCGCCCCGCCCCTTCGTGGACCGGGTCGAGATCCGGACCGGAGATACGGAGCGGATCTGGCAGGCTTCCGATGTCCACTATGAGCGTATCGGAGCCGTGCTGGACGACGACCTGAACGAAGTCGTCGTCATCCGGGAGGGCCCCACCACCGTCCCCGATTCCTGGCTCCTCGAACGGAGCACCGGAGCGCGCACGCAGCTCACCCGGAACGTGGATCCGCACCCACCCATTACCGCGAGCCGCCGGGAGCGCTTCACGGTGACCCGGGCCGACGGGATCGAGTTCAAGGTAGATGTGACCTTCCCCCCGAACTACCAGGAGGGGACGCGCCTCCCAGCCTTCTTCTGGTTCTACCCCAGCGAGTTTGACGGTCAGGAGGCGTATGACCGCTCCTGGCGGACCTACAACCGGAACCGCTTCGTCACCGCGGGGCCGCGCTCCATGGACATCCTGGCCCATGCCGGATACCTGGTGGTGCAGCCCGACTTCCCCATCGTGGGACCCGCCGACCGGATCAACAACCGATTTGTGGTGGACATCCGGCAGAACCATCTGGCGGTCATCGACGCCCTGGATGAACGGGGGTGGATCGACCGGCGGCGCCTGGCGCTCGGTGGGCACTCCTACGGTGGCTTCGGGACGCTGAACACCATGGTCCACACCCCCTACTTCCGGGCGGGGATCGCCGGCGCCCCCAACGCGAACCGGACGCTGACTCCCATCGGCTTCCAGCGGGAGTCGCGGGCGCTGTGGGACGCGCGGGAAACCTATCTGGAGATGTCCCCCTTCCTGTACGCCGAGCGGCTCCAGGGCGCCATCCTCATCTACCATGGGGAGGATGACCAGAATGTGGGGACCTTCCCGGACAACTCGTGGCGGATGATCCACGCCCTGAACGGTCTCGGAAAGACCGCGGCGCTCTACATGTACCCCTACGAGGATCACGGTCCTGCGGCCCGTGAAACCCTTCTGGACATGTGGGCGCGCTGGGTCGCCTGGCTGGACCACTACGTAAAGGACGCTGATGTGACCCGGCCCCCGAACCCGGTGGTGCTGGACGAACAGGACGGGAACTGACGGCTGACGGTTCCCAGGTTCAGAAGAGGTGAAGGGGGAGGGGCCGCGCGCCCCTCCCCCTTTTTACCGGCAATGCCCCCTACAACGCCCTCTGGAACTCCCGGATCCGCTCCGCCAGTTCACGTTGACGGTCCAGGAGGCGCGTCCGAAGGTCGCTCCGCCCTCGAAGGAAGAGAAATCTCCGTAGGTCGAGGATGGCGGCGCGCCACCGATCCCGGATTCGATAGGTGAGGAATCCCAGCGCCGGAAGGAGCCCCAGCGCCCACATGGCGGGACGCCACCCCCAGAGCTCCCGGAGTCCGAAGGCCAGGAGGAGGATCCAGCAGGCATAGACGAGCCCACCTCCCAGCGTTCGGGCGGTGGCCAGCTTGTCCAGGGGGATGGTGAGGCGGCGTTCGAGGGCTTGCACCACCATCTTGGGGATGAAGAAGAGGATCAGCCCTACCAGCGCCAGAGGGATGGCCACCCCGAAGAAGAGGAGATTCTGGAGGGTCCATCGCACCGCCACCCGAGCACGTGGGACCGACTTCAGGTCTCGGGGGTGGAGCGCCACCACCTCCAGGACCCGGGCATGCCGGTCCAGATCCTGGGCGAGGGGCACGAACCGATCCGGGCGCTCCCGGCGCGCTCGGTTGATGGCGTCCGCCGTCCGCCGCATGCGCGCCAACCAGCGAATGGGGTTCTGCCCCCCCCGACCTCGACCAAATTCGGCCTCGTGCACCGCCTCGGCATGCTCCACCAGGGGGAAGTCGTCCCAGCTCTCCAGATTCACCGTGAGGCGGGAGATGCCGGCCTCGATGCGAGAGGTGAGGAGGCGTGACGCCTCCGGGGACCCATCCTCCAGTTCGAGGAGGTCATCCCAGCGAATGGGCTTCCCGACCAGAACAAGGGCTTCCGAGCGGAAGCGGTCCTTCCCTCCGCGGAAGGTGAGCCCCATTGGGAGGATGGGGAAGGTGTGTCCCAGCCTCCGCGCCGCACCCAGCGCGATCCGTGCCGCCCCCGTCTTGAAGGGCGCCAGGGAGGGTTCCGAATGGGAGAGGCCCTCCGGGAAGACCCCTACCGCGTCCCCCCGGACGAGGCCATCCCACGCCGCGGAGAACATCTCCAGGTTCTTCCCCATCTTCTCGGGGCTGTCCTCCCGCCGGTACACCGGGATGGCGCCGGAGGCACGGATGAGCCACCCCACATCCTTCTGCTCGAAGAGCGCCGCCCGGGCGAGGAAGCGAACCGGGCGGCCCGCGGCCTCCGCCACCAAGGCGCCGTCCATGAGGGAGTTGGGGTGATTGGCCACCAGGAGCGCGGGGCCGGTGGGCGGCACCGGCTCACCTGCGACGGTGATCCGGTAATACGCCCTTCCCGCAAAGGAGATGAGCCCGTGGGTATGCCGGTGGAGCCACATGGGGGAGGTGGAAGCGGAGGGGTCTCCCCGTCGACGGCGCGACAGGGAGACCCCAATCTATCCTCATGGAGGGTTCGGCGTTACCGGTCCTCGGCCACCAAGCTCCCGGCGGTCAGGTTGCCATGATGGAGGAGGGCGTTGAAGAGGAGGCCGTACGACCCGAGGGTTCCCCCTCGCCAGAAGGGGTTGAAGGAGAACATGACCACATGCCCCCTCCCCACGCGGGCGTCGACGAGGGCGGGTGAGCCCGTCATGAGGTCGGCGTTCACCACCCCTCCCGAGACCAGGAGCTGCGCGGGGTGGTCATGGAAGCGGAAGATGGTGCGGATATTCTCGGAAGCTCCACCGCCAAACTGACCACCGAAGCCTCCGCCGAACCCGCCGCCGGCGGCGACGGCTTCATCCCCTTCCCGTTCCCGGAGTGCCTGGATGGAGGCTTCTCCCCAGTCCTGCCCTCGGACCTGGGGCTGATCCCGCTCGTGGATGCTCCCCCGCCCGGAACGCCGGGCGTTCGAGCTCCCGTCGTTCCATGCCGCGGGGCGAGCGGTGGGGCGGGGGCGCCCGTCATTCAGGAGGGGGCTCTGGTTGCGGTTGAAGTAGACCCCGAGTTCATCGTCGTACCCGTACGCGAGCGGGCTCCCCTGGTCGGTGAGCTTGGCCCGGAAGACTCCGCCGGGGGCCCAGAGGTCGCCCGGCTCCCGGATGCTCACCCCGGGGGTGATCCCGAAGTGGACGGGGAGGGTGGAGGAGTTGGATAGGGTGACGAAGGTTCCTCCTTCTTCCACGAAGCGCTGGAGGTTCATGACCCCCCGAAGCTCCAGCCCGCCCCGGATGTCGTCGGAGCTGGCCTGCCGCCCGATGTTGGGAGTGTGCTCGGTGGCCTTCCACGGAATGGGATCATCGCCCTGAACCCCGTGGAGGAGCTGGTTCATGTTGTTGGTGGAGGGCCCCATGAGGATGACGTCGTAGCGAGCCCGCAGGTTGGGTTCGTCGCGAACCGCATGCACCGAGATGTAGTCGTAGGGGATCCCGTACTCGTCCAGCCCGATGCGGAGCCACCCCTCGTTCTGGGTGGAGAGCCAGTTGTGGACCAGGGCGATGCGGGGGTAGGCCACCTCGTGGGTCGGGACGGAAGGGGACTGGGCCACCGCCACGGCGGTGAACCCGTACTCTTCCCCGGCCTCATGGAGAAGTTGTCCCAGGTTCCGGGGGTTCCCCTGCACCGGAATGATGAAGCTCCCCGAGCGGAAGGAGTGGCCCGCGGCCTCGAACCCGCTGCGGGCGGCGTTGATGCGGAGGTTCCGGTGGGCGAAGCGGAAGGCGGTGAGGTTGTTGTCGGCGTTGTAGTTCACCAGGTACGCCACCGTGGTTGCGTCGTCGGCTTCCACCACCCCGCCGGGCGCGGCCACCATCCCATCCACCAGGTTCATGGGGGCGTCCAGAATGGCCGTATCCACCACCCGCACCGTCTTCACATTGTAGAGGGGTCCGAAGCTCCACCCCACATCGTCGTAGGGGGCGGGGTCGTCGGGGGAGTAGTGCTGGAGGTCCAGGAGCATGTCGGCGCCCCGGGAGTAGGGCTGGTCCATCCGCACCACATAGCTTCCCGCGGGGAACTCCTCATCGCCCGCCCGGGCGGCGGCAGTGGTGCGATGCACCTCGACGCCATGACGCTGAAGGGTCTGGAGCATCCGGGCCTGCTGCCCGGGGCGGGGGTCGGTAGCGGGAAGCACGTAGGCCGCCGGCCCCTCCATGCGCGCCTTCGCCACCGAGCGCTTGCTCTTCGTCCAGAAGGAGTGGACGTACTCCTCCCGATTGGTGGCCACCTCGTTGAGCGCGATGAGGAGCGCGCTCTGCATGAGGTTGGTGTTGTTCCGGATGGACCAGACCACCTGGGGGAGGGGGGTGTTGGGGCGGTGCCATTCCCGGTTCACATTGGAGCGGAGCACGTAGTCCGAGGCGTCCCGCGCCGCCTGTGTCTCGTAGAAGCGTCCGATGGAGTTGTGGATGTGGGCCACCCAGAACATGTAGTTGGGGGTCCACCCGTCGTAGAAGTCGTGGGTGTAGACCCCCGGAACGCCGAAGGCCCCCATGTCCCGCACCTCCCGATGGGCGAGCCGGTTCCACTCGGAGATCACCATGGGATCGAGCCAGGCGTTGTAGGGCCCCCGACCGGTGGAGGTGTAGAGGTAGGTGGCCGACTCATGGAGGTCATGGACCACCAGCGGGTGGTACGCCAGATAGGTGGAGGTGATGGCCCGGGAGAGGTTGAGGGAGAGCTGCATCCCATCCCGGTTGTTGGAGTGGTAGACGTACTTTCCCCAGTAGATGGTACGGTTGGGGTTGGGGCCGTCCGGGTTCACCCGAGGCGCCATGTGGACATCCACCACCTTGTCCCGTCCGTCCGGCTCCACCACCGGGGTGAACATGACGATGAGGTTGTCCCGAATGGCCTGAATGAACTCTCCCTCATCCACCGCGAGACGGTACACCAGCTCCATGAGCATTTCGGGCGAGCCGGTTTCCCCGGAGTGGATGGCTCCGGTGGCCCAGTACATGGGCTTTACCTGGGAGATGATCCGGGCGGCCTCTTCCTCGGACACCCCTCGGGGGTCGGCGAGGCGGGCCATGAACTCCCTGTGCCGGTCCACTTCCCCGAGGGTGGCTTCGTCGGAAACGAGAACCAGGAGGATCTCCCGCCCCTCTTCCGACATCCCGATGGTCTCGACCCGGACCCGGGGCGAGGCTTCGGCCACCGCCCGCATGTAGGCGTAGATGTCCTTGGTGTGGGTCAGAACGTTCCGGGTCCCCGAGATGTGCCCCAGGAAGTCGAGAGGGGTGGGGACCGTACTGGAGGCCGGAAGGTGGTCCACCAGGGGGGTGAGGAAGAAGTCCTCAGTGGTGAACTCGTGGATGAGCGCGGTATAGGCTTCATCGATGGGCTGGGTCCGCGTCTGGGCTTCAGCGGGTGCCGCCATGGCCGAGGCCAGGACGAGAACACCCAGGATCGCGGCCGGGGAGCGGGGGGAACGGCGCATGACACGATTCCTCAAGGGGATGGGAAAGGAGCCCCACGGGGGTGCTGCGAGGGAGTCACCTGTCCGATGATGTGGTCCGGGAAGCCACAGGATGGGATTCGGTGCGCACCCCTGTCAACCGGCCTTCCCGCTGGCTTCCTCCTCCATCTCGACGTAGGATGAGCCCCAAATCGACCCCTCTGCCGGGGGGTGCAGGATGAAAAAAAGGAGCGGGTGGGCGAAGATGCGGCGCATCGACGAGCTGACCGACGAAGAGCTGAATCAGTACATTCGGACCCGGCTGGAGATGGCGGGGGTGGATCTCTCGGTGATTCCGGAGGACGATTCCACCGCCCCCGCCGATCGGGTCCGGATCTTCCGGTCGGCGCGGGCATTCCTTCGTGGCACGGTGGCCACCATTTCGCGATTTCCCCTGGACTCGCAGGACTTCCCGCCCATCCTCTACCCCGCGGCTCTGGTCCCCGCCGTGGAGAGGGACGAGTCCGGGGAAAGCGGGGGTTCCCGTTGAGCCGATCTTCCCACCCGCCCATCGCCCCGCCCCTGGACACCCGTCTGGATCGACGGAGCTTCCTCGGGAGGATGGGGTCTCTGGCACTGGCCGGAAGCGGGATGGCTTCCCTTTCCGGGCTCCCCCCCGTCGAGGCCGCTCCGGCCCCATCTCCTTCGGGAGGATGGGTTTCCCGTCTCCCCCTCCCACCAAGGGATTCTCCCGGATTCGCGGACCCGTCGGAGTTCGGGGCCGCCGAGGCGCGGGCCCTCATGGCGAGAGGGGAGCTCGGGGCGGTGGAGCTTCTGGAGGCCCATCTCTCACGCATCGACCGATTTGAGGAGTGGTACCGGGCGTTCAACATCGTCCTCATGGAGGATGCCCGCGAGTCGGCTCGGAATTCCCGGGGATCCGGGGGGCTCCTGGACGGAATCCCACTGGTCCTCAAGGACAACTTTTACACCCGCGGGGTGCTCACCACCGCCAATTCCCATGTCTTCGAAGGGTTCATCCCACCCTTCGACGCCACCACCGTACGCCGCATCCGGGAGACCGGGGCCGTGGTTCTCGGAAAGACCCAGATGGGCCCTCTCGCCACCACCCGAGCTCTCACCTCCGACGGGGACATCACCACGGTGAATGCGTGGACCCCCCACGACCCCGGTGTGAACCCCGGGGGGTCCTCCACCGGGACGGCGACGGCGGTGGCGGCGCGTCTGGCCATGGTGGGGACCGGGACACAGACCGGCGGGTCCATCACCGGTCCTGCGGTGGCCCAGGGGCTCACCGGGGTCAAGCCCACCATGGGGAGGGTCTCGCTCCACGGGATCATCCCCCTGAGCTATACCCGTGACCACCCGGGCCCCATCGCCCGTTCCGCCCTCGACGCCGCCCTCCTTCTCCAGGTGATGGCGGGTCCCGATCCGAGGGACCCGAGGACGCTGGGGCTCCCACCCGTCCCCGACTACCTGGCGGCGGCCACCCCCCGGGTCGATGCGCGCATCCCCTGGCCCACCCGGATCGGCGTTCCCACGGGGTGGGATCGACTCCTGGGGGAGCGTGGTGCGGCCCGCCGGGCCTTTCTCCAGACGCTGGAGGAGTGTGGCGCCACCCTCACCGAGGTCCGGTACCCCGAATCGTGGACCCTTCTGGCCTCCCCGGCCTTCAACAACGTCCGCCTCGTGGAGCGAGCGGAGCCCTTCCTGGAGGCGCTCCGCGACGACGTTCGCCGCTTCGGGGTGGCGCTCTCGTCCTGGATCAACGGTCTTCTCCTTTCAGGGGACGAGTACCTGAAGGGGCAGCGGGCCCGATATGCCCTCCTGAAGCTCATTCTGGACGAGGTCTTCGCGGACTGCGACCTGATCCTTCAGGAGAGCCACCTCCCTTTCGATGCGGTGGGGCTCCCTCTCATCGCCTTCCCCATCGGGTTCCGGAGCACGAGGAGCGGCCGTCTTCCTGAGGGGGCCATCCTGGGGGGGCTCCCCTTCGGCGAAGAGCGACTCCTGGCGGTAGCGGCGGCGTGGCAGGCGCGGACCCGGTGGCATCTGGAGCGCCCCGAAGACCCATCCTCCCAGCGTGGGCGTCCGGATCCCATTGGGGACCGGGGGGCCCTGGATGTGGAAGAGGTGGCCGAGCTCGCCCAGTAGCTCGGTTTCCCGAGAGGCAACGGTGTTCGGACCCTCACCGGGAGTCGGCGAGCCGGCACTCCAGGAAGGTCATGGGGGCGGGGAACTCCCGGAGGAGACGCTCGCTGGTCAGGACCACCCGCCCTTCGTCGTCCAGATCCACTGCCTCACCCTGCGGTTCCCGGAGCTCGAGGAGGTGGACCCCGGGCCCGGGGAGAAGAGGGTGGAGGCCTCGGGGAGAAAGCCGGTAGAACTGGAGGTGGAGGTAGCTCCGCACCGCCAGCATGTCGCCGGAGGGTGAGAGCCCCGCTCCCGTGATGCGGTGATCCCGCTCCGGTGTTCTTTCGGTGAGGTCGTGGACCCACTCCAGCGTGAGAGTGTCTCCGGGGAGCTCCAGCGGTGGGGTGCGGAAGAGGGCCACCGGACCGCTCCTCCCCTTGGAGATGATCCACCCCCGGGCATCGGCGGTAACGAAGAGCGCCTCGGCGTCGCGGGGGTGATCGGGGTAGCGGAGGGTGAAGGTCTCCACCTCCGCGCTCGCGGCGTCCAGATCGGGCTCGGGGAACCGGTGAAGGGCGATGGTCGGGTTCTGCTCGGCATTGTCTCCGATTTCCCCGACGTAGATGCATTCCCCCCCGTCGGCGCAGGGCCCCCAGGCCAGATCCTCCCAGTCCCGGTTGGGAACGCCGTCCAGATGCACCTCGGCCACGATCTCTCCCCTGCGGTTTACGCCCCATAGGATGGGTTCACCGCCGGAGTCGTTGTGACTCCATACGACCCCCGGGTGGCGGCGGGAGAAGAGGATGCCCGAGGAGCCGTAGAGCTCGGGAGGGAGATCCACCTGCTCCCCCACCACCTGGCACCCCCCTCCTCCGGGGAGGTCTTCCGGCGCGGCGGGTTCACACCCCGGGAGGGTGACGAGGAAAAGCGCGAGGAGGGTGCTGCGGACGGTGAGCATCCCCGGGGGCGGAGCCGTCACCGGTGAGGGTTCCCATCCTCCGGAAAGGCGCCGGAGGGTGGGAGGAGTTCTGCGATATGAACGAGGGCGTCGCCCCGGTTCACCATGGGCTGCCGGGTAACGCCGATAACCACCCCACCGGTGCGGGCCTTGACCACCAGCCCCTTGTCCCCGAAGGCGTTGGCGATGATCCCGATACGGTCTCCCTTCTCCACCTGGGCGCCGGGGGTCACCTCGATTCGGACGAGCCCGCTCTTCCCCGCACGAACCCAGCTCGTCGTGCGGGATTCGGGGGGCGAAGGAGTCGACGGGGGAGGGCCGTTCCGCATCCCCAGCTCCGACAGGACCTGAAGGATCCCTCGGGTTCCGGCATCCACTGCGATCCGGTTGTAGCGGCGGGCCTCACCCCCCTCATAGACCAGGACCCGAACGCCCCGTTCGGTGGCGGCGGCCCGGAGGGACCCATCTCGCACGGTGGCGTGGATGCTGACGGCGGCCCCGAAGGCGGCGGCGATCCGGCGGGTGTCGGGATCCTCCAGATTCCCGCGGATCTGGGGAAGATTGGTCCGATCCCCCGATCCGGTGTGCAGGTCGATTCCGTAGTCCGACCCTTCGATGACCTCGCGCATGAGGAGGCGGGCAAGCTGGGCGGCGAGCGACCCCCGCGACGATCCGGGGAACGATCGGTTCAGGTCGCGACGATCCAGGAGGTATCGGGACTGGGTGATGAACCCGTATCCGTTCACCACCGGGACGGCGATGAGGGTGCCGGCGAGGTGCCGGGGAGAGCAGGCGGCCAGGACCTGCCGGATGATCTCCACCCCATTCAGTTCGTCTCCGTGGATGGCCGCCGTGAGCCAGAGGCGGGGACCGGGGCGACGACCGTGAAGCACCTCCACGGGGATGGAAAGAGGGCTCCCCGTGGGGAGTCTGGCGGCGGGGAGTTCGACGCGCCCCCGCTTCCCAGGGTGGATGAGGGTGCCGCCGATTTCCACGGGAGGGATGGGAGTGGAGCCCTTCATCCCTTGACCCGATCCCGGGTGTTCCCGCGGGGGGCATGGTTCTCGATGAACTCGATGACCTTTCCGGCCACATCGAGCCCGGTGGCCTTCTCGATCCCTTCGAGCCCCGGGGAGGAGTTCACCTCCAGGACGAGGGGGCCGCGCTCGGAGCGGAGGAGGTCCACCCCCGCCACGTTCAGCCCCAGGGCTTTGGCGGCCTTCACCGCGGTGGAGCGTTCATCCCGGTTGAGCTTCACCGGCTGGGCGGTCCCCCCTCGATGCAGGTTGGCGCGAAATTCCCCCGGGGCGGCATGACGTTCCATGGCCGCCACCACCCGTCCCCCGATGACGATGGCGCGAAGATCCACTCCACCCGCCTCCTTGATGAACTCCTGCACGAGGATGTTGGCGTCGAGCTGCCGGAAGGCGCCGATGACGGACTCGGCGGCCTTCTTCGTTTCGGCGAGGACCACCCCCTTCCCCTGCGTTCCCTCCAGGAGCTTCACGATGAGGGGAGGGCCGCCCACCCTCTCGATGAGACCCTCGGTGTGGCGAATCGAGTGGGCGAAGGTGGTGATGGGAAGCCCCACCCCCGATCGGGAGAGGAGCTGGAGGGAGCGGAGCTTGTCCCGGGACCGGGTGATGGCCTGGGACTCGTTCACCGGGAAGACCCCCATCATCTCGAACTGCCGGACCACCGCGGTCCCGTAGAAGGTATAGGAGGCACCGATCCGCGGGATGACCGCATCGAAGTTCAGCTCTTCCGGGGGAGCCTTGGCGTCGGAGACCAGATCCTGGTACACCACGATGGGGCGCTTCGCCGTGATGTCCATGTAGCACCGGAGGTAGTTCGCCACCCGGACCTCATGTCCCCGGGCCTCTGCGGCCTCCACGAGGCGACTGGTGGAGTAGAGGGAGGCCTTCCGGGAGAGGATGCCGATTCGCATGGGGGTCAGGTTTCTGGAGGAGAGTGGGTATGGGATCGCCGTGTTCCCTGAAGGAAGGAGCGAGCCGGGTTGACGACAAAGCGGCCTCGAATCGCGGTTCGCCCGAGGAGCATCCGGAAGCCCATCCGGTCCCGGCGGGTGAGAGAAACCTCCACGGGGAAGCGGTGGGCGCCCAGGCGCACCTCGATGAGAACGACGGGGCGAAGCTGCGCGCTCCCGGAGGAACTCCGAACGGAACGCCGGTCCACCAGAGGCGCTTCGACCCGGAGGGGTGCTTCCCGGGCCTTCTGCTCCGGGTACACGGTGAAGCGGAGCCAGGGTTCCCCGTGGCGGTGAAAGGGCTCGATTTCTTCGGCGTGGAGGGCGGAGGAGCGGGCTCCGGTATCGACCTTGGCCTTGATGGGCCGGTCCTCCCACCCCTCGAGGTGAACCCACTCCCGCCACCCCAGCGCCGGGAGGGTGTTCTCCCGCGATTCCGGTTTTGTGGTCATGGGGGAAAGGTAGGTGCCGGAGGAGGGAGTAGCGACCGCCGACTATCGGGGGTCGTCCAGAACCGCGGACCGTCCGCACGAGGGGCAGCGCCACCAGGTTCTCCGTCGCACGTAGGAAACCTGATCCGGCCTTGGAATGGGGTGGGGCGCCAATGCTCCTCCACATTCCGGGCAGGTCGGCGGCTCTCCCCGAGCGAGCGCATTCCGCATGGGGGGGAGGCTTTCCCTCGGGAACTGGGACGACGGTTTCATGGGTGAGGAGTTGTCTCGTAAATCATTCGTCCACTTGTCTTTGGGAGGATCGGTACACGGATGTTCCCCCGTTTGAGCCCTGAAAAGTCACCGAAACGCGCCATCCGTTTCCGGAAGAATGTCTCGGGAAGCAAGTATTCATGCGGGTTTTCGGCGATCGAGTTCTCTTGACGCGCTCCGACGCCCTCCTTACCCTTCACGCAACTTCCCGAATCCACGGGGCGCCGTTCCGTGGATTTCCGGGTGGGGAAAGGGGCGGCGCACCTCCCCCCCCGAGCAGGTCCCGGGAGCCTTCGGCTCCATATCGAGCGCGGTCGTCGACCGCCAACCATCTCTTCATCCCAAGAGGGAGACCCTGATGAACAAGTCCGAGCTCGTGGATGCTCTCGCAAGCGCCACCTCGATGACCAAGGCCGACGCCGGACGGGCCATCGATGCCCTGTTTGCCACCGACGGCGGGATCATCGCCAAGGCGCTGAAGAAGGGGGACCGTGTCCAGATCACCGGATTCGGGACCTTCGAGACCAAGAAGCGGAAGGCCCGTACCGGTCGGAACCCCCGCACCGGCGCCACCATCAAGATCGCCGCCACCCAGACCCCGGGCTTCCGGGCCGGAAAGGGTCTGAAGGACGCGGTGAAGTAACCCCATCGGCGAGCTTTTCGGCTCGCCGATCGTGTTTCGAGGGGGGTCGCGCCGGTGTCGGCG
>JBJHBD010000038.1:20644-23363 GCA_050485305.1 Gemmatimonadota bacterium
GGGGAGACCGCCCCCCTCGTGCATGGGGGTTACCGTCGCCGTTGGGGGCGGTCTCCCCCTTCCTGTCGTCCCCCGCGGTCGTAGTCCACCCGCACGCTCCTCCCGCGGATGGAAGTGCCGTTCAGTTTCCGGATCACCTGTTGCGCCACCCCCTCGTCCACCTCCACCCGAGCGAAGGTTTCCCGGAGCTCAATCTTCCCGATCCGGTTCCCATCCACCCCGGCCTCGCCGGTGATGGCTCCCACCAGGTCGCCGGGGCGAACGCCATCCCGGCTCCCCACCGAGAGGAAGAGGCGAACGAAGGAGGAGGGAGGGGGAGGGGCGGTGGAGATCCGATCCGGGGAGGGATCGCCCTTCGGATCACCGGATGCGGATGCCTGGCTTCGGCGCAGGAGGGAGGCCAGTGCCGCCGCTATTCGAACGCTCCCGAATCGCTCCAGGAGGGGTTCCAGAAGGAGGAGGGATCCGGCCAGGTCCTCCTCCTCCACCGCCGCGGCCACCCGGTCACGAAAGCGGGTGACGGGGTCATCGTCCCCGCGGTCGGGGGCGACGTGGGTGAGGGTGTACCCCCCCGCTCCAGCCAGATGCATGAGGTGGGGAAGCTCCCGGGGAACGATGAGGACGGCGCCGGGTGCACTCCCCGCACGGTGGCGCCGGTCCAGGCTGTCTACGTCACCGGGGATGTCGGCGGAGACCACCGCCACATGGGCAGGGTCGACGTCGCCCTCCTCCATCTCGCGCCTCGCCTCCAGCGGATCCACTCCGAGCCAGACGGGAACGGTGACGTCTCCGGGGCGACCGGTGGCGAAGCCGTGGAGGGCGAGAAGGTCACCCAGATCGGCCGCCCGGTCCTCGGATCGGGCGAAGATGAGGGTGTGGCGGACGTCATCGTCAAGGAGCTGTGACACCAGCGCCACCAGGGCGTCGTCCTTCCCCCCCTCTCCAGTGAAGACCCGGAGTTCACCTCGCTGTACGGGAGAGGTGGCGGCTTCCGATGCCCCGGCCTCGGGGGGGAGGTAAACCGCCTTCCGCATGCGGGCCTCCACGAAGGCGCGCACCGCCGGCGTTACCGAGTCGGTGACTACGACCCGCTGGAGCTCGTCGTGGGGAAGGGCTTCGAGGACAGCCTCTACCACCGGGAGGGAATCGTCCGCCAGAAGGGTGCTCCCCCCCTCGATGACGAGGGCCTGCACTGCGTCCAGCTTCACCTCGGATCCCCGAATGGCGGAAAGGGCATCCGCCGGAGTGGTAACCAGCACCTCCGCTGTGGTGGGGAGGGCCCACGGAATGCCGAAGGCACCCACCCGATGCCCGGTGGCGAAAGCGAGTCGGGCCAGGGAGGTGGCGAGGTGGCGAATGGCCTCCCGGGTGGGAGCCAGAACGAGGATCGATGGGGTTCCCATCCCCGGCTCGACCCGCTCCAGAATGGGTGCGGCCCACGCCACCGTGACCCCGGCGCCGGCGCTTCCGCGAAGGAGGGCGGCGTTGCCCCGGCGGAGAAGGGGGAGGGAGTGGAGCTGAAGGGCGGTGGGGATCTCGATCCCCTCGGCCGCGAGGGCCTCCACCAGTTCGGGGGAGAGGCCCAGGTCTTCGAAGGTTTCCATGGAGAGCTCGAAAGAGGTAGCCTGCCACCCCCGGATGGGGGGCGAAGCGTGGGTTCAGGAGGGGTCGCCGGATCCCGGACCACCCCGGTCGCCAGGTTCGTAGGGGAGGCGATTCAGGAATCGCTGGATCTCGTAGTCCATTCGCGAGGTCCGGAGGCGGTCGGTCTTCGCCGTCACCTCCGTGTAGAGGGAGTGGGGGTGGGCGTGTATGGTCACCGTTCCTTCGGCTCCGGAGTACGTCGCCTCATGATGACCATGGCGGGAACGCTTGAGACCGATCTGGGTCGGGAGGGTCTCCGCGGCCCGGTCCAGCACCTCGGCGGGAGAGAGCGCCGTCTTTCTCACATAACCTGCCATCGTCGTCATCCTCGTCTGCGGTTCGGGGGGATCATTCCACCCGTCAGCGTTCGTGGCCCAGGAAGGTCCGGAGCTCGTCGACTCCATGGAATCCCTCCAACCTGTTCGTTCCAAGAAGCAGGGTGGGAACGCCGCGGACCTCGCGCGCGCGGCACTCCTCCCTCCGGCGATCCAGCTCGGGGAGGAACCGATCCACCCCCAGCACCGTGTGAACCTCGCTCCTCTCCATCCCTGCGCCCACCCCGAGTGCCACCAGGGTGTCGATTCTCCCGATGTCCTTCCCCTCTACAAAATGTGCTCTGAAGATGGCCCGATGGGCCTCCTCGAAGCACCCCTTCTCCGCCGCCATGAGGGCCAGTTCGTGGGCCTTTCGGGTGCGGGGGACGAAGGTCGGGACCTTCATCTCGATCCCGAAATGGGCCGCCACACCGGCGAGAGCCTCGGTCATGGCCACCCACCCTTCCTCCCCCGGATCCTGGAGGGGGCGGGGGTGGGGGCGGAGCTCCAGCGGAATCCAGAGGATCGGGAGCCCATCCTCCCTGAAGCCTTCCCCCTCCATGGCTTCGAGGAGCGCCCAGGTGAGGTAGGAACCGGGATCGACATAGTCGAAGACGATCTGGATCTCCACGCTTTGCCCCTCGTCACCTGGAATGAACAGCGTGGTAATCTCGCTGAAACCGGCAGCGCGGATCAACCCGGAGACGCCCTTCGGCACCCCACACCCCTCCTTGATCCCCTCCCCCTCCCTCCTGATATTC
>JBJHBD010000039.1:0-23136 GCA_050485305.1 Gemmatimonadota bacterium
CTCTACTCGCGCCGGCGCAAGAGTGAAGGGGGGCGGTCGGCGGTGGGGCACCCCTCTTCTCCATCCTCGGAGGGACGGGTAGCTTTCGCCATGGAATGGCAACCGGGAGAAAAGAGGGAAGGGGGGGGAGGAGGGGAAAAGGCGACCCGTGCAGGGTACGTGGCTCTCGTGGGGCGCCCAAATGCCGGGAAATCCACATTGCTGAATGCCCTGGTTGGAGAGCGGCTTTCCATCGTCTCACCGAAGGCGCAGACGACGTGGAGCCGGGTCACCGGCATCCGCACCATGGGTTCGGCGCAGTTGATCTTCCTAGACACCCCGGGGATCCTCGACTCCGGAGAGCTGATCCATCGGTCCCTCAATCTTTCGGTGGAGGGAGCGGTGTCAGACGCCGATGTCCTCTGCGTGGTGGTAGATGCGGCGAGACGGCTGTCCGATGTGGAAATGGACCGCCTTCGGACACTCCTGAGTGGAAGCAATGTCCCAGAGGTGGTGGCTGCCAACAAGATCGATCTGGTGCCGGCGGAGGGGAGAGAGGAGCGGATCCGCGAGCTGGAAGCCACCTTCGGGGTCCCGGTGCTCCCGGTATCGGCAACCAAGGGTGGAGGGACGGATCGGCTTCTGGAGTTCTTTGCCGCAGCCCTTCCGGAAGGGCCTCACCTCTATCCACCAGACGAGGTGGCGACGGAGCCGGTTCGATTCTTCGTGTCGGAGCTGGTGCGGGAGACGGTGTTCGAGCGGTTCCGGGATGAGATCCCCTACTCGGTATTTGCGCGGGTGGAGGACTTTCGGGAGGGAGGGGAGCGAACCTATATCCAGGTGACCCTCTACGTGGAGCGGGCCTCCCAGAAGGGGATTCTGATCGGGGAGAAGGGTGCCGCCATCCGCGAACTCGGGAAGGAGGCTCGCCGTAAGGTGGAGCACTTCCTCGGTGAGCCGGTGTATCTGGAGCTATGGGTCAAGGTTCTACCGCGCTGGAGGAAGAAGAAGGGTGAGCTTCGCAGATTTGGACTTCCGATTCCTCCAGACCTTCCGGGGACGCATGGGGGGTGAGCATCGAGGTCGTCGGTGGGGACGTCCTATCCTCCTCACCGGCCTTCTCTTGTTGATGAGTTCTCCCCTTCTGTCGGCCCAGGAAACCGGCACCTCGAACGAGGGCGCGCTCTTCCTCCTCCTCCCCGTGGGCTCCCAGGGGGTGGCCATGGGAAGGGCGATGACGGGAATCTGCAGCCCGGAAGCGGCCTTCTGGAACCCTGCGGGGCTGGCGTGCGAAGTCCGTCCGCGGGTGGCGCTCTTCCGTGGCGACCATCTGGCGGGCCCGGCCACGGGTTTGTCCCTCCTCATGGGACGGGAGGAGCTTGGAACCATCGGGCTTTCGTACAATCTCCTGGATGTGGGAACACAGGATCTGACCGACGGATCGGGCAACGTTCTCGGGTCCATCACGGTGCGAGGCCACCAGGGAATCTTTTCGGCTGCGGCCCCCATCGCTCCATCTACGGTGCTCGGGGCAAATCTGAAATTTGTCCAGTTCAGTCAGAGCTGTCGTGGTCAGTGCCCGGACGGTGGCGTTTCGGCCACGACCTACGCGGGCGACCTGGGCGTTCAATGGACCCCCTTCCAGGATCTTCCGATTCGGGTGGGCGCCATGATCGCCCACCTTGGTCCGGCCCTCCAGGTGGAGAATGTGGAGCAGCGGGACCCCCTTCCGGCTCGGGTGCGGCTGGCAGTGGGGTACGATGGGAGGGTGGGGTCGATCCTGGACGAGGCGCTTGGCCTTCAACTCTTCGTTGAAATGGAGGACCGGCTTCGGGGAGCGGGATCCCCCTCCGGGTACCTGGGTGCCGAGCTCCGCGCCGGGAGCACCGACCTCCTCTACCTCCGAGGAGGGTACATCCTCGGAAACCGCAGTCAGACCGACGGCGCGGCCCTCGGACTCGGGATCCGGTATGAGCGTTTCGAATTCGGCATCGCACGCTCTCTTGCGCGTGGGGGACCGTCGCCTGACCAGGAGCCGGTGCACCTCACCCTGGCGCTCACCTTGTGACCACGCTTACTGCCATCCTCTGGGCGGGGCCACTCATCCTGGGAACCGCTCTGCCTCCACCGCAGGTAAGTGGTGAGGGCGGCGCACCCCCGCTCATGCCGATTTCGGGCTCGTTTTTCCCATCCGGAGCCGCCACACCTGCATCGGGAGGAGCCATCGTGCGTTCTGCGCTCGTCCCAGGATGGGAGCAGCTTCGGCAGGATCGTGCCCGGGGGTGGGTTTTCCTCGCAGTGGACGTTGTGGGGTGGGGAGGGATGATCGCATCGGAGAGGGAAGGGAGGCGGCTGCGCTCCTCCTACCGGGATTGGGGGTGGGAGCACGCTCGGCTGGGGGTGTCTGGGGGCGAACGTAGGGAAAGGGACTGGGAATACTACGAGACCATGTCCCGCTTCGATCGGTCGGGTCGCTTCGACCAGGTGCCCGGAAATGACCGTCTCGACCCGGAGACGGATCTCGGGACGTACAACGGGTTGGTGTGGCGGCTGGCTCGAGAGATCTACCTTCCTGGGGGGAGTGCGGTGGAACCCGACCCTTCCGACGCTCTCTACGAGCGGGCTCTCGAGTACTATCGAAACCGCGCCATCGAACCGGAGTTCGCGTGGGATTGGAAGGGAGATGAGGGGGCTCGACGGCGCTTCTCGTCCCTGATCCGAGAGAGCGACAATGCCTTCCGAATGGGGACGACCTTTCTGGGGGCGCTCCTCGCAAACCGGTTCGTCGCCATCGTCGATGCGCACCTCCTGGCTCGGCTCACCCCCCTGTCGGGGCAGGAACTGCACCTGAATCTCATCCCTCCCGTAAACCGCGAGGGGGGATGGGTCCTCGGATTCTCCCTCCATTCCCCCTCCATTCCACGGCGATGACCTCCCATCCCCTTCCCGGCCTCGACGAGATTCGCCGCATCCTGGACGACACGGACCGCGGCCCCCTCCGTGCGAAGGAGCTGGCCCGCGCCCTCGATGTCCCGACGGAGAGATACCGGGCCTTCCGCCAACTCCTTCGCTCCCTCGAGCGATCGGGAGACCTCTACCGTACCCGGAAGTCCCGCTACGCCGTCCCCCGGGAGATCAACCTGGTGGTGGGGAGCATTCGCCTCACCCGAAGGGGGGATGGGTTCGTGACCCCGGACGGAGCCGGAGAGGACGTCTTCGTTCCGGGCTCCGCACTGGACTCGGCCATGGACGGTGATCGGGTGGCGGTTCGGATCGAGGCGACCCCTCGGGGGAGGGCCCCGGAAGGGAGGGTGGTCAAGGTACTGGAACGGGCCAGGCCCACGGTGGTGGGGATCTACCACCCGAGCCGATCCTTCGGGTTTGTCCGTCCGGTGGATCAGCGCATCCAGCGCGACATTCTCGTCCCCGCCGGGGAAGAGGCCGGGGCTCGCCCCGGTGACGTGGTGGTGGTGCGTATCGATCAGTACGGGAGTCGGACGCTCAACTCCAGCGGGCGAGTGGAGCGGGTCCTGGGGCCCATGTCGGCTCCCGGGGTGGATGTGCTGGCCATCCTTCATGGACATGGACTGGAGTCGGAGTTTCCGGTCGCCGTAGAAAAGGCGGCACAGGACGCACTTTCGCTGGTGGAAGAGCCGGGACGACGGGTGGATCACCGGGAGCTCCTCGTCTTTACCATCGACCCGGCGGACGCGCGGGATCACGATGACGCGTTGTCCGTGCGGGAGCTCAGGGAAGGGGTGTGGGAGGTAGGGATCCACATTGCGGACGTCTCCCACTTTGTGCGCCCGGGAACCCCCCTCGATGTGGAAGCCTTTCAACGCGGGTGCAGCGTCTACCTGGTGGATCAGGTGGTCCCCATGCTTCCACACGCGCTCTCGTCGGATCTCTGCTCCCTGAGAGAAGGGGTGGATCGATTTGCGCTCTCCCTCTTTCTCGCCATGGATGAATCCGGGAGGGTTCGAGAGCACCGCTTCGAGCGGAGCTGGGTTCGCTCTTCCTACAGCCTCCACTACGAGCAGGTGCAGAGGGTTCTCCAGGGAGAGGAGAGTGTAACGTCGGAGGTGGATGAGGCTCTCCATCTCCTGAACCGATTGGCCGGACTCCTCCGGTCCCGGCGGCGGACGAGGGGGTCCCTCGACTTCGATCTTCCGGAAGCCAGGGTCCTCCTGGATGAGGAGGGGCGCCCCGTAGACATCCGGAAACAGATCCAGCTCGACTCCCACCGCCTCATCGAGGACTTCATGATCCTGGCGAACGAGGTGGTGGCCCGGGACATGGAACGGAAGCGACTCCCCATCCCCTACCGGATCCATGAGCCACCGACCGCGGATCGCCTGGAGGAGCTCCGCGACTTTCTTCAATCTGTGGGGCACCCGCTCCCGAAGGGAGAGATTTCGGCGCGGAAGCTCCAGGAGGTGCTGGACCGGGTGGATGGACGCGCCGAAGAGGTCCTCATCTCCACCGTGGTGCTCCGGTCCATGAATCGAGCCCGCTATGATCCCGAGAATCTGGGGCACTTCGGTCTTGGCTCCTCGGGATATGCCCACTTCACCTCTCCCATCCGGAGGTACCCCGACCTGGTGCTTCATCGGGTGGTGGCCCGCGCCCTGGTGGACGGAGAAGGGATTTCCGAAGAGTGGGGAGGTGAGTGGCTCGAAGGGGTCTGCGACCGGAGTTCCGAGCGGGAGCAGGTCGCCCAGCGCGCCGAACGGGAATCGGTGGAGATGAAGAAGATCGAGTACATGCGCCGACACCTTGGTGACGAGTTTGTCGGAACCATCTCCGGAGTCGTGGCCTTCGGGTTCTTCGTGGCGCTGGACGAGGTGTTCGTGGAGGGACTGGTCCATGTGAGTTCCCTCGCCGACGACTACTACCGCTTCCTCCCGGAAGCCCATGTGATGGTGGGACAGCGGAAAAAGCGCCGCTTCAGGCTTGGAGATCGGGTTCGAGTCCAGGTGGTGCGAGCGGACAAGGAAGAGCGGAAGATCGACTTTCTTCTCCGGGAACACCTCCGGGCCGGGGAGAGGTGAACCCCGCCTCTGGCCAACTCCTTCGCAGGACGTCACCTTTCCCCCTCCATGTCTGCCGAGCACACCCTCCTCTTCTTCGATCCCGCGGGGACGCCCCCCCCGGACCTTCTGGTGGCCTTCGCGGCCCGGGGAGGATTGGATATCGTTCCGGTAGGCGATCGAACCGAGGTTCTGGATCGGGTGGGACGAGCGTTCCCGGCTTGCGTGGTTCTGAGCGCACTCCGCGATCCGGAATCCGCGCTGGAGCTTTGCGCCACCCTGAAAGGGGACCCCTTTACCGCCATCACCCCCCTTGCCGTCATGGTGGGGACGGATCTCCCCGAGCTTCCCAGCCGAGTGCTCGAAGCCGGGGCTGACGAGGTACTCCACGAATCGGCATCGGAACGGGAACGGGCCCTTCGGATGGATCTTCTCCTCCGGCGGGCGGCCCGCGACATGGCGGTACATCCTACCACGCGCCTTCCCGGTGCCGGCCAGACCGAGCGGGACCTGGCTCGCCGCCTCGACGAGGGGGCCCGATTCGCCCTCTGCTACGCCGATCTGGATCACTTCAAAGAGTTCAACGATCGGTACGGGTACAATCGGGGCGACCGGGTGATTCTCCTGGTATCCATGATCCTGCGGGACCTGGTAAGGGGGTTGGCACCCGGTGGGTTTGTGGGGCACATCGGTGGCGACGATTTCCTCTTCACCGTCCCCCTGGACTACGCCGAACGGGTGTGCGATGAGGTGCTCAGGCTCTTCGATGAACTGACGCCCTATCAGTACTCGGAGGAGGATCGTCGCGCCGGATACTTTCTCGGGAAGGATCGCCGGGGGAACGTTCATCGAGTCCCCCTCATGACGCTGTCCATCGGAGTGGTGACCAACGAGGTGCAGGACTTTACGCATACGGCGCAAGTGAGCGAACGTGTTGCGGAGATGAAGACCTATGCCAAAACCCTTCCCGGGTCCGTGTACGTCGTCGACCGTCGGCGCATGAGGGGGTCGGCGGAGGAGCAGGGAGACCAATGAATGCCACCACGCTGATCCCATTTTCCGTCGTCTGCCCCTCCTGCGGGAGTTCCTTTCCGGTGGACCCGAAGAAGGTCCCGGAGGAGGGGGTTCACGCCATCTGCTCCACCTGTTTGCGCACCTTCCGGGTGGAGTCACCCGAGGTGGAGGAGCCCGACGCCGGATCGATGATGGAGGTGGCGGGGATGGAGGGGGTGGACGGTGCCGCCGCGGTGGAAGTGTCGGACGTCGAGGACGCGGACGGGGCATTGCGGACGGACGTGCCTACGCCGAATGGAGAGTATACCACCCCGGTCGAGCCGATCGAGACCGCCGATGAAGTCGAAACTCCCATCGTCTTTGAGGATCTTTCGGGGCTGGTGTCCGACTCGGTCCTTGCGGAAGACGACCCCACCGGTGATGTGGAGGGGAAGACGCTGTTCCAGGGCGCAAACCGGTTTGGACGGAGGGATCCGGGGGATCGGGCACGACGGTTGGCGCGGGTGCTCGTGTCGGACATCATCGCCTATCATCCCCAACGGTACCGCGAGGCGCTGGCGGCGGGGACGCTACGCGACGAGTTGGCGGACGAGGTGGATCGATCCTGGGAAGAGTACGTGCAGCAGGTCGGAAGAGACGTGGCCGAGTCCACCCCCTACTTCACCGAGGCGCTCAACGAAATTCTCGCCAAGGGTGAAGAGATCTTCTGACCTGTAGGAGTCGGTACCGAAGCCTTATCTTTCCATGCTGTACCAACGACTCCATCCGGATTTTCCATGAACGCTGACACCCTTGCGGAAGTGCGCGCCCTCCAGAGCCGGGTCCAGGACCTGAGGGGGTTTCTTTGACCTGGAACACAAGGCTCGGAAGCTCGAGGAGTTGGAGGCGGAGATGGCCGGCCCCACCTTCTGGGACCAACCCAATCACGCTCGGGAGGTGATGGAGGAGGCGAATCGAATCCGCGGATGGCTGGAGCCGTGGAGCGTGCTGGATCAGCGGGCAACGGATCTGGTGGAACTCGCCGATCTCCTCCGGGAGGAGCCCGACCTGGCGATGGAGGCGGAGTGGGAAGGAGAGTTCCATCTCCTGGAGAAGGGGATCGAGGAGCTGGAGCTTCGGACCATGCTCCAGGGAGAAAACGACCATCTCGACGCCATCCTCACCGTGCATGCCGGAGCGGGGGGAACCGAGTCCCAGGACTGGGCGGAGATGCTTCTCCGGATGTATCAGCGCTGGGCCGAGACCCATGGATACGGGGTGGAACTCCTCGATTCCCAGCCCGGTGAGGAGGCGGGGATCAAGGGAGCCAGCCTGGAGATTAAGGGGAGTTCAGCTTTCGGGTACCTGAAGGCGGAAAAGGGGGTACACCGTCTCGTCCGGATTTCCCCCTTCGATTCCCAGGCGCGCCGGCATACCTCCTTTGCTTCGGTTTTCGTCTACCCGGTGGTGGATGACGACATCGAGGTGGAGATCGACGAATCCGATCTCCGGGTGGACACCTTCCGGGCCTCCGGCGCGGGGGGGCAGCATGTGAACAAGACGGATTCGGCCATCCGGATCACCCATCTCCCCACCGGGATCGTCGTCTCCTGCCAGAAGGAGCGCTCCCAACACAAGAACCGGGCAACCGCCATGAAGATGCTGAAGGCGGCCCTCTACGAGCGGGCGCTCCAGGAGCGGGAGAAGGAGAAGGAGGCGCTGGAGGCCACGAAAACGGACATCGGGTGGGGGAGCCAGATCCGATCCTACGTCTTCCAGCCGTACACCATGGTGAACGATCACCGCACCGAGCTCAAGCTCACCGATGTGGATTCCGTTATGGAAGGGGACCTCGACCCCTTCATCCAGGCATACCTCAAGAAGTTTGGAGCCCAGTCCCCCTCATGAGCGATGAGCTGAGCCAACTGCTCCGAATCCGGCGAGAGAAGCTTCAGGCGCTGGAGGAGGCCGGGATTCCGCCTTTTGCCTATCGCTTCGAGCGGAGCCATCGCACCGATGGTGCGCTCGCAGCCTTCACGGAGGCGGAAGATGGGGAGTTGATCTCGCCGGAGGGCGAAGGGCCCACCGTTCGGGTTGCCGGTCGCATCATGAGTTGGCGAGGGCATGGGAAGAGCGCCTTCGCTCATGTGGAGGATGGGGGAGGGCGCCTGCAGCTCTACTTCCGCCTCGACATCCTGGGAGAGGAGGCATTCGAGCGGCTCGACCTCACCGACCTGGGGGACTGGATCGGAGTGGAGGGGGTCCTCTTCCGGACACGGACCGGCGAGGTCACTGTTCGGGTCACCGGGTGGGAACTCCTGGCCAAGTCCCTTCGCCCCCTCCCCATTGCCAAGGAGGAGGTGGATCCGGATACCGGCGCGAAGGTGGTGCACTCCGGCTTTGCCGACACCCAGGCGCGCTACCGCCAACGCTACGCAGATCTGGCGGTCCACTCCGAAGTGCGAGAGGTCTTCCGGGCGCGGACCCGGATGATTTCGGCCATCCGGCGCTTTCTGGACGGGCGCGACTACCTGGAGGTGGAGACTCCGGTGCTCCAGCCCATCTATGGAGGAGCGGCGGCCCGCCCCTTCACCACCCACCACAACGCCCTGGACCAGCGTCTCTTCCTCCGCATCGCCGATGAGCTGTACCTGAAGCGCCTCATCGTAGGAGGATTCGAGCGGGTCTACGAAATCGGGAAGGACTTCCGGAACGAGGGGATCGATCGCTCTCACAATCCGGAGTTCACCATGCTGGAGTTCTACCAGGCCTTTGCCGACTACGAGGACATGATGACCCTCGTGGAGGAACTCCTTGGCACGGTGGCCGAGGAGGTGACGGGGAGTCGAGTGGTGACGTATCAGGGTGAGTCCATCGATTTTTCTCCCGCCTTCCTACGCCTCCCCTTTCTCCCGACCCTCAGCGAGGCCATGGGAGATGATGTGCGGGAGCTTTCCGATAAAGAGTTGAAAGCCCGCGCCCGCGCGGTCGGAGAGGATGGGTTGGAGGGCGCCGGTCGCGGACGCCTTCTGGACAAACTCTTCGGTGCCTTCGTGGAACCGACGCTCATTCAGCCCACCTTCGTGGTGGACTACCCGGTGGAGCTGTCGCCTCTCGCCAAGTTGCGGAGGGACGACCCCACCCTCACCGAACGGTTCGAGCTGTACGTAGCCGGGAAGGAGATCGCGAACGCCTTTTCGGAGCTGAACGATCCGTTGGACCAGCGGGAACGCTTCGAGGTGCAGGCGGCGCTGAGGGCTGCGGGAGACGACGAAACCCATCCGGTGGACGAGGACTACCTTCGGGCCATGGAGTACGGGATGCCCCCCACCGGAGGGGTTGGGATCGGGGTTGATCGCCTCGCCATGCTCCTCACGGACCAGGCGGGGATACGGGACGTCATCCTCTTCCCGACCCTCCGACCGGAAGAGGGATCGTAGGGGTGAGATCGCTCGCCTGGTTCGTGGCACGCCGGTATCTGGCCTCCCGAAAGAAGGGGCAGTTCCTCTCCTTCATCACCTGGATCGCTCTGGGTGGGATCACGGTGGGCGTAACGGCCCTCATCGTGGTTCTGGGGGTCATGAACGGGATGCAGGAGGAACTCCGGGGGAAGATCCTCGGCTCCACTCCCCACATCATCGTCCTGGAGACGGGGGGCGCACTCCGGATGTCGGAGTGGCGGCGGGTGGCCGAGCTGGTCCGTGAACACCCCGAAGTAGAGGCGGTGGCGCCGTTTGCTCTTTCCAAGGTGGTGGTGCTCCGTCGCGACGACTACGTACAGGCGGCGGATCTGTACGGCGTCAGCCTGGAGGGTGCACCCGACGAAGCAGTCACCGAGATGGAGGAGGAGATTCGGCGGGGGGGCCACGCCCTGGGACCGACCTCCTCGGGGCTTCCTCCGGTTGTGCTGGGGGTTCGCCTCGCGGAGCGCATGGGGATCTTTCCCGGCGACTCCATCCTGGTCTTCTCCCTGGAGAACGTGGGGACGGACGTGTTCGGTACCATCCGTCCCACCGTTCGACAGTTCGAGGTCACCGGGACCTTCAACACCGGGATGTACGAGTACGATCTGAACAACATGTACGCCCCCCTTGAGGTGGTTCAGGGGCTCCTGGGGATTCGGGTCACCGACGAGGTGTCCGGGTTGAGCGTCCGGATCCAGGACCCCTGGGAAGCGACCCGGGTGGGTCGGGAGCTGCGGGACAATCTGGGATTCCGGTACTACGTGGAGAGCTGGATCACCACGAACCAGTCGCTCTTCGCCGCGCTTCAGCTCGAGAAGCTGGCCATGGGAGTGATCCTCTTCCTCATCGTCCTCGTGGCCTCCTTCAACATCGTGAGCACCCTCGTCATGGTGGTGGTGGACCGCACCACCGAGATCGGAATCCTCAAGTCCATGGGGATGACCGACCGGCGAATCCTCCAGATCTTCGTGCTGCAGGGGGTGGCCATCGGGGTGCTGGGAACCGTCCTGGGGACGATTCTTGGGCTCACCACCTCCTGGGTCCTTCACACCTTCGAGGTGATCCAGATCCCGCCGGACGTGTACTTCATCGATCGGCTCCCGGTTTCTGTTGCCCCCGGTGACGTGGTGCTCATCGTGGTGGTGAGCCTCCTCATCTCTCTCCTGGCCACCATCTATCCGGCGCGGCAGGCCTCCCGCCTCCAGCCGGTGGAGTCCATCCGCCATGAGTGAGACCGGGCGGAGGGAGGAGGTCCCCCTGGCGTGTTGCGACCTTCGGAAACGCTACCGTCTGGGGGACGGGAGTGAGCTGGAAGTCCTCCGAGGGGTGAACTTCACCCTCTCCCGAGGGGAGGCGGTGGCCGTGGTGGGGACGAGCGGCTCCGGAAAATCCACCCTCCTTCACCTCTTGGGAGCGCTCGATCTTCCCACCTCGGGAGAAGTGTTCCTGGATGGTCGGGACGTCTCCCGGCTCCCTTCGGACGCCCTCGCCCGCGTTCGGAACGAGAGCGTGGGGTTCGTCTTCCAGTTCCACCACCTTCTCCGGGAATTCTCCGCCCGGGAGAACGTGATGCTTCCGCAGCTCATTGCCGGACGGGGCAATCGGGAGGCGGAGGCTCGCGCCGACGAGCTCCTCGGCGCGGTAGGGCTGGCCAGACGGCTCGACCACCGCCCCTGGCAGCTTTCCGGCGGAGAGCAGCAGCGGGTGGCGGTGGCCCGGGCCATGGCCAATGACCCGGCCGTTCTCCTGGCCGACGAGCCGACGGGGAACCTCGACGGACGCACCAGCGAGGAACTCCACGAACTCCTCTTCGCCATGAGGTCCGAGCGGAACCTTTCTATGGTGGTGGTGACCCACAATCCCCGGCTTGCCGGTCGGGCCGATCGGATCCTGGAGCTGAGGGAAGGGGTTCTCATCTCCACGAGGCCGGAGGCGGGAGATTCACCGGAGGAGGGTGCAGGCCATGCAGTGTGATCACTGCGGTGAAGGGGAGGCGAAGTTCCGCCTCACCCAGATTGTGGACAACGAGATGAAGACGCTGAATCTCTGCGAGAGCTGCGCCGGAGAGAAGGGGCTGGAGAGCACTCCCCTTCCGGAGAATTTCCCTCTGACGGAGTTTCTCGGGAAGATGGGTGAGCTGGGGTTCTCCCCCCCCGCGGCGGAGAGCGAGGAGTCCGTCGCCTGCCCCTTCTGCGGACTGACGGTAGGGGACTTCAAGGAGTCGGGGCGTCTCGGATGTCCGCAGTGCTGGTCCACCTTCGATGTCCGACTCCGCGGGCTCCTGCGCCGGATCCATGGGAGCACCCAGCATGTGGGGAAGGTGTACCTCTCCCCCGATCCGTCGGTGTCGCAGCGAGAGAAGCAACTTGAGGGGCTTCGTCGTAAGTTGAGACGGGCGGTGGAGTTGGAGGACTTCGAAAAAGCGGCCGATCTGCGGGATCAGATCCGAACGCTGGAGTTGGTGTGAAGCCCAATCCCTCGATGGACGGCTTTCCCGAGGCCCGAGAGGCCGGGCTCTCCTGGCTGGATGCCAAAGGAGAGTATGCCGAGGTGGTGCTCTCCACCCGGGTGCGGCTGGCCCGGAATCTCCAGGGGTTCGCCTTTGGATCCCGGGCACGGATGAATGACCGCCTTGCCGTCCTCGACCGGGTCCGGGAAGCCGGCTCCCGAATCTCCCTCCTGAAGGAGGCCGAGTTCCGGGACCTTTCGACCCTCCCGACCCGGAGCCGGAAGATTCTCCTGGAGCGCCGGCTCATTTCTCGGGAGCTGATGGGGGAGGGGGGAGAAGAAGAGGGGGACCTGCCCCGCGGGGGTGGGGTGATCGTCTCCCGCGAGGGGCCCGTGTCGGTGATGGTGAACGAGGAGGATCATCTGCGGCTCCAGAGCCTCCTCTCCGGGCTCAGACTCCGTGAAGGGTGGGATATCCTGGATGGCCTCGACGATGAGTTGGGGCGGGAACTCTCCTACGCCTATCACCCCGAATACGGGTTCCTCACCTCCTGTCCCACCAATGTGGGGACGGGGCTGCGCGCCTCGGTGCTCGTCCACCTCCCCGCCCTCGTCCTTACGAAGGAAATCGGGAAGGTGCTCCAGGGGCTCTCCCAGATGGGGCTGACTTTTCGGGGGCTCTATGGCGAGGGATCGGAGGTGGTGGGGAACTTCTTCCAGCTCTCCAACCAGACCACCCTCGGGAAAACCGAAGAGGACCTGGTGGACCACCTGGACCGGATGGTTCGCCAGGTCATCCACTTCGAGATTCAGGCGCGGAAGGTGCTGCTTCGCGACGCCGCATCCGTCACCGAGGACAAGATCTGGCGGGCGTACGGTTTACTTCGGTATGCCCGCTCCCTATCCTTCGAGGAACTCATGAACCTCCTCAGCGGCGTGCGTCTCGGGGTGGGGCTGAAACTCCTCCCGGGGCTGCGTGTATACTCGCTGAACAAGATCATGACCTTCACCCAGACGGCCCACCTGGAAGAGGCGGTTGGACGCTCTCTTCCTGCCATGGAAGCCGATGTACACCGGGCCGCGTACGTACGACGAGTCCTCGCGGCAGAAGGGGTGGTGGCCCCCGATGACGGTCGCGATCTCTCTCAAGACCCCTCCGATCCGGGGGATTGACCCCCGGACCACCCCGCTCCCCCGCGAGGGACACAGCGATCAATGAACTACAACTTCACCGACCGCGTCCGTAAGGTCCTGGCCATGTCCAGAGACGAGGCGATCCGCCTCCAGCACGACTATGTCGGTACGGAGCACATCCTCCTCGGGCTCATCCGGGAGGGAGAAGGGGTGGCGGCCGCCGTGCTCACCAACCTGAACGCCGATCTCGACCAGCTCCACGAGCGGGTGGAGGAGTCGGTGAAGCGGGGGAAGGCGACCATTGCCCTGGGGGAGCTCCCCTATACCTCCCGCGCCAAGAAGGTCCTGGAGTTCGCCATGGCCGAGGCCCGGGAACTGAACCACTCCTATGTGGGGACGGAGCACCTCCTCCTCGGACTTCTCCGGGAGGAGAAGGGGGTGGCAGCCCAGGTCCTGAACTCCATGGGGATCACCCTGGAGGAGGCGCGCGCCGAAACGCTGAAGGTGCTGGGTTCGGAGATGGGCCCCTCGGAGCCGGCGGGAATCGGAGGCTCATCCTCCCCGACACCTCCGGGGGGGGGAGGCGCCAAGGGGGAAAAGAAGTCCAAGACCCCAGCGCTGGATCACTTCTGCCGCGACCTCACCGACCTGGCCGCTCAGGGGAAGCTCGACCCGACCATCGGGCGCCAGAAGGAGATCGAGCGGGTCATCGAGATCCTTTGCCGGAGGAAGAAGAACAACCCGGTGCTCATCGGGGAGCCGGGGGTGGGGAAGACGGCCATCGTGGAAGGGCTCGCTCAGCTCATCTCCCGGGGCGAGGTGACGGAGGCGCTCCGGGATCATCGGGTCCTGGCGCTGGACATGGCCGCGGTCATCGCCGGGACGAAGTATCGCGGGCAGTTTGAGGAGCGGCTCAAGGCGGTCATGAACGAGATCTCCCAGAACCGCAACGTGGTCCTCTTCATCGACGAGCTCCACACCCTCGTTGGAGCGGGCGCCGCCGAGGGAGCCATCGATGCCTCGAACATGCTCAAGCCGGCGCTGGCCCGCGGTGAACTCCAGTGCATCGGGGCGTCAACGCTGAACGAATACCGGAAGTACATCGAGAAGGATGGGGCGCTCGAGCGTCGCTTCCAGCCGGTCATCGTGGACCCTCCCGCCATTGACGAGACGGTGGAGATCCTGAAGGGGCTCCGGACGCACTATGAGGAGCACCACAAGGTCCGGATCCCCGACGAGACGCTGGACGCGGCGTCCCGTCTCTCGGATCGGTACATCACGGATCGATTCCTCCCGGACAAGGCCATCGACGTCATCGACGAGGCAGGGGCCCGGGCTCGCATTGCCGCGCAGGTTCCCCCGCCGGACATGGAGGAGCTCCATGGGGAGCTGGCCGGGATTGCCGGAAAGAAGGAAGAGGCGATCCGGGACCAGGATTTCGAGCGCGCCGCCGAACTCCGAGACGAGGAGCGGGAGGTGCAGCACCGGATCCGTGCCCGGGAACAGGAATGGGAGGAGGAGCGGCGCCAGAATCGCCCCGAGATCTCGCCGGAGGAGGTAGCCTTCATCGTCTCTCGATGGACGGGGATCCCCGTGACCCGCCTCCGTCAGGCTGAGACGGAACGCCTGGTCCACATGGAGGATGAACTCCACCAGCGCGTCATCGGGCAGGACGACGCCATCACAGCCATCTCCCGCGCCATTCGCCGGAGTCGCGCCGGGCTCAAGGACCCACGCCGCCCCATCGGATCGTTCATCTTCTCCGGCCCCACCGGGGTGGGGAAGACGGAGCTCGCCCGCGCGCTGGCCGAGTTCATCTTCGCCGATCGGGACGCCCTCATCCGGGTTGACATGAGCGAGTACATGGAGAAGTTCTCCGTGTCCCGCCTCATCGGAGCCCCTCCGGGATACGTCGGGTATGAAGACTCGGGGACGCTCACCAAGGCCGTCCGCCGACGCCCCTATTCGGTGGTTCTCCTGGACGAGATCGAGAAGGCCCACCCCGACGTGTTCAACATCCTCCTCCAGGTGCTCGACGAGGGGCATCTGACGGACAACTACGGGCGCGTCATCGACTTCAAGAACACGGTCCTCATCATGACGTCGAACCTGGGGGCCAGAGACATTTCGAAGGGGGGAGGGCTCGGTTTCCACGCCCAGGATCCCCAGTCGAGCTACGAACTCATCCGCGGGAAGGTCCGGGAAGAGATCGAGCGTGCATTCAACCCGGAGTTCCTGAACCGGGTGGACGACATCATCGTGTTCCACCCCCTCTCCAAAGAGCAGATCGGGGAGATCGTCCACATTCTTCTCAAGGATGTACACTCCCGGCTTGTCGAGGAGGAGCTTTCCCTCCGGGTCTCTCCGGCAGCGGTGGACTTCCTGGTGGAGAAGGGGTATGACCAGAAGTTTGGCGCTCGCCCCCTGCGCCGCGCCATTCAACGCTTCCTCGAGGACCCGCTCTCCGAGATGATCCTCGAATCCCGCTTCGGGGCCGGTGCCGAGATCGAGGTGGATGTGGATCCGGAAGGGGAGCAACTCGCGCTCCGCGAAGCCTCCGCTACCAAGACCTGAGCCGATGTACTTTAGACGCCGGATGCATATGCCCCTTCGGGCCGGATTCACCCTTGCCCTCCTCCTGGGAGTTCTCGGGCTCGTGAACCCACCCTCCCTGATGGCCCAGGACCCTGCCGTGGAGCAGATCCGCGGAGGACAGGTCATCGACTCCATCGAGGTCCGTGGGAACGAGGTTCTGGCCGAGTCGGTCATTCTCGGCACCCTGGGAATTCCTCTCGGCGTGCCCATCACCTACCGGGAGATTTCAGAAGGGGAGAAGCGCCTCTGGGCCACCGGTCGGTTCGAGGATATCCGGATCACGGCCCGCGGCGGGACCGGCCCGGGCGACCCGGCGATCCTGACGGTGACGGTGGAGGAGCGGCCCGTCGTCCGCAGGCTGGTTTTCCGCGGACTCCAGAACCTCTCGGAGCGGGAAGTTCGGGACTCGGTGGGGCTGCGCCAGGGGGACCCCTACTCTCCGCAGCGGGTCATGGAGGCCACGAACTACATCCGGGACGGTCTGGCCCGGAAAGGGATCCCTTTCGCCAACATCGAGTCGGAACGGGTACCCATCCCGGGAGTCCCGGGTGAGATTGAGCTGGTTCTGAACGTCACCGAAGGGCATCGGGTCACCGTGGCCCAGGTGGTCTTCCATGGAAACCGGGCGTTTTCCAGCGGGGAACTCACCGGGGCCCTCTCGACCCGTCCCGAGGGGTTCTGGTGGTTCCGGACGGGGCAGTTCCGATCCGAAGACCTCCGGGTGGATCTGGAGGAAGCCCTTCCCCGCTTCTACGCCTCCCATGGCTATCTGGACTTCCAGGTGGCTCAGGACACCCTCATCATCGACCCGACCTCGGGGAAGGCTCGCCTCGAGATCTGGGTGAACGAAGGGCCGCAGTACCGGGTGGCCGGGTTCGAGGTGGAGGGGAACCGACGTTTTCCCACCAGCGACCTGGAAGCGTACTACCGCACCGAGGAGGGAGGACTCCTGCGGAGCCTGGGGATTGGTCGCCGCTCCCGTGACACGGGTCCTCCCGTCTTCGATCGAAGCGCCTTCGAGACGGCGAGCCGCCGGGTCGAAGAGGCCTACCGGAACGAGGGGTACCTCTATGCTCGGGTGAGTCCGGTAATCGACCGGCGACCGGCGGCAGAGGGTGAAGCTTTCCCCACCGTGAATCTTCGCTGGGATGTGGTGGAGAACAATCCGGCCTACATCCGCCGGGTCCACATCGAAGGGAACACCTTCACCCACGACCGGGTGATCCGGGGGGAGATTCTCATGCTCCCCGGCGACGTGTACTCCGAGGCCCGCCTCCTCCGGAGCTATCAGGGGATTTCCGGGCTCGGCTTCTTCGAGACCCCCATCCCCTTCCCGGATTTGGATCCCGATCCGGAAACGGGGGACCTGGACATCACCTTCCATGTGGTGGAACGCCAGACCGGGTCCATCAATTTCGGGACCTCCATGGGTGGGTACGCCGGGGTGGCCGGTTTCCTGGGGTATGATCAGCCGAACCTCTTCGGACAGGCCAAGTCCGGGAGTCTGCGGTGGGATTTTGGGCAGTATCAGAACAACTTCTCAGTGGTCTACACCGACCCTGCGCTCTTCGAGTCGCGGGTGAGCGGATCCATCTCCCTTTTCGACGCACGGGACCGGTTCTTCTCCTTTGCCACCGGGGAACGGAAGCGCCGCGGAGCCCTCACTCGTTTCGGGCTCCCCGTTCCAGGGAGCCCCTATTCAAGGGTCTTCCTGGGGTACTCGATATCCAGGACGGAGTACAGGCTTCGCGGCGGCGTTGACGACACCTCCCTCTTCGGTCGCCCTCCGGGGACACAGAGTCAGCTCACCCTGGGGCTCAGCCGCCGGACGCTGGACCACCCCCTCTTCCCCACCATCGGTTCGTACCAGAGCTGGAACGTGGATCTGAACGGGGGGCTGCTTGGCGGGGACGGGAAGTTCACGAAGCATATGGTGGAGGGGAGTTGGTGGGTTCCCACCGCCCGACTGGGAGGTAGCTCGCCGGGCTCCCGCCCCATCATTCTCGCGCTCGGGCTTCGGGCTCGAGGCGGCGCGATCCTCGGGGACGCCGACCGATTCCCCTTCGACCGCTTCTGGCTCGGCGGGGTGCAGTTCGGAGAGTCGCTCCGGGGGTATGAAGAAACGACCATTACCCCGGCGGGGTACTTCACTCGAGGGAGTTCACAGATCGCGGACATCGACCGGCTCGGGAACGCCTTCCTGAGCATCGGAGCCGAATATGCGATCCGCCTGAACGACAACATCTCCGTCTCGACCTTCTATGACGCGGGGAATGTCTGGAGAAACGTGCAGGAGGTGAACCCGGCTCGGCTTTTCAGGGGCGCCGGGGTAGGGGTGCAGTTGGTGACCCCCTTCGGTCCCATCGGCCTCGACTATGCGTACGGATTTGACCGGGCGGTGCCCGGATGGCAGCTCCACTTCCGCATGGGCGGGCAGGGAGCATTCTGATGGCAGCCTGTAACCTGCGGGGAATGCCCCGCACCACTCTGGAGAACTACCGAATGCGGTCCACGCTTCTTGCCCTCACGGGCGCCCTGGTTCTGGCCCTCCCTTTCGCTTCCGCAGCGGATGGACAGGCGGCCCGACCCGTGGGATACGTAAACATGAACGTCCTCCTGTCGGAAATGGCTCAGGCGAGCGGGGTTCCTGAGGCAATGCAGGCGGAAGAGGCACGTCTCCAGGGTGAGTTGGACCGACTCTCGGGAGCCCTCAACCGTCTCATGGAGAGCTACCAGCAGCAGGCTCCCCGCCTCGATGATGAGGCCCGTCAGCGGCGTGCCGCCGAGATCCAGTCCCGTCAGAGAGAGCTCCAGGAACGGGCCGTCGACGCCGACAGGGAGCTGGCGGTGAAAGAAGATGAGCTCCTGACCCCCATCGTGCGGGACATCATGGCGGCGGTGGAGGCGGTTCGCGTCGAAGGAGGGTATGCCTTCATCTTCGACGGGAGTTCAGGTGCGTTCCTTGCCGCCGACCCGGAGTTGGACCTCACCGAGGCCGTACGGCGCCACATCGAACGGTCCGCGTCGGGAGAGGATCTCTGATCCCCGACCGCTGATCGGTTCTTAGAGGCCCCCGCTCCCCCTGCCAGGTGGGGCGGGGGCCTCCGTCATTCCCATCACCCTGCTGCGTCATGGAAAGCTTTCCGTCGAGGGTTCGCGATGGGGCGGCCACTCCCCTCAGCCATCTGGCCGCCCTCCTGGGGATTCCTTCCGAAGATGGGTGGGGGACCGTTCTCCTTCGAGGGGTAGCTCCCCTCCGCGCGGCCACTCCGGACACCATCGGATTCCTGGCCCAGCGCCGCTACGTCGAGGCCCTCGAAGAGGCCCGGCCCGGCGCCGTCCTCGCCGGCGAAGAGCTGGCATCCGAGGCTCGTGAAGCCGGCTTTCCGGTCCTCGCGGTCCGGGATCCACATCTGGCGTTGGCCCGCCTCCTGCACCACTTCCACCCGACCGAGCCCCATGATGCCGAGGTGCACCCCACGGCGGTCCTGGGGCCCGGGGTCAAGCTGGGGGAAGGGGTGTCCATCGCCCCGTACGCCGTCCTCGAAGGCGGCGTGGAGGTGGGAGACGGCGTTCGGATCGGGGCGCACGCGGTGGTGGGGCGGGGGGCGCGGATCGGAGCGAGTGCGCTCCTCCACCCACACGTCGTCATCTACCCGGGAACGGTGGTGGGGGAGGGGGTGGTCCTTCACGCCGGGGTGGCCGTGGGGGTCGACGGGTTCGGATATGCCATGGTGGATGGGGTGTTGGTGGCGGTTCCGCAGATGGGGCGAGCCGTTCTGGAGGACGGCGTCGAGGTGGGGGCGAACGCCACCATCGACCGCGGCTCCCTGGGAGATACCCGGGTTCTGACCGGGAGCAAGCTGGACAACCTGGTCCAGCTCGGGCATAACGTCACCCTGGGGCCGCACACGGTAGTGGCGGCGCAGACGGGGGTTTCCGGATCCACCCGCGTGGGGGCCGGGGTCCAGATGGGTGGGCAGGTAGGGGTGGGTGGGCACCTTTCCATCGGGGACGGGGCGCAGATTGCCGGGCAGGCGGGGGTGACCGGGGATGTGGAACCCCATGGGGTCGTCATGGGGTTTCCGGCGCGGCCGCGGCGGGAGTTCCTCCGAACCGCCGCCCTCCAGGCACGCCTCCCTCGGTGGGTGGAGCGGCTGAAAGAACTCGAGGAACGAGTTGAGGCGCTGGAGAAGGGGGAGGGAGCGGGAGAAGAGTCGTAGGGGCGAAGGCCATTTTGGTGTTAAGTTACGGGTTTGTCGGCCCCGCGGAGGGCACGTGGAATTCCTGTCATACGAGGGAGGCACGGTGGGAGCGAGACGGCGGACGGTAGGGGGGGAGGTCCGGCTCCAAGGCACGGGAGTCCATACCGGAGCGGAGTCGACGGTGACCCTCCGCCCGGCACCTGCCGGGTACGGGATCCGCTTTCGGCGGAGCGACCTTCCGGAGAGCCCCGAGATTCCCGTTTCTCTGGACCATGTGGTCGACACGGAGATGGGGACCACCCTCGCGGTGGGGGACGAGGCGCGAGTCCAGACGGTCGAGCACCTCCTTGGGGCTCTGTGGGGAGCGGGGGTGAGTGATGTGGCGATTGAGGTGGATGGACCCGAGCCTCCCATCCTCGACGGAAGCTTTCTCCCCTTTCTGGAGGCGATTCAGGGAGTGGGGACGCGAGAGCTGGATGGGGATGCGCCGGTCCTTCATCTGGCTCGCCCCGTGACCTTCGAGGGGTCCAACGGGACGCGCTACGTGGCCGCCCCCGCCGACGAACTCCGGATTTCGGCCGCCCTCGAATTTGATCACCCCCTCATCGGTCGGCAGTACGGCGACTTCACGCTGCATGAGGATGGGTTTTTCCGGGAGATCGCGCCCGCCAGAACCTTCGGCTTTCGCGCCGACGCGGAGCGGCTCCACGCACAGGGGCTGGCGCTGGGGGCGTCCCTGGAGAACACCGTGGTCCTCGACGGGGAGGGGATCCTCAACGACTCTCTCCGGTTCCCCGACGAGTTTGTCCGCCACAAGGTCGGTGACCTGGTGGGAGATCTGGCCCTCCTGGGAGCCCGGCTCCAGGCCCGGGTCATCGCGGACCGCCCATCCCACGAGGGGAATGTGGGGCTGGTCCGGGCCATTCTGGAGGATCACCGCCGGAACCCCGGGGTGGCGCCCATCGTGGACATCCAGAAGATCCTCGAGTACCTCCCCCACCGCTTCCCCATGCTCCTGGTGGACCGGATCATCGGGTTCGAGGCCGGGAAGCGGATCGTGGGGATCAAGAACGTCACCATCAATGAGCCGTTCTTCCAGGGGCACTATCCCGGGCACCCCATCATGCCGGGGGTCCTCATCGTGGAGGCCATGGGGCAGGTGGGGGGGCTCCTCCTCATGGACACCATCGAGAGCCCCGAGGACAAGGTGGTCTACTTCATGTCCATCGATGGCGTGAAGTGGAGGCGCCCCGTCACCCCGGGAGATCAGCTCATCTTCGAACTCGAACTCCTCCAGTTCCGGCGTGGGATCTGTAGGATGCGCGGGGAGGCGTTCGTCGATGGGAAGCTCGTGGCGGAGGCTGAACTCATGGCCCGGGTGATGGACCGATGAGTGGAGAGACCGGGGTGGCCGGGGTGGTGATCCACCCCACCGCGTTGGTGGACCCCGAGGCCGAGCTGGACCATGGGGTGGAGGTGGGCCCCTGGAGCATCGTGGGGCCCCGGGTTCAGGTGGGAGCGGGGACGGTGATCGGTCCTTCCGTCCTCATCGAACGGGACACCACCGTGGGGGCGGAGTGCCGCATCGCGAAGGGGGCCGTTCTCGGGACCGATCCCCAGGATCTCAAGTTTGGCGGGGAGCGCACCCGTCTCGAAGTGGGGGACCGCACGGCGATCCGGGAGTACGCCACCCTGAACCGGGGGACCACCGCGTCGGGGCTCACAACGGTGGGGAGCGACTGCATGCTCATGGCGTATACCCATGTGGCCCACGACTGCCGGGTGGGGAACCGGGTGATCCTCTCCAACGCCGTGAACATGGCGGGGCATGTGGAGATCGGGGACTGGGTGATCGTGGGCGGCGTCACACCCATCCACCAGTTCGTAAAGGTGGGGGCGCACGCCTTTGTGGGCGGGGCGTCGCGGATCTCGCAGGATGTTCCCCCTTACTGTCGAGTGGCGGGGAACCCCAGCAAGCTGTACGGTCTGAATTCGGTGGGGCTGGAGCGGCGCGGATTTTCTCCGGAGGCCCGCGCCCGGTTGAAGCGGGCGTATCGCCTCCTCTTCCAGTCCACCGAACACCTTTCCCGGGCGTTGGAACGGGCTCGACGGGAGCTGGAGCCCACGCCCGAGGTGACTCACCTCCTGGACTTTGTCGCCAACTCAGAACGAGGAATCTCCCTGTGAGCGGTTCCAACGCAACGCCCCGGGTCGGGGTGGCCGGGGTGGGAAGCCTCGGCTTCCATCATACGCGGATTGCCCGGGACCTTCCCGACGCCGAGCTGGCCGGGTTTTTCGACCCCCGCCCCGAGCGACGGGAGGAGGTGGCCACGGAGCTGGGGGTGCGCCCCTTTGAAACACTGGACGGGCTCCTGGACGAGGTGGATGCGCTCATCATCGCCTCTCCCACCCTTACCCACGAAGCGGTGGCGTTGAGCGCCCTGGATCGGGGTATCCACGTCTTCATCGAGAAGCCCATCGCCGCCTCGCTGGAGGAGGCGGATCGAATCCTGGATCGGGCCGAGGCGCGGGGGGCGCTGGTGCAGGTGGGCCATGTGGAGCGCTTCAATTCGGCGGTGGTGGCGGCACGCCCCTACCTGGACGAGGTGCTCTTCGTGGAGTCGCATCGCCTGGCGCCCTTCACCGAACGGGGCACGGATGTGGCGGTGGTGCTCGACCTCATGATCCACGACGTGGATCTGGTGGGGAGCCTGGTGGGGCGACCGGTGCGGGACATTCAGGCCACCGGGGTTCCGGTCCTTACCCCCTCGGTGGACATCGCCAACGCCCGGATCACCTACGAGGGAGGAGCGGTGGCCAACCTCACCGCCTCCAGGGTTTCCATGGACCGGATGCGAAAGATCCGGATCTTCCAGCGTTCGGGGTATCTCAGCCTGGACCTGGCGTCGGGGACCGGGGAGTTCCTTCGCCTCAAGCGGGAGATCCCCGGGCTCCAGGCGCTCGTGGAGGGGAAAGCCCCCCCCACCGGGTTCGCGGCCACCGACCTTCTGGCCCTGGTGGAGCGGATCCCTCTCACCGCCCCCCCCGCCGAAACGCTGCGGAGAGAGCAGGAGAGCTTCCGGGATGCCGTGAGCGGGCAGGCGGCCCCTGTCGTTACCGGGCGGGAGGGGCGGGACGCCCTTGCCACCGCCCTCGCCATCGAGGCACGGATCATGAGCCATGTCGCTGATTCGCGTACGGCGTGACCGGAAGAAGGAAGGGGCGAGCGCAAAGCGTGGGTGGTCCCCCCGCGCCCTCGCCTTCCTCCTTCTCCTGGTGGTCCTCGCC
>JBJHBD010000040.1:0-19250 GCA_050485305.1 Gemmatimonadota bacterium
GACCTGGTTGATCCCGTGGAGGTTGTACTCCACCGGATCCTCGGCGGTCATGATGTTCACGTCTTCCGTGTTCACCTTGGAGAGCGCCGAGTAGAGCGTCGTCGTCTTCCCTGACCCCGTCGGCCCCGTCACCAGCACCATCCCGTAGGGCTTGGCGATGGCGTTCATGAAATCTTCCTGGGCCTTGGGCTCAAAGCCGAAGGAGGCCAGATCGAAGGTGAGGTTCCCCTTGTCCAGGATCCGGAGCACGATCTTCTCGCCGAAGATCACCGGAAGGGTCGAGACCCGGAAATCCACCACCTTCTTCTTCATGCGGAGCTTGATGCGCCCATCCTGGGGGACCCGTCGCTCGGCGATGTTCAGGTCGGCCAGGATCTTGATGCGGGAGGTAAGGGCCGCCTTCATCTTCATGGGGGGCTTCATGACCTCCCTGAGCGACCCGTCGATCCGGTACCGGACCCGGATCTCCTTCTCGTACGGCTCGATGTGGATGTCCGAAACACCCTTCAGAACCGCGTCGGTGAGAAGCCCGTTGATGAACTTCACCACCGGCGCCGCATCGACCTGCTCCTGGAGGGCGGCGACGTTGACGTCGTCCTCCTTCTCCTCCACGAACTCCAGGTCGTCATCCTCGATGAGATCCGAGAGGATGTCGGCCATCTTGTCGTCGGCGGTGTCGTAGTACTTCTCCAGATGTTTCCGGAGGGTGTACTCGCCCACGATGACCGGCTCGATGTCGAGCCGGGTGATGAACTTGAGGTCGTCGATGGCCCCGAGGTCGGTGGGGTTCGCCATGGCCACCGTCAGGGTCCGCCCCACCTTCCTCAGGGGGAGGACCAGGTGCTTCATGGCCACTTCCGACGAGATGACCCGCAGGATCTTGGGGTCGAGGGTGACCTTCTCCAGATCCACCGCAGGCACCCGGTACTGCCTGGCCAGCATCCGGGTCAGCTCCTCCTCGTCCACGAACCCGAGCTTCACGAGGGAATACCCGAGGCGCATCTTCGTGCTCTTCGCCTCAGCCAGCCCCTTCTGGAGCTGCTCTTCGGTGATGAGCCCCTCCCGGACGAAGAGATCTCCGAGACGGTCGAGGGCGACGTTGGTACTCATGCGGTCGAGGAGTATCCTCGTGGGAGGAGTCGAGGAGGCCGAGAGGGCGTGTGCACGCGCCCCCTCAACCGGTGCGTGAAGGTAGGTTTTGCCCGGTTGGGCGGTCAAGGAAGCCCCGGCAACCCTACCCCGGGAATTGGCGGGATCTACGGGAGGGGAGCGAGATGGGGACGAAGGCGGTCCAGCGTGGCCGGTCCGATCCCCGGCACGTCGAGAAGCCCATCCAATGTGGAAAAGGGGCCCTGACGTTCACGGTGCTCCACGATCCGAAGCGCCAGCGCAGGGCCGATCCCGGGGAGGCGCTCCAGCTCGGAGGCAGAGGCTCGATTCAGGTGGATGGGTCCTCCTCGTCCCTCTCCACCGGGGCGAGCCCCGAGCTCCGCGAACCCGGAGAACTCCAGATGCTCCCGGAGTCGCTCCACGGTGGCGGCCCCGATCCCCGGCACCCGCACCAGATCCTCCACCCGGGCAAAGCCGCCGTTCGTCTCCCGATCCGCCACGATCCGGTCGGCCAGGGCGGGACCCACCCCCGGGAGGCGTGCCAGCTCCACGGCGGAATCCCGATTCGGGTCCACCCGCTCCCCGGGGCCAAGGGGGGTGCGGCGGCGCTCCTCCTCGGCCACCGCCGCTCGGGTCCCCTCCAGGAGCGCCTCGGGAACGGGCTCGGGAGGGAGGATGGGAGGGATGGGGCGCGACTCCCACCCGAAGCGGATCAGGCTGGCCAGGAGGAGCGCCGCCGCGGTCCAGATCACGGTGCGGCGTTCCTCGTCGGTCATCCCCGAAGGTGAACGGGGGCGGCGGGCGGCGGAATGCGAAGAGGGGACGGGCGCGATCCCCATCCTCCCGGATCAGAAGGGGTCCCGGCGCCGATCGAGCCGATCCACCGGACCCGAGGTGAAGGTCATGCGAGCCCAGATGGTGACCTGGAGCTGGGTGAATCCGGTGCGGATCCCGGTGAAGGACTGTCGGTCGATGACGGCGGCGTGCCCCCCCACCTCCACCTCCCCGATCCGGGTGTCCACCGCCAGACTCAATGCGCGGCTGGTCTGGTCGAGAAAGGGGACGCACTCGGTGCGCCCGGCCACGATGCGGCACTCGCTCAGCTCCGAGAGCTGGACCAGGAAGGAGAGGCGAAGAGGGTCCTCGGCGCGACCGGCCACTCCGCCCCGAGGGGCGATGCGCGTCTCCACCGAGAGGGCGTGGTCCCGCTGGGAGCGCTCCGTCAACCCGGTGGGGTCCTCTCCGTCTCCCTCCACGAAGAGCCCCCGGTAGCGGGTGATGATCCCCCCACCCCACTCGAGAGCCAGCTCGGCGGGAACCCGAAGATCGTCCCGCGTTCTGCGCTGGATGGCCCCCTCCCCGTAGCTCACCTCGTCACGGGTCCGCTGCACCCCTGAACTGAGGGAGACCCGCCGGAGCCGGGTGCCGGTCCACCCCGGAAGGGGGAGTTCCGTGATCCCCGCGCGGAGGTCGGGCCAGGCGGTGGTGCGGCTCTCCTGATCCGAACGTCGGTCCAGCGACCGGACCTCCACCTGCTGGAAGTTCACGTTCAGGAAGGCGCTCCCCGGAAGGGTCATCCCCGATCCGGCCTGAAGGGAGGTGCGATCCACCAGGGTGGAGGCCTGCACCCCCTGCTGCGCACGGAACCCGCCATGGGAGATGAGCCCGAGCTGGAAGAGGGCGCCCGGATCCACATCCTCCCGGAGATAACGGGCGGTGACCCCGTCCTGAACGGTGAGGGTGATGGGGCGAAAGGTCCGGCCGAGGCGCCGCGCCACCTGAGTGCCTCCCCCTTCGCGAACGTCCCCGGCTGGAGGTGGAGGAGGGCCGAAGAGAGCGCGTACCACCGCATCGGGTTCGATGGTGATGCTCCCGCGAAGGTCCCGCTCCCCCCCCACATTGCGAAGGAGGGCGGTGGCCGAATCGCCCTCGAAGCGCGCGAGCCCCGAGTTCCGGTCATGCCGGTATCGGGTCTGGAGCCCCAGGTCGGCCCGGATCCAGGGGGGGAGGGAGGGGCGGAAGGTGACCCTCCCCTCGACGCTCCTGCGGGTTTCCCACCCGAGATCCACCCCGCCCAGCCGGAGCCGTTCCTCTTCCACCAGGCGCCGGATTCGCTCGTCCCGCACTCCCTCCTCCGGCTCCACCACATCGCGAACCGTCACGAAGTCCAGCGTTCCGGCGAGCCCCTGGAGGGGGCGCAGGGCAAGCCGAGCCCGGTTCTCGAACCACCCTTCCATGGAGGTGTCGATGGAGCTGGGGGTACCGAAGGGGAAGTCCAGGATCTGGTCGAAGCGCTCCACCGAGAGGTCCCGATGCCGGACTCCGGAGCGGGCGGAAAGCTCCGTGGGGGTCCAGCGGAGCTCCGCCTCCCGAAGGTCCCGAAGGAGCCCGGGGGGGAGGAGGATCCGGAAGATGGGGTCCAGGAAGTCGGGGAGGAGGGGGATGGTTCGTGGCGCGGGGTGCCAGGCGTACCCCACCGAGGCGTCCACCCCCCGGGTCCGGTTTACCGTGGTGAGGGTGGACGATCGTCCCGACTGCCAGCCGAGGCGAAGGTCGGCGCCGGAGAGGAAGGCATCGGACCGGAGGGCAAGATTCACCCGAGTGTCCCGGTAACCGGGATTTCGAAGCCCCGGGATCCCATCCACCCGGACATCGGTGCCGGAGAGGAGCACGGGGTCCTGATCGGAGTAGCTGTGCGCCACCGTCACCGGAAGGTCCACCTCCCAGCGTTCGGGGAAGAGGACCCCGATCTGCGCCCCCCCGTCGAAGGTGACCCGATTTTCGGCCTGGAAGGTGGGGGACTCGCCCATGAGCTGGAAATCGGGGCCCTGCCCGCTGTACCCCATGCGGGCCTGGAGGAGCTCCCCTCCGTCCAGCTCCACGGTGGCGAAGCGGGCCGTTCCGGGGGTCTGCACCGCCCCTCCCAGCCTGAGTTCGTTGATCCAGATCTCTCCGGTGGTGGGGAGGGTGCCGCGATTCCACACCCCCATGGAGATCTCGCGCACCGCCGCCAGATTGGGTGCCCGGGAGCGGTCCCGGAGAACCACCGCGTAGGTGGAATCGGCGCTCCACACCTCCACCGGAGGGTCGCCCGGGCGCACCGGTGTCTGGAGGAGCCGTTCCTCCGCTTCCCGCCGAAGCGCCATCCACCGGTCGAAGGCGACGATCCGCTCCGGGAGCCAGTCTTCGGGGGTGACCCCCTCGGGGTTCCCCGCCGGCTCCAGCCGGGTGCGGTACAGGTAGAAGTTCTCGGGGTCGCTCCCGATCTTCACGAAAAAGTCGGTGGGTGCTTCGGGGCCCCAATCCCCCCTTCGGGCCACCGTCCAGAGGCGCAACTCCCCGTACCGGAGGAAGTTCTGCGGGCGCTGGAGGAAGCGGGAGTACACCTCCACCCGATCCCCGCCTCCCACCCCCTCGTAGCGGAGCCCCAGCGACCGCTCTCCGAACTCGACCCCCCTCCCCGATACCGCCGCCGCCGGATCGTCGAGCTGCTCCAACACCCCTGGGGGCGCCTGGTAGGCGGGCCCTTCCGTGAGGATGGAGACGGGGGTTACCTCCAGCCTCCCGCCGAGTGCCAGCGTGTCCCCGCCGATCCCCTGGAGGACCCCCTCCACCCCCCGCTTCACCCACCGGGAGCCCACCAGACGCATACGGGCCATCGTCAACGACTGGTTCCGGGGGCCCGCCACGGTGACGCGGAGGAACTGGACCGCGCGCCAATCCGCCTCGGAGAAGGCCCCACCAGGGTTGATGGCGTGGGGCCCCCTCAGGGGAATCCTGAAGAGGCGGAATCGGGTTCCGGTGGCGGTACGGGATCGCGAGAGGAAGGGGGAGGAGGTGTCCAGGCGCACCACATACCGCATGGTTCGCTCCGTGGTGTCCAGCACCCCGTTTCCGTTCAGATCCTCCGTGTCGCGCCGTCCGTTCCCCCGGGTGCAGTTCGCCGATCGCTCCCCCGCCCGGTAGACCCGACCCTGCTGTGCAATGCACGACTCCGGCCAGACGCCGAGGGCATCGAGGGCGGGGCTCCAGATCTCCCCACGGAGGGGATCCCCTTCTTCGTCCAGCACCCCGAGCCCCCACGGGCGCCCGGTCTCCGGTCGGATCCCCGAGGTCTGCCCCTGGGAGTCCACGAAGAAGGCGTCCTCACTCACCAGCCCCAGGTCCAGGATGAGGGTCAGCTCCTCCCCCTCCGCCACATAGAAGTCCAGATATTCGGTCTGGGTGAGGTCCGTCCCCGACGGGGAGAGGAGGGTGGTGAGGGACCGCCACCGTACCGGCCCTGCCCCCTGAACCGGATCCCGCCCGAAGGTGAGGAGGAGCCCCGGCTCCCGGGCCTGGCTCCCGGCCACATTGATCTGACGGTCGATGTCCTGTTGGGGGAAGAACCCCTCGAAAACCCCCACCGAATCTCCTTGGGGACCTTCCTGCACCCACGAATGCTGCCACACCAGGCTCCCAACGGTGGTCTCGTCGAGCGGGGCGGGGAGAATCCCGTGGGTCCCGTCGAGGTGTTCCGGGCGACTCCCCAGATGCCAATTCGTGGAAAGGAGGGAGATTCCCCGCTCGTCTCCGGCGTCGAAGTCGTCCAGGAAGGCGTCCCCGGAGAGGTTCGGTCGGGGGAGGGAGCCCGCCACCTCCCCCTCCACCCTCAGCGTCACCCCTCCCTCCGGGAGGGCGTCAGGGCGCCCGAATCCCCGGAGGAAGGCATCGAGCACCGGGAGATCGAACTCCAGATTCCCTCGCACCCCCAGCATCCCCACCGCGCCCGGTTCCGCTCCGAAGCGGGGGCGGTTCACGATCTCCCGCTCGGCCTGGTAGAGCCCCACGAAGTCCACCGCGCCCCGCTCCCCCACCGAAACCCGGGCGCTCACTCCCAGGAGGGAGGTGGGAGCCACCCGAAAGAGAACCGCCTCTTCCCAGGTGACCCGCAGGACCCCTCCCCCTCCCCGGTCCAGAAGGGCTTCGGGCTGAAGGAGGGTGACGATGCCGATCTCTCCGTCCAGGATGTAGTCCACGAAGGGGCGGAGGAGCCGGTCGCCGAGATAGATCCGCTCGCTCCCCTCCCGGATCCCGAACGAGCCCAGAACGAGGGTGCTCGTCACCCCGGTACTCCGGACCCGCACCGTCATGTTGAGTCGATAGAGCGCCGAGGTCTCCCGCTCGAAGGGGTCCTCGGCTTCGTAGATCCGCCGGTTCAGATCTCCCCCGAGAAGGTCGCGCACATCCTCCGCACTCAACCCTTCCGAGGGGAGGGGCCCGGGCTCCAGGAAGGGGCGGAGGGTGGGGAAGACGAGAAAGGTCCCCTGCACCCCCACCCCCGTGGCCATCCCCACCTCCTCGAAGGGCTGAAAGAGGGCGGTTCGGTCCACCCGCTCGAGGGGAGTCGTCTCATCCACGCCGAAAAGGCGGAGATAGGAGAGCCGCCGCCCCTCCGGAACTCCTCGAAAGGTCCTCCCTCCGCTCTCCTGCCCCAGGGAGATGGAGAGGTCGAGGGCGTCCAGATCCACCTCGTCGGAGCCGGAGATCCGATAGACCTGCTTCATCTCCATGTCCCAGGTGGCTCGGCCCGGCTGGTGCTGGGGCCGGGTGGCCCGGATGAGCCGGAGAGTGGGCACCCCCCCTCCGGCCTGCACCTCTTCCGGGTTGTAGTCCCCCACCGGGACTCCCAGGGCGTTCTGGTAGGTCACCGCCAACGCCTCGTCAGGGCGGAGGGGAGCCCGAAGCGCCACCCAGAGCCCGGAGGGGTGGAGGTAGTAGTCCACCCCGGGTCGGAGGTGTCGGAACCACCCCGACTCTCGAACCGATCCCTCCGGCCCCTCGGCCACCGCATCTCCTCGAACGTACCCCTCCACCTGCTGTCGGAGAACCGGATCCCGCTCCATCCGGAAGAGCTGGATGGGGGCCGGACCGGGCGCCACCGAGAGGGGGGCGTCCCCCGGGCGCAGATCCAGGATGTCCACATGGGGGTGCCCGGCAAGGAGGGTCGGATCCACCAGGAAGAAGAACTGCCCCCTGAGGTAGTCGGCGTCGTCCAGGTGCACCGTGTCCTCCTGGACGATCCCCGCCTGGAGTCCGGTCCCCTCCAGCCGGAACTCCCGGGAACGCCGGGCCCCCTGCTGCTGGGCCGCCACCGTCTGGAACTCCACCCCTCCCGCCTGCGCCCGGGCCAGAAGGCCGAAGTTCCCCGCCGGGATCCCCCGGGTGAGAAAGCGGCTCTCAGGGAGGGCGAAGCTCACATCTCCCACCTCCAGGCGCTGGATCAGCGCCCCGGCCTCTCCACGGTAGTAGATCTGGAAGCGATTTGCCCCGGTGAACTCCCGGTTCTCGTCCCAGTCCACGTCCACGAAGAGGCGATCGGCCACCGTCCCCTCCACCTCGAGGGCAAACTGGATCTCGGGCTGGAGCACCGGGAGGAGGGCCGGATTGCAGGCGAGCTGCACGGCGGCGTCGCAGGGGCGAAAGCGAGTCCAGTCGCCCCCGAACTCCCCGCGGGTCCGGAGCCGCACCGCCAGGTCGCCGAGGGGTGACGCCGTCGGTTGGAACCAATGGGATGGGGGGATGGGGTTCCGGGGCGCCGCAAGGGTGTCGCGCGTCGCCGGGAGAAGGGAGTCCGCCGGCGCAATGGGGAGGGAGTCGGCGGTAACCGTGTCCGCGGAATGGGGATGCCGAGCGTCGCTTCCGCCCGAGCCGGAAGGGGTGAAGGGGGCCCATCCCATCCCCCCGGGGAAGGGTCCCGCGCCCGCCAGGGCGGTGATGAGCAGGAAGAGGAGGCGCTGTGTCATGGAGCGCTCACCGTCTCCCTCCCGCCCAGGGGACCACCAAACCGGATTCCGGGTAGCATTTCGGCTTGAGGGGAGGAGGGGGGAAAGGGTAGACTTCGCCCTCCCCGTTCCGCCACGATCCGCCCGAGGGGAAGGTTACCCGGTTTTCCACTCCCATGACGATCCTCACCCGTTACATGCTCCGGTCCCACCTGGGACCCTTCATCTTCGCCCTCTCGGCGGTGACGGGGCTCCTCTTCCTGAACGCCGTGGCCCAGCGTCTTGAGACGCTGGCCGGAAAAGGGCTGGGGCTGGGCATCATCGGCGAGTTCCTCCTCCTCTCTCTCCCACACATCGTGGCCCTGACCTTCCCCATGGCCATCCTGGTGGCAGTGCTGTACGCCTTCGCCGAACTCTCGGGGCAGAACGAACTGGCGGCGATGGCGGCGGGAGGGGTGCACCCCGGAAGGCTCCTCATTCCCCTCGCCGGGGTGGGGGTCATCCTATCCCTCATGATGTTCGGGTTCAACGACCGGATCCTCCCCGAGTCGAACCACCGCCTAAGTAACCTGCTGGGCGACATCGGAAGCAAGAGCCCGACCTTCGAACTCCGGGAAGAGGTCGTGAACGAGGTCTTCACCGGCGACGATTCCCGCTACTTCCTCAGAGCCAGTACCATCGATCCGGTGGCGAACCACCTTACCGACGTGACGATCTTCGATCTGGGACGTCCGGGGCAGAACCGGACCATCGTGGCTGACAGCGGCACCATGGCCTTTACCCCGGACGGAGCCGATCTCATCCTCACCCTCTGGGACGGAACGGTGTACGAAACGGCCGATGATCGCCCGGGTTCCTTCCAGCGCCTCGAGTTCACCACCCAGTTCCTCCCCCTTCGGGGGGTGGGCGCGGAGATGGAGCGTCGAGTCGGCGCCGGTGGGCGAAGCGACCGGGAGATGAACATCGCCATGCTCCAGGCCCGCGTCGACGAAAACCTGGAGCACCTTCGAGCCGTGGCACGTGAGAGCCGAGAGATTTCCATGGAAACCCTCGAGCGCGCCCTGGGATACGGAGTGGTAGCCGGTGGCACCGATGAACTTCAGATCCCCGATGGGCCTGGAATCCTCACCGACGGGCTGGTGGAGAACGTCGCCGGGATCCACCGGATCAACGACAACCGGTGGGGGGTGTACCGGCTCGCCTCCTACCGGTACCGGGTGGAGATCCACAAGAAGTACGCCATCGCATTCGCCTGCTTCATCTTCGTCCTCTTGGGCCCTCCGCTGGCCATCCGCTTCCCCCAGGGTGGGGTGGGGATGGTGATCGCCGCGTCGGTGGGAATCTTCTTCTTCTACTGGATGGGGCTCATCGCCGGGGAGCGCTTTGCCGATCGGGGGCAGATCGACCCGATTCTGGGGATGTGGGCGCCAAATCTGATCCTCCTCATCCCCACCCTCCTCCTCCTGAAGGGGGTGGGGAAGAAGGTCTCCACGGGGCGCACGGCGGGCTTCGGAGACCTCTACTTCCGGGTGCGGCGGCTTTTCCGCCTCCCCCTTCCGGGAGGAGGGAGCCCGGCGCCGGCGGGAGGGTCCGATCGATGAGCCTCCGGATCCTGGACCGCTACCTCCTCAAGAACTTCTTCAGGCTCTTCACCATCTTCATGCTGGGGGCCCCCCTCCTCTTCATCCTGGGGGATGCGACCGAGAACCTGGATCGGTACCTGGACCGGGGGATCACATTCCCTCAGGTGGCCGTGTCCTACCTGTACCAGTTTCCCCACTTCATGGCCTGGTCCTTCCCGGTGGCCGCGCTCCTGGCCACCGTCTTCACCATCCACCCCATGACGAACCACCGGGAGGTCATGGCGGCGAAGGCAGGTGGGGTCTCCTTCCACCGACTGGTGGCCCCTCTCTTCGTGGCCGGCTTCCTCCTGACGCTGGCAGGGCTTGCCCTCACCGAACTCGCCCCACGGGCCAACCAGATGGCAGCGGAACTCCGGGGTGAGCGGGAGCGGCGAGTGGGGTGGCGAAGCAACTTCGTATACCTAACCGACGGAGGCGAAGCGCTATCCGCCCGGCGCCTCACCCTGGAAGACGGTCGGATGGTGGGTGTGCTCCTGGAGTCCTTCTCCCGGAACGGGACCGATCCGGTTCACCATACGGTAGCCGAGGAGGCACACTGGGAGGCGGGAACCGGGTGGGTGCTCCGGGAGGGGTACACCCGCCAGATCTTCCCGGACGGTCGGGAGGTGAGTTTCCGCTTCTCCCGATACGCCCGACCCGACATCACGGAAGGCCCGGCAGACCTTGTGGAGGGGAGAGCCATCGACCCCGACGAGATGACCTATGCCGAACTCGGGCGCTTCGGGGAGCGGCTGGAGCGTTCCGGAGCGTCGGTGGGGCGCACCCTCACAAAACGGGAGCAACGCCTGGCCATCCCCGTGGCCACCCTGGTCATCATCCTCTTCGGGGCCCCTCTCGCCACCTCGTCCAGGCGAGGGGGAACGGCGTTTGGCGTGGGACTCTCCCTCCTCACCACCATCCTCTACCTCGTCATGCTCCGGGTCACCGGTTCGCTGGGGTACGCGGAGATCCTCGATCCCAGGATGGCGGCGTGGATCCCCAACATGGTCTTCGCGGTGGCGGGAGGGTTCTTCCTGGTGAGGGTTCGAACCTGACCCTCTGCGCGTCCCCTCCGGGGGAATCGGAGCGCGTCGAGTGCCCGTCCCTACCCGACCTCCCCTTCAGGGTGTGACAGGCGGTACGCCATCCCTTCGGTGAGCTCCCCGGTGGCCACCGAGGTCACCGGTCCCCGGAGGGTGATCTCCCTCCCCTCCCCCACCCGTACCTGGAGAATCCCCCCCGCCATGGTCACATCGTTCCACCCCGGAGGAATTCTCCCGGTGGATACGGCGGCGACGGCGGCGGCACAGGAGCTGGTCCCGGAAGCCGACGTTCGCCCCACCCCCCGCTCCCAGATGGCGATTCCGAGACGACCGGCCTCCCCGACCTGAGCTACCTGGACATTGGTTCCCGCCGGGAAGGCCGGGTGATTCGTGAGGAAGGGGCCAACCACCTCGATGGCCTCCTCCAGCTCGTCGGCACCACCCCACTCGTCGAGGAATACCACCGTGTGGGGGTTCCCCACCCATGCCACATGAATGGGGATTCTCCCCCACTCCGGGTGCACCACCCCCCCATCCGGGTCCAGTGCGTCGTTCCGGATGCCGCCGGCATGCCACCCCATCCGCCCCTCTCCCATCTCCACCGAGATGTCCCTCACCCCGTCCGGGCGGGACCCATTCACCACCATGGTGATCTCCGCGCCTCCCGATCGAACGTGGAAGGGCTCTCCCGTATTCACCAACCCTTCCCTGTGCAGGTGAGCGCCCAGGACCCGCAACCCGTTCCCGCTTCGTTCGAACTCGGAGCCGTCGGGGTTGAACATTCGGAGGGGGAAAATCCCATCCTCCGGCTCACGGTCCAGAAGCACCACGATTCCGTCCCCCCCGACCCCTTCGTGGCCATGGCAGATCGTGCGCACCGATTCGGATGTCAGTGGCCACCCTCCGTGGGTGTCCTCGAAGACCAGATAGTCGTTTCCCAACCCGTGTCCCTTGTACCAACGCCGCTCAGGCATATCCCCCCTTTCGCGTTCTTCCCGTCCAGCACCCCTGAAACCTCCCTGAAATCTGCGCCGTAGAGCCCCGTGTGGAACCCCCTCTCACGAGGTTCAGGGGATTTTCCAGGTGGTTTCAACCATCACATACGGCGCGACGTCCCATCTCAGGATGGTCAACCGATACAGGGCTTCGCTTCAACATATGGAGGGGATAGATGGGACAGGGAATCGTATGGACAGGATTCCGGGGGATGGTGCTCGCGTTGGGACTGATCTGTCTCGTCGCCTCCGATCTCCTCGGGCAGAACACCCCTCCCGCTCTGGGCGGGGAGGCCGCGGTCACCTCCTCCGCCGAACGGACTCTCGCTGCGGTTCGGCTCCGGAGCACCGCTCCCGTCATTGACGGGCGACTCGACGATGCGGTGTGGCGGAGCGCCCCGATAGCCTCCGGGTTCATTCAGCACGACCCCCGGGAGGGAACCCCCGCCACCCACGATTCCGAGGTGAGGGTCCTCTACGACGATCATGCCGTCTACGTGGCGTTCCGTGCCTTCGACCCGGCCCCCGACTCCATCGTCGCCCTCCGGACCCGGCGGGACCAGGGATCCGCATCGGACTGGGTCCATGTGGTCATCGACTCCTACAATGACCGGCGAACCGCCTTCCACTTCGCCGTGAACCCGGCCGGTGTGAAGATGGACTTCTACCGGTTCGACGATGTGGAGGAGGACATCGGGTGGGACGCGGTGTGGGATGTGGCGACCCAGATCGACTCCCTGGGGTGGACCGCCGAATTCCGCATCCCCCTTTCCCAGCTCCGCTTTTCCGGGGCACCAATTCAGGACTGGGGGATCAACTTCGGGCGCGACATCGCCCGATACAACGAGGCGTCCGCCTGGGCTCCCCTCTCCCGCAACGATCACGGCTTCGTGTCCCGCTCCGGAACGCTGGAGGGGATCGCCGACCTGGAGCCCGGTTCCCGCCTCGAACTCCTCCCCTACTCGGTGGCACGGGTCACCCGGGCGCCGGGAGACCCGGCGAATCCCTTCTATCGGAGCACCGACCGGGGGATGGACGTGGGTGCGGACCTCAAGTACGGGGTGACGAACAACCTCACCCTCGACCTCACGGTGAACCCCGATTTTGGACAGGTGGAGGCGGACCCCTCCCAGGTGAATCTTTCCGCCTTTGAAACCTTCCTCCCCGAGCGCCGCCCCTTCTTCCAGGAGGGAGCCGGAATCTTCCGCTTCGGGCTGGGAATCGGAGACGGTGACGGAGCCGACCAGACCCTCTTCTACTCCCGTCGCATCGGACGGTCGCCGCAGGGCGGGTTGAGCGGAGTGACCGGAAACCTGGAGTGGGTGGACACGCCGTCACAGACCAGGATCCTTGGTGCGGCAAAGCTCTCCGGGAAGACGGAAGATGGTTGGTCCATCGGAGCACTCACCTCCCTCACCGGTGAAGCTCAACTCCGCTTCGTGGCCGACGGGGTGCAGGAGGAGGCCGCCGTGGAACCCATGACGAGCTACTCGGTGCTCCGAATCCAGCGGGACCTGCGGGGAGGGTCGACGGCCTTCGGGGTCATCGGAACCGCCACCGCCCGGGACGGATCGGTGGCCGATGCCCTCCACCTTCGCCGGGAAGCGTACTCCGGTGGGGTCGATGTCCGCCACCGGTTCCGGGACAACACCCACGAGTTCAGGGGATACTTTGTAGGGTCCCACGTCACCGGCACTCCCGAAGCCATCCTCCGGACCCAGCGCTCGTCCGCTCGGTACTTCCAGCGCCCCGATGCCGACCACCTCTCCATCGACCCTGACGCCACCTCCATGCAGGGGTACGCCGCGGCGGTGGAGCTCTGGAAGGTGGGTGGTGGAAACTGGCGCTACGCCCTGGCCACCCTGGTTCGTTCCCCCGGATTTGAGGTGAACGACCTGGGATTCCTCCCCCAGGTGGATATGATCGAGCAGATCGCCTTTGTAGGGTACCGCCAGAATCAGCCCTCCGCCCGCCTCCGTCGCTGGTCGCTGAACGTCAATAGCTGGTCCTCCTGGGAGTTCAGCGGAGAGAACCAGGGGCTCGGGGGGAATGTGAACGGCCAGATCACGACCCTCGGAAACTGGAACGTCTGGGCCGGGGTGAACGCCAACACCTCCGGCCTCTCTTCCCGCGTCCTCCGAGGGGGGCCCTCCCTCCGTCGGGATCCCAACGTGAACGGCTGGGTCGGAATGAACACCGATGGTCGGAAGGACGTTCAGTTCGGGACCAACCACAACTTCATGTACCGCCCGGGGGGAGACGGCTCCTGGATGTTCAACGCAAACCCGTGGGTGCGGTGGCGTCCCAACGGGTGGGCCACCATGCGGGTGGGACCCTCCTATACCCGGCGGGCGGAAGAGGCCCAGTGGGTCACCGGGGTCATGGTGGGTGGATCACCACGATACATCCTCGGGAGGATGGAGCAGGAGACGGTGGGGATGAGCCTTCGCGCCGACATGGCACTCACCCCCACCCTCACCCTTCAGCTCTATGGCCAGCCCTTCATGAGCACCGGGAGCTTCGGTGATTTCAAGCAGGTGGCCGATCCACGAGCCGCGTCTCACGATGAGCGCTTCCTCCCTGTCCTCGCGGAGCGGGAAGGTACCCGGTACCGGGCCGACCTGAATGGGGATGGGAATCTGGAGAACTTCCACAACCCGGACTTCAACGTTCAGCAGTTCCGGTCCAACGCGGTGCTCCGGTGGGAGTTCCGCCCCGGCTCCACTGCGTACCTGGTCTGGGCTCAATCCCGGGACTTCTTCTCCCAGGATGCCAACATGGGGATCGGTGACGGGTTTTCGACCCTCTTCGACACCCAACCGGAGAACGTCTTCATGGTGAAATTCAGTTACTGGCTGAATCCGTGACGGGAGGCGATCCGGTGGAGCACATCCATGGGACGAGCCGGGAAAGCTGAAAAGGGGGGACCGGGAGTGACCCGGTCCCCCCTTCGGCTGTCCCTCACCGCCTCACCCCTCGGCAAGCGCCTCCACTCCGTCGAGGTCGGTGGGGAGTTCCCCGGTGAGAAGCTCGCACCCCGATTCCGTCACCAGGACGTCGTCCTCGATGCGGATCCCCAGATCGGCCCAGGGCCGCGCTCCTGCCGGAAGGGGATCCGGTCCGTAGCCGGGGAGATAGAGCCCGGGCTCCACCGTGAACACCATCCCCGGCTCCAGGAGACGCTCCTCCCCTCGCACCATGTAATCTCCCGGATCGTGGGTCTCCAGCCCGAGCCAGTGGGAGGTCCGATGGGGGAAGTACCGACGATGGGCCTCCTCTTCGATGAGTTCCTCGGGCTCCCCTTCCAGGATCCCCAACGCCACCATCCCCGTCACCAGACACCGGACCGCCTCCCGGTGAAGGGATTGGAGGCTCACCCCCGGTCGGGCCAGCTCCACCACCCGCCGCCGCGCGCCCTCCACCACCTGATACAGCTCCCGCTGTTCCGGAGAGAACCGTCCCCCGACGGGGATCGTGCGGGTCACATCCCCACCGTAGAGCCGCCACTCCGCCCCGGCGTCCATCAGGAGGAGCTCCCCATCGGCCATCCGCCGATCGTTCTCCACATAGTGAAGCGTGCACGCATTGGGACCCGACCCCACGATGGTGGAGAAGGCGGGGGCACCCCCACCACGGCGGCGAAATTCCCCTTCCAGCGCAGCCTGCACCTCCCATTCACCCACCCCGGGGCCAACGTGGGGGATCGCGGCTCGAAAGGACTCCATCGTGAACCGGGCCGCATCCCGGATCGCCTCCACCTCGGCGGGGTCCTTCCGGAGACGGAGTTCATCCAGGATCTCCCCCGGGTCCGTAACCCCTCGGGGACCCATCCCCTCTTTTCCCCCGCCGATCCGCGCGCTCCGGAGCGCCTCAACGACCCAACGATCCACCTCGGGATGAATACCGAGGCGGTGGTGGAGCCGATCAGTATCTCGGACCAGGTTCGGGAGTCGCTCCTGAAGCTCGGAGCGGGAAAGCACCGTCTCGATGCCGGTAACCTCGCGAGCCCCTTCCGGTCCCAGGCGCCCCCCACCCCACCGCTCCGCTTCCGGATCCCGATCGCGGACGAAGAGGATCACCCGCTCCTCGTCGGCATGCCCACGAAGGAGGAGAAGGGCGTCAGGCTCCCGGAAGCCGCAGACATAGAAGAGTTCGGCATCGGGGCGATACGGAAGCTCCGAGTTTCCGTATCGGTGGAGGATGGGAGCGGCGGGAAGGATCATCGCACCCCTCCCCAGCCGCCGAAGGATCTCGTCCCGGCGACGGGCAAAGAGGGTGGGGGAAAAGCCGAGGAGCGGATCGGTCATGTTCAGGGGCGAAGGGAGGAACCCGAGGAGGCGTCCGGCGCCGTGAGGGTGATCCGGAAGGTGGACCCCACTCCGTCGACACTCTCGACTCCCAGTCGATACCCCAGGAGTTCAGCGAGTGCCCGGGAGAGAGCCAGACCAAGTCCGGTGCCGCCAAATCGTCGAGCAGTCCCGGCATCGCCCTGCTCGAAGGGCTCGAAGATCCATGGGAGCCGCTCCACGGGGATTCCGACCCCGGTGTCCACCACCTCGATGGCAACGGCTCGCTCTCCCTCGTCGTCGGGAACCGCCCGCACGACCACCTCCCCCCGGGAGGTGAACTTCAGGGCATTCCCTACCAGATTGATGAGGATCTGCTTGAGCCGACGGTGATCGGTTCGGAGGGGATGGAGCCCCTCCGGGACCTCCACCCGAAGCTCCACGGCACTCCCCATAGCCCGCCCTTCCAGCTCGGCCACCGTCTCCCTGAGAAATGGACCCAGTTCCACCTCCGCCCACTCCAGCTCCACCTTCCCGGCCTCCACCTTGGAGAGGTCCAGGATCTCGTTGATGAGGTGGAGGAGGTGCTCCCCATTCCTGCTGATTCGCTCCAGGTACCCCACCGCTTCGGGACCCAGCTCCGGGGCGCCCTTCCTTCGAAGGATGTTGGCGAAGCCGATGACGGAGTTGAGAGGGGTCCTGAGTTCGTGGCTCATGGTGGCCAGGAAGGCACTCTTGGCGCGGCTGGCAGACTCCGCGGCCAGGCGCGCCTCTTCCAGGGCATGTCGCTGCTCCGCCAGGTCGGCCACCACCCTGGCGAGATCCACGTTGGCTCGCTCCAGCGCCTCCTTCCGCTCCCAGAGCTCCTCGGTTCGGTCCTGTATCTCGTCTTCCAGCTCCCGCTCACGGATGATGTGCGTGTCCATTCTCCGTCGCACGAACCAGAGCGTCACGAGAATGAGCGCGGTGAGGAAGAGGAGCCGCGTGGCGACGTGTTCGTGCCAGGCAGGGCGCTGCACCAGCGCAAGCGAGGCCCCCTGGCTGTTCCACACCCCGTCGGGGTTTGCCGCCACCACCTGGAATCGGTACTCCCCTGGAGGGAGGGCGGTGAAGTAGGCCACCCTCCGGGTGTCGGCTTCCACCCACTCCCGATCCAACCCCTCCATCCGGTACCGGAACCGGGTCTCTTCCGGAACCTTCAGGGTGAGCGCGGTGAAGTGGATTTCGATGTTGATGGCTCCCGCCGGGATCGTGACCCGATCATCAGGACTCACCTCTTCCCCACCGATGATCACCCGTTCGATGACCACCGGAGGAGGACGGGTATCCAGATTCAACTCCGTGGGGTGAACGCCGGCCAATCCCCGGATGGTGGGGAACCAGAAGGTGCCGTCCCGCGCCCGGATGGCGGATGGGTAGAAACCCCCGTTCGTCTCCACCGCGGGGAGCCCGTCCCGCACGGTGAAGACGCGCACAAAAGGCCTCTCTCCCCGATCCAGCGCCCGGTTGAGCGCCTCCCGATGAACCCGGATGACCCCACGGTTGCTCCCCATCCAGAAGAAGCCCACGTCATCCTCCAGGATGTGGGAGATGGCGTCCTCCCCCAGCCCCTCCCGCACCCCGATCCTCCTGACTCCATGCGCGTCGATGCGGAAGAGTCCGTCACCCCAGCTCCCCACCCAGAGCCGCCCCTCCGGATCCCGGTGGAGGGCGCGCACCGGAGCCCTGATCCCCTCCGACGCTCCCACGGTGCGAATCCCTTCGGAGGAGAGGGACACGATCCCACGGTCGGTTCCGAAGTGAAGTGTCCCGTCCGAATCCTCCAGGACCGTCATCACATGGGGATTCTCCATTCCTGGAACACCGACTTCCTCGAAGCGCTCCCCGACCTCCCGGAAGAGCCCGTTCATGGTCCCCACCCAGAGGACACCTCCTCGGTCCCGGTGCAGCACCATGACTCGAGGGTCGGTGATCCCTCGATCCGGGCCATATTCCTCCACCACCCCGTCGCGGTATCGAAGGAGGTAGTCACCCCAGGTTCCGAACCAGAACGTCCCGTCCGGATCCCCGTGAACGGACCATGTGCACTGGCCCGCCGCGCCGGGTCCCAGCGCCACCATCTGAATCCCGTCAGGGGAGATCCGGTTCACCCCTCCGCAGTTCGTCCCCACCCAGAGATCTCCATTCTCCGCCTGGAAGAGAGAGAGAACCAGCGGGTCGGAAAGCCCCTCCTCCACCGAGATCCGTCGGAAACGAGCCGGTCGGAGTCGTCTGAGCCCGGCACCGTCGGTGCCCACCCAGAGATTCCCCTCTCCATCCTGGAGGAGGGCGCGGATCCACACACGTCCCACCCCCTGCTCCATGGAGACCGGAGAGATTTCGCCATTTCGCCACTGCATCAACCCCAGGCGAGTGCCCAGCAGCGCCCCTCCCTCCCCATCTCCCAGGATGGTCCACACCGCCGTGGGAGATCCCTCCCGGTACGGGTAGATGGAAGACACCTCCCCGTTTCGGTACACCACCGCGCCGGACGAAAGGCCGAGCCAGAGCGTGCCCGTCGGATCCCGGTGGACGTCGAGGACATTGGTGACTCCATGTCCCAGCTCCACCGGATCGTAGTTCCGCGCCACCCCGCTCCGGATATGGAAGAGGCTCCCTGGGCCCACAAGCCAGAGCTCCGGCCCCGGATCAGGAGGATGGGTGGCAAGGCTCGCCGCCTCCGGCGTGACACGGATGGCCTTCCCGGAGCCGGTCCAACGCCAGAGTTCCGCGCGCTCCGTTACGATCCAGATGGTCCCCACCTCATCCACCCGGAGGGCTCGGGGCTCGTCGTTCATCCCCAGCGCCTCCATGGAGGTGTGACGAAAACGCCCCTCCCGAATCTCCACCACGCCGGCGTCCCCGGCCGCCAGCCAGATGGCCCCATCTCCGCCCGCCGTCAGGTCAAAGACCCGGTTTACCGGAAGTTCCGGGGTATTGGCGGTTCGGTAGACCTGGAAGCGGAGCCCGTCGAAACGCACCACGCCATCAAAGGTGGCGAGCCAGAGGTACCCGGTCCCGTCTCGCGCCATGGCGATGACGGAGTTCTGCGGCAACCCATCCTCCGTTTCCCACCCGGCTACCAGAAGGTCCCGGATCGGCTGGGGTGAAGCCGGATGCGGGGTCGAGAGAATGGCTCCGAGGAGCACCAGCATCCCCAACTCCCTGCGAAGAAGGAGTCCGAATGGGAGGAAGCGGGAGGGAGTCCGAGGCACGTTCGAAACGATGCGCGCTCACAGGGTGTGAGGGGTAGCGGAAGGTGCGAAGCTACCGCCGCAACGCGGAATGAATCAAGAAGGTCGTTTCGGGGTTGAAGGTGCGAGGGGTCACCGAGGTGATTCTTCGGGCGACCTCCTCCCCCTCGCCATTCCCCATCCACCTCTCGAGCCCC
>JBJHBD010000040.1:19260-23027 GCA_050485305.1 Gemmatimonadota bacterium
CCCTCCGTCCCCTCCCGCACCCCTCCCGTCCTACCTCTCGGCACCTCCGAGGGATGTGGCTCTCCCTTTCCCTCGCCGCATTCCTTCCCGGGGGGATGGAACCCCTTGCCGCCACACCGCTTCCGCAGATTCCGGGTGATACCCTCCCTCGGGTGCACACCGATACCCTCGACGTCATCCCCCTGTCGGCAGTGACGGTCACCGTCCTCCGCACCCCCATGCAGTTGGAGCGCGTCCCCTTTGCCGTCTCGGTGCTCGGCGATGAGCTGGGGCGCACGGGACGGTCCGGAGCCTTCCTGGAAGAGGCGCTCCACGGACTCCCCGGGGTGCAGGTGAACAACCGCTTCAACGATGCCGTGGGCGAACGCATCGCCATTCGCGGGTTCGGGGCCCGCTCTCAGTTCGGGGTCCGGGGAATCCGGATCCTAGTGGATGGGATTCCGGCTACCCTCCCGGACGGACAGTCCTCCCTCGACCACCTCGACCTCGGCTCGCTGGGCCAGGTGGAAGCGTTGAGAGGGCCGGGATCCGCCCTCTACGGAAACGCCTCGGGCGGGGTCCTCCTCTTCCGTTCACGTACCCCCCCGGACACCCCCATCCAGCCGGAAGTCCGTTGGATGCAGGGTGATCACGGTCTACGGCGCATCCAGGTCACCACCACCGGTACCGTGTCGGACTCGGGGTATCTTCTCACCATGGCCAGATACCGCTTCGACGGGTTCCGCGCCATTCAGGGGAGTCCGGAACTCGGCGTGTACGGCGGAGCTCGCCGGGATCATCTGAACCTTCAGGTAGCCTCCCCCATCCGCGGGGGGACTCTCCGGGTCACAGCCAACGCCGTGGATCTGGATTCGGAGAACCCGGGCTCTCTCGATCTCTCCACCCTCGGCGAAGGGGATCGGCGGGCCTTTCAGGGGAACATCAATCAGCAGACGGGGAAAACGGTACGCCAGGCGCAGCTCGGGGTGGGGTGGGACGGTGAGGTGGGAGGCCGCACCGTGGAGGTCATGGGGTACGGGGTCACCCGGGAAGTCTCGAACCCCATCCCCTCGGCCATCGTGGATCTGGACCGAAGGGCTCTCGGAGCGAGAGCGACGCTCCGGAGTGGAGGCGGATGGGAGAGGGATGGGATCTGGTGGGCGGTAGGCGTGGAGGGCGACCTCCAGCTCGATGAGCGAACCAACCACACGAACGCCCAGGGGAGCAGGGGAACCATGACGTTGGACCAGCGGGAGCGTGTCCTGGGAGGCGCCATCTTCCTCCAGGCCCTCCTTCCCATCGCCCCGCGCCTCGATGCCGTGACGGGTCTCCGATACGACCGGATCCAGTTCCACGCCGCCGACCGGATGGTAGGAGTGGATGGACGGCCGGACGGATCCGGGAGCCGGACCCTCGATTCCGCATCCCCCTCCTTCGGATTCCACTTCTCCGGCGCCCGGTGGCTGGGAGCGTACGCAAACCTTTCCACCGCCTTCGAGACCCCCACCACCACCGAACTCGCCAACCGGAGAGACGGGGTGGGGGGATTCAACCCGGAGTTGGATCCCCAGGTCGGGGTGACCGTCGAGGTCGGTACACGGGGGTTGGTGGGGCGCTCCATCGGATACGAACTGACCTACTACCACACCTCGCTCAACGGAGAGCTCATCGCCTTCGAGGTGGAAGAGCAGCCGGGTCGAAGCTACTTCCGGAACGCCGGAACCTCACGTCGTGACGGGGTGGAGGTTTCCCTCCAATGGACTCCGTCGACGCTCTGGAGCGCCCGCTTCTCGGGCTCCACCAACGACGCGCGTTTCCGCTCCTTCGAGGTGGATGGGGTGGACCACGGCGGGAACCGGGTTCCGGGCGTTACACCTCTCCGGATGGAGGCGCTGACTCGCCTCACTCCGGGACCCTGGTTCATCGAACTCCGGGGGGAACGCACCGGAGAGGTCTACGCGAATGACGCAAACTCCCTGGAAGCGCTCGCCCCCGCCTACACTCTCCTGGACCTGCGTCTGGGGGGGAACGACCTCTCCCTCGGCGGATTCCGCTTCAGCCCCTTCTTCGGCATCACGAACCTCCGCGATAAAAACTACTCCAGCTCCGTGGTGGTGAACGCCTTCGGTGGGCGGTACTTCGAGCCGGGACCCGGCAGGTCCCTCTACATGGGAGCCACCCTGGCCTTCGGGCGCTGACCGGGCAAAGCGTCAGAAGCCGTCGGGAACCAATTCGAGTGGGGAAAGGCGGAGGGTGTCCCCCGTTGCCACGCGGAAGGTATCGGAGGTGGCGGGGGCATACCCCATGGTTTCGGCGCGGAGGTGGTAGGGACCTCCCGCCGGGACGGTGAGACGAGTGTACCCTCCCTCGCCGCTGAAGCCCCTCGCCGCGGTATCCTCATCGTCCTGGATCACCACCACCAGAGCGCCGAGGATCCCTCTCCCCTCTCCCCGCTCCTGGACACGGACCTCCACAACCCCCGTCACCCCATGGGGCGCAACGGCGTGCCGAGGTGACGGGTCAATGAGTCCCGGAAGAAGGACGATCACGAGCACGAACCAGGGGAATCGTCGCATCAGTCACTCCTCGCCGGGGTAGATGCGCTGCGAAGTCCCGCACCCCTCGGGATCCCAGAGAAGGGCCAGCCCGTTCACCACCGGGCGCTCTCCCGCCAGATCGGAGGGACGACTCACCATCTCACCTCTCACCACCATGACCGAGGATCCGCCTCCGTCCAGATTCAACGCCTGGGTGGCCCCCAGAGCCCGGATGAGTTCGGTGAGTTCCGGAAGGGTCATCCCCTCGGACACCCCCTCTCGTCGCCCCTCCACCACCACCACCCAGAGCACCCGTGACACCGGGTTCCACCCCAGTGCCGTCCGCGGGTGCCGCTGGGCGGCGAAGGCCGGGCGCTCACCCTGTTCCAGATCCCCAACCCATGCCCCGCCTTCCAGGAGCGCCGGAAACCCGGCCACCGCTTCCGTCACCCCGTCCGGGGAATTTTCAGGGAAAATTCCCCACTCCCCGAGATACAGGGTGTCTCCCCCCCAGCGGGCCTGCCCCATCCAGGGGAGTCCCTCCGGACGCCATGCAAACACCGGACGGGAAGCCCGCCCCCGGACCTCTCCCCGAACCACCTCCACCCCCACCGGGGCGTCTTCCGGGGTGAAGAAGTCCCCGTTCACCGCCGCCAGTACCGGGATCTCGAGACGACGGGCGAGTTGGGTTACCGGGATCCGCCCCTCACCCTCTACCGGACGCATCACCCGGAAGGCCACCTCACACCGGTCCGTCTCGATCTTGAGGAGGTGTACCACCCACGGTTGTGTCCGACTGCGAACCGAGCGGTAGGTGACCCCCTCTTCCAGCGGGAAGGTGGTGATGCGGTCGGGTTGAAGGTATCGAACGGCGGGTGCCGGCAGATCCCCCGGAAGAGCCGGAGGTCGATCCGGTGGTTCGCACCCGGAAAAGAAGAGGACGACCCCAACCATCCATGGGGCCGGCTTCCTCATCGATAAGAACGGACTCAATGTCACGTCGGAGCGGGAGAAGGAGAGGGGATGGAGGAACTCCCATCGGGGTGGCGTGATCGGGGAATCATCCGATGTCACTACCGGGAGTACAATATACCCGTCGTGCCGGGTACGCCGAAGCGCGTGCCGGATGAGAGGGGACCGAGATGTAACGCTTCAGCTTGAACTGGAAATCCGGCTCATGGGCAGTTATTACCGCCCGAACCCAAGGAGGGGAGATGAGCCCGAAGCGCAGTCGCAGGACCAACTTCACCG
>JBJHBD010000041.1:0-22321 GCA_050485305.1 Gemmatimonadota bacterium
GGGGTTTGCCAATACACGTTTACACCTGGGGGAGGGGGGTCGGGTTTTTGCGGGTTTCGTGTTTAACCACTGACGGTTTGGGGGTTACACCAATTGGGGGGGGGGCCGTATGTTCCGGCCCGCCCCCTTCTTGTTGTGCGCCTTCCGGGGTGGAGCGCGAGCAGGTTATACTAGTCGCATAAGACACGAGGCGGTTCCTCAGCGATCGACACGTCGTCGAACTTCCCGTTGCATGGGCCCACGATGTCCATCCCCCTCGGTTTCTCTCACTGGATAGCGTGATCGCGATGGTGGATAGAATCTCGCCCTCTCCATGGGTGACGGTCGCCTCACCTTGGCGGCTTATTCCGTGCATGGCGCTGCTCCTGTTCGCCCCCGGCTGTCAGAGCGGCGATCAGGCCGGTGGCCGCGTATTCCACCCGGTGACATGGGACACCATCGCGATGTTCGGAAGTCCCTCGGACACGGTGCTCATGAGGCCTGATGTGATGCGGGGTTGGGGAGAGGGGGTTGTGGTGCTGGACGGTCGGTATGCCAGGGTCACCGCGTTTGACGGCGACGCGAACCCCCGGTGGATCTACAGGGCCACCGGTGAGGGTCCCGGGGAACTACGGCAGCCATCGGATGCCTACACCCTCTCCAATGGGGATCTGGTGGTGCTCGACCGCTTCAACCTCAAGGTCGTGACCATCGATCCGGAGGGCCAGTTCGTGAGTGAGCGACGACTCTCAGAGTTAAGTTTCAGCCCGACTTTTCTCCTCCCGTTCGATGGACCGACCGCCCTCGCGGTAGGTATGGGTCTCCGACCTTCAGTCCTGGATCTTGAGATGGGAACTCCCATCACATCCATCCGGTTACCGCTCTCCGAACCTGTGCTCCCCGGCTTTCGATCGGTCACCTATGGTGCCGCAGATGCCACCAGCGGAGTCTGGGTGCTGGGGATGCGATTCGGACCGGATTGGTGGATTGGACGGAACGAGGAAGTCCTGGGCCCGCACTCCTACGTGGAGGAAGTCCTCCACCAGTACTCAGGGCGGCAAGTGGAAATCGCCCCCAACACCTTCATGATGGACCCATCCAGCGTGGACAACCCCGACACGATGATGGGGCCAAGAGGTATTGCCGTCGACGGCGACGAGGTGTTCATGATTTCCGGGGGGAGCCTCACCATCCCCGGGGTTCACCGAGATCGGCTGGATGTCTACTCCATCGATGGGCGGTACCTCCGGACCCATGTGCTTCCCACCGAGGCCTCACACCTAGTCAAGAACGGGTCCCGGTTCTTCCTCTTGCGCCCGGACCCCTACCCCCAGCTCCTCGTGCTGGACATCCGGTCGGGTCTCAATTGAGGGTACGCTGCTGTCGCTCCTGCAGGCCGTATCGACTGGCGCTCCGCGGAAACGAGAAGGAGTGAATCCGGAACTCTCACCCCTCGCAATCGGCCTATGCGTTTCTCGCGGTGTCTCCTGCTACTTCTTACCCTCCTTCCCGGCGCCTGTCAGGAACCCGGAAGGGGCGGCGACCGCGCCTTCCAACCGGTCCATTGGGACACCATCGCGATCTATGGAAGTCCCTCGGACACGGTGCTTATGATTCCCAACGGGATGCGCCGGTGGGGTGATGGGGTCGTGGTCATGGAGACGCGCTACTCCCGGGTGGTGGCATTCGATGGGAACGGGAACCTCCGGTGGATCTACCGCAACGTAGGCCAGGGTCCGGAGGAGTTGTTGCGGCCATCCGATGCCATGGGCCTTGCGAGTGGTGACCTGCTGGTCCTTGACCAGAGCAACTTCAAGCTCCTCTCCATAGGTCCAAACGGTAGATTCGTATCTGAGCGGCGGCTGCCGGAGTTGAACTTCCGGCCCTCGCATCTTCTACCCATTGGTGATGGGTTGGCGTTTGTCACCGGAGCCGGATTGCGCCTTACCCTCCTTGACGTCGCATCAGGACAACCACTTGAGCCAATCCCATTGCCGCTGTCCGAGCCCGTGTCGCAAGGGTTCCGGTCGATCGTCTACGGAGACGGGGATCCGGCCCGCGGGGTCTGGGCCGTCGCCATGCGTTTCGGTCCGGACTGGTGGGTGGGGAACGACCGAGAAGTGATCGGACTCCATGGGTACGTCGACGAGGTTCTGCACCAGTACCTCGGTCGGCAGGTCGAGATCGCACCCGGCACCTTCATCAACGACCCCTCGTCCGTTGACCGCCCCCTCACACTCAATGGGCCCAGTTCGATGTCCATCGATGGCGACGAGGTATTCATGATCACGGGGGGGAGCTTCACCATCCCAGACGAGAAGCGGGACCGACTTGATGTGTACTCACTTTCCGGAGAGCACTTGCGCCGGTATCGCCTGCCAGGTGAGTGGAACTGGGTCGTCAAACAGGGGGAGCGTTACTTCTTCCTCCGCCTCGACCCTTACCCTCAACTCCTCGTGATGGAGATGAGGGCTCAGTAGCCATAGCATCGCTCCCATCCGCCGCTCCCTCGTTGCGATCTCCCTCATCCTGGCCAGTTCCCACCTGAACCGCTGACACCTCTACCTCGGGCAAAGCGGTATGGGAACGAAGAACCCCCTCCTCCCACGACGGGGAGGAGGGGGTTCTTCGCCGGACGCAGGGGAACGGCGCGGCCGATTACTCGTTCACCGGCTCCAGCCGTACGATGGGAGTACGGTCACCACCCCGGTGATCGATGGCCAGATAGATGAGTCCATCGGGACCCTGCCGCACGTCGCGCACCCGCCCCATGTTGCGCACCAGAAACTCCTCGGCCACGGCCCGGGTGCCGTCCAGTGTGACCCGGGAGAGCACCTCGCCGGCCAATCCACCGGAGAAGACGTTCCCACGCCAGGCCGGGAAGGCGTCACCGGTGTAGACCATCATCCCGGACACGCCGATGGAGGGGACCCAGAGGTGCACCGGCTGCTCCATCCCCTCGGCGCGAACCGCCTCGTGGATGGGGGTGCCGGTTCCGTAGTTCACCCCGTATCCGATGACCGGCCAGCCGTAGTTCTTCCCGGGCTCGATGAGGTTGATCTCGTCTCCCCCCTGGGGACCATGCTCATTCTGCCAGAGGATCCCCGTCTCCGGGTCGAGGGCCATCCCCTGCGCGTTCCGGTGCCCGTAGCTCCAGATCTCCGGGAGTGCCCCATCCACCCCCACGAAGGGGTTGTCGGCGGGAACCCTCCCGTCTTCGTACAGTCGCACGGTGGTGCCGTAGTGGTTCGAGAGGTCCTGGGCCGGGTGCGCCGCTAGATCTCCCCGGGGCGGTGCCTGCCGGTCTCCGATGGTGACGAACATGTAGCCGTTCCCGTCGAAGACGATGCGAGAGCCGTGGTGCCCGCCCCCCCGGGTCCAGGCCTGCGCCTCGAAGACCTCTTCCACATCGTTCAGACGGTCGTTCTCGAAGCGCCCCCGGATGACGGCGGTGGTCCCTTCCGAGCCGTCGGCGTTGGGCTTGGAGTAGCTCAGGTAGAGGAGGCGGTTGTCGGCAAAGTCCGGATGGGGAACCACGTCCAGCAGCCCCCCCTGCCCACCCACCCGGACCTCGGGGAGTCCGGGAACCGGATCGGAGAGGAGCCGGCCATCCCGAACGATCCTTAGGCGCGCCGGGCGTTCGGTGACGAGCATGTCCCCACCGGGGAGGAAGGCGATTCCCCAGGGGTGCTGAAGCCCCTCCACCACCGGGACCACCCGGTAGGCATGGTGCTCCGACTGGTGGACCACCCCCGGATCGATCTCCGCCGACTGGGCGCACGATGGGGCGGGGGCCAGGACCAGGGCCCCCAGAGCGAGCATGGGCAGCGTCTTGGGGAGGAATCGATGGCGCATGGGCATCTCCATTCAGCTTGAAGGGGTGAGACCTGTCAGGTACCGGAGGATGGGTCCCAGGTTCCGCTCTCTTCTCTCCCTCCCGAGAGACCCCTACCTCCCCTCCACCCGGACCCGGGTCATCCGAGCCCCCTCCTGGATGGCGTCCATCACCTCCCACCCGTCCATGACCACGGCGAAGACGGTGTAGTCGTGGTCCAGGCGAAGGTTGTCCACCAGGTTCAGGAAGATCTGTCCGTCGCCGGTGTCGCGTCCCCGAGTGGAGATACCCAGGGTGCCCCGCCAGTGTCCGGGGAGCCCCCGTTCGTCCCGGGTGTAGGCGCCGTGCCCGACGTACTCGTTGGCGCCGGGGCTCCCTCCCTGAAGAACGAAGTTGGGGACCACCCGGTGGAGGGTGAGGCCGTCGAACTCTCCCCCCTGCGCCATGCGATAGAAGCGAGCGGCGTTGGTGGGGGCCTCGAAAGGGAAGAGCCCCACGGTGATCTCTCCCACCCCCTCGAAGGTCAGGACCACCCGCGCCCCCTCCATTTCCCGGAGTTCGTCCAGGGTGGGGAGGGGGAGCTCCTCGAACCCGGGTGCCTCCGGGACGGAGCGTCCAAGAATGGTGGCCGCCGCGTCGCGAACCCGCGGATCCCGGTCCTGGAGCCAACGTTCCAGCCCGACTCTCTCCGCTGCGGTCCCCAACTCACCGATGCGGACGATGAGGGGGAGGCGGGCGTCCCGGCTGGTGGCGAAGTGGAAGGCGGTCTGCCGCTCGAGGGCGCCATAAAGGGCGTCCACCACTCGTCCCGCCCCGGCGCTTCCCCGTGGCAACTCGTCCACCCACCCCTCCATTGCGTTGGCGGTGTAGCGAAGGAGTTGGGGGTCGTCGTGGAAGAGGTGGTCCACGAGTCGTTCCTGGGCCTCGCTCACCAGAGGAGAGCCCTCTTCCCGCGGCGGAGTGGCACCGAGGAGCTCCACCACACCGGGGATCCCGGCGTGTCGAACGTTGGGAAACGGGTCGTCGGCGAGAGCGCGGAGCGCATCCCGGTCCTCCAGCACCACCGCCATTCGGGCCGCGTGGGCCCGGACGAAGGGGTCACGATGTGCCACCGCCACCCTGAGGTGGGGGACGGCCCTCTCCGGATGGAGGCGGGCGAGGGTGAGGGCCGCCCGCATGGGGCGGTGCCAGCTTCCCCCGGTCGACCCCGGTGCTCCTGCGCCATCGAGGCGGTCGGCGAGAGCTTCGAGTTGCTCCCGGGTCCCGTCGTCGTGGCACCCGTTGGCGAGACCATCCATGGCGAGAAGGGCCACATGGTCCGAGGGGTCGTCCAGCGCCTCGACCAGGAGGGTGCAGGCGTCGTCCCGGTCCTCCTCGTCGGCCCAGACCCGCCAGAGGGCACCCCGGGCGCCCTCGATACGCACCCGGTCCACCGGGTCGGAGAGGGCCCGGTCGGCCAGGGCGATCCAGTCGCCGGGGGGGAAGAGGCGCCCCACATGTCCGGCGGCGAGACGCCGGACCTCGGGGTCACGGTCACCCATGAACTCCAGGAGGAACGACGGATCCGGGGGCGTGTGCCCCTGAAGGCGGGCCGCCAGGGCGTTCCGTCGGACCTGAGGGGCTGGGGCCTCCCCCTCTTCGTTCACTTCGCCCCGGGCGATCCGTTCCAGCCGGCGGAGGAACCCGGGGCCGGCCTCCAGCCCGCTCCCCATGCTCCGGTAGAGGAAGAAGGCGCCTCGCGCCGCCGCCGGATCGGGAGCTCCCTCCAGCGCCCGCTCCACCCGGCCCAGCTCGCCGGCATCAGTGACGGGGATGCGCCCCACGCTTCGGGCCACCGCTACGGCGGTTTCCCGGTCACCCTCACCCTGAAGTCGGGTCAGAAGGGCGTTTCGCGCGAAGCGTCGATCCGCGTCGCTCCCCTGCCGTACCGACTGGGCCATGGCGTTGGCGGCCTCGCCCCGCACCCGGGGGTCGTCGTCACCCAGAAGCCCCACCATCTCGCGGGCCAGTTCGGGGCGCTCCAGCCGCCCCAGCGCCCGCACCGCCGCCCGGCGAATCCCCCCCTGCGGCGCCTCCAGCGCCGCCCGAAGCGAGTCCAGGTCCGCGGGCTCCCGGGCGCGCCGATCCTCGGCCGCGAGGATGCGGAGGTACCGATCCCCATCTTCCTGGATGTCGGCCCAGGTGAGGGGCGCTTCAGGGATGTAGTCCCCGGGGTCCAGGGTCGATCCCCGGGGGGAGTCAGGGGGGGTGGGGGTGTCCCCCCCTCCGCACCCGAAGAAGAGGAAGGCGGCCAGCCCCAGGCCGAGGGCGGCGCGCGTCCTCACCGCGGCTCCGGCATGCGCCACCGCACCGGGGGCGCCGGCTCGGGCTTGAACTCCACCGGGTTCGCCTCGAGCCGGCGAAGCGCCTCCTGGATGGCGCGCTCGAGCTGCGGGTCACGCCCGGCGATGACCTCCCGGGGGGTCATCTCCACCAGGATGTCGGGGGCCACGCCGACGTTCTCCACATCCCACTCCCCATCCCGGTTGATGAACCCACCCCGGGGGGCGATCATTCGCCCGCCATCCACGAAGAGGGGTGTGTCCCAGGTTCCCACCAGGCCGCCCCAGGTGGTGGTCCCCACCAGGGTCCCGATCTCCATCTGGCGGACCAGGAAGGGGAGAAGGTCGCCGCCGGACCCAGCCTGCTCGTTGATGATCATGACCTTGGGCCCGAAGATCCCGGCGATGGGCTGGGTCCAGGGCTTCCGATCGCCCACCGGGGAGTTGAAGTACCCCTGGAGTTGACGGTTCAGGACGTCGGCGATGTAGTCCGCCGCCGAGCCGCCCCCATTGTTCCGCTGGTCGATGACCACCCCCAGACGGTCCTGCTGGGCGAAGTAGTACCGGTTGAAGGCCTGGTACCCGCCGGCGCCGGTGTTGGGGAGGTACACGTAGGCCAGGCGGCCCCCCGACATCTCATCCACCAGGCGCCGGTTGTGCTCCAGCCACTCCCGGTTCCGGAGGAGCGCCTCGTTCCCCACCGGGACCACCGTGAGGGTGCGGGCGCCGTCGAGCTGGGGACGGTCGTTCACCCCGATGACGGTCTGGCGCCCCGAAGTACCGGCAAAGAGCTCGAAGATGTTGTCGGTGCCCCGGATCTCCTGCCCGTTCACCGAGACGATGTACTCGCCCTCCCGGACGTCGATGCCGGGGCCCGACAGGGGCGACTCCAGCCCGGGGTTCCAGTTTTCGCCCTGGTAGATCCGGGAGATGCGGTAGCGCCCGTTCTCGATGCGGTAGTCGGCCCCCAGAAGCCCCACCGGGACGCCCTGATTCTGTGGCAGGTCGCCCCCGCTCACGTAGGAGTGTCCCACCCCGATCTCGGCCCCCATCATGTCCAGGAGGTAGTTCAGGTCGGAGCGGTGCCGGATATGCTCCAGCCAGGGGGAGTACCACTCCCAGACCTCGTCCCAGGGGGCGCCGTGGAAGTTGTCCACGTAGAGGAAGTCCCGCTGGAACCGCCACCCCTCCCGGAAGATCTGCTCCCACTCTTCCATGGGGTCCACCCGCACCCGGACATTCCCGAGGGAGAGGGCTCCGGTGTTCCCCTGCGGCACCGGTCCGGTGGTGTTCACGATGCGCCACTGGGCCCCGGTGCGAACCAGGAGCTTGCGGCGGTCGTGGGAAACCACCCCGGCCTGCACCCCGGTGAGGAACTGGGTGGCCTCCCGGTCGGAGAACTGGAAACGGTGGATCACCGCGCCCGGCTGATTGGGAACGGCCTCGGCGTAGAAAACGACCCCCTCGGGTCCGGCCAGGAGGAATTGGTAGTCCCGCTGAGGGACCGGAAGCGCGAGGATGCGCTGGTCCAGCCCCTCCAGGTCGATGCGCACTTCGGGGGTGTCGTTGCCGCTCCGAGATGCCCCGCCCCCGGACCCGGCGGCGCCCGCGGACCCGGTGCCTGCGCCGGCCCCGGAAGCGCCGGAGGACCCATCTCCCGAAATCGGTTCCTCGCTGCTGCGGGGAGCCAGCGGGTTGGGATCGGAGGCGGAGAGGACCATGGCGTAGATCCCCCGGGTGACGGGGCGATCGTACGAGGACATGTCGAGCCAGCCCGTGTTCAGCCCGTAGTCGGTGGAGGCCAGGAAGTAGAGGTGCTTCCCCGCCGCGTCCCACTGGGGGCGGAAGGCATCGGACATCCCGTCGGTGAGCTGCAGGTTGCGGCCGGTGGCCACCTCATGGACGAAGATGGCGCGGAGATGGGAGTCGAGGCGGCGGGCGTAGGCAATCCACCGGGAGTCGGGGGACCAGACGGGGTCCAGCGAGCGCTCCGGGTAGGCGTGGCGCTCGGTGTCCACCTTCACGGCGCTGCCCGTGGCGATCTCCACATGCCAGATCTCCATCCCGGCGGTCCGGTAGAGGATGCGGGTGCCGTCGGGAGACCAGACGGGGTGGTAGTAGTAGGTGTCGTCGGGGAGGTCGATGACCCGGCGCTCGCCCAGGCCGTCCTGCGGGACGATGACGAGCTGGTACTCGCCGGAGGCGTCGGAGAAGAAGGCGATGTGCTGCCCGTCAGGCGACCAGCTCGGGAAGCGGTCGGCCGATCCGGACGAGTTGGAGAGGTTCCGGACGTCGCCATGCTCGGCGGGGACGGTGAGAATCTGCCCCCGGTACTCGAAGACGGCGCGCTGGCCGGTGGGCGAGATCTGCGGGTTCTGGAGCTGCTGGGGAGTGGGCGAGACCCAGCGGGGACGGGACCAGGTCTGGTCGCCCCGGGCATGGATGGTGAGGGGAGTCACCTGGTCCGTGGCCGGGTCCATGAGGTGGAGCCGCCCCGCCTGCTCATAGACCAGCTTCCCGCCCCCGGCCCCCAGGTGCTTTACATCGAAGTCGGTGTGGAAGGTGCGCTGGCGGGTCTCGCCGGTGCGTGTGTCGAAGGACCACACGTTGAACATCCAGTCCCGCTCGGAGAGGAAGTAGACCGTGTCTCCGATCCACACGGGGCTCAGCTGCCGCTCACCGGTCCATTCGGGCTTCACCAGATCGTGGGACCGGAGATCCACCACCCAGAAGGGCTGGGCCTGCCCGCCCCGGTAGTTCCGCCACTCCGGGTCCCAGAACTGGGGGAAGGTGTAGGCGATCTTCTGTCCGTCGGGAGAGAGGGAGCCGCTCACCGCCCGGGGAATCACCAGCGGGGTCGGGAAGCCGCCCTCCAGGGGGACGGTGAAGAATTTTGTGTTGTTGGTGGTGTACCCCTCCCGCCCCGAGATGAAGAGGACGGCGCGGCCGTCGGGGGTCCACCCCTGAACCTGGTCGGCGCCGGGGTGGAAGGTGAGGCGGCGCGGCTCTCCCCCCTCGATGGGGACCACGTAGACATCCGTGTTGCCGTCATACTGCCCGGTGAAGGCGACCCAGCGCCCGTCCGGCGAAATCTTCGGGTTGGTCTCGGCCATGTCCGACGAGGTGAGGCGTCGGGCGTCTCCTCCCTCATGCCCCACCACCCAGAGATCGTTGGCATAGACGAAGACGATGTGCTCCGCCGAGATGTCCGGGTTCCGGAGAAGGCCGGTGCCGTCCTGCGCGGCCACGGCCAGGGGGCTGAGCGCCACCCCCACGATGAAGAAGAGGAGCGGGGCGAGGCGGGCGCGGGGGCGAAAAGTCATGGTGGGGCGACCTCGTGGAAAAATGGGCACACCTCGGAAGGGCGTAGGCTTGTACGCCTCGCCTTTGGCAATACGGCTCTTCCGGGGGTGGAGAACGTACCCGGCGTCCGAATCTCCGGGCAAGGTTGGGGGTGTGGCCCAGGGGGATTGCTCACCGTGGTGAGCCCGGAAGCGGGGACCGAAAAGGTGTCACATCACCCCGACCTCAAGCGTTCCACCGGTGTAGAACCAAACCAGGAACGGCACTCACCCAGGAGTTCGCCATGGAACGCGCCCACGGCACCCCCACCTCCGCCCCGTCGTGGTTGGATCGCCCCGCATCGGTCGGCCACCCCCGCCCACCCATCCTCCCCATCCTGGCCGCCGTGCTCCTTCTTGCCGGGTGCGAAGGAATCTTCGGTGGATCCGGTTCGGGGAAGGAGTCGCCCCTCATCACCGAACTCCCCCGGGCGCTCACCGGCAGCGAGCAGACCGCCATCCGCTCGGGGAACGGGTTCGGGTTCGAGCTCCTCCGGAAGGTCACGGCGGAGAAGCCGGAGACGAGCGTCTTCATTTCCCCCTTCAGCGCATCCATGGCGCTGGGGATGACCATGAATGGCGCCGACGGGGAGACCTTCGACGGGATGCGAACCGCCCTCCACTTCGGAACGCTCTCCGAAGAGGAGATCAACGCGTCGTACCGGGGACTTATCGAGCTGCTGGGGACGCTGGACCCCCGGGTTCAGCTCTCCGTGGGGAACGCCATCTGGTACCGGGAGGGGATCCCCATCCGGTCCGACTTCCGGGATCGGGTCACCACCCACTTCGATGCCCGTGTCGAGGGGCTGGACTTTGCATCGCCTACCGCTGCGAGCACCATCAACCAGTGGGTCCGGGACGCCACTCGCGGGAAAATCGGCAGAATCATCGATGGCGACATCCCGGCCAACATGGTGACCTACCTCATGAACGCGGTCTACTTCGAGGCGGGGTGGCGCGAGCCCTTCGACCCCCAGCAGACGCGGGACGCCGACTTCCATCTGGAGGATGGGTCCACCGCGCCCATCCGCCTCATGACCCGCACCGACACGGTGCAGGCCCACATCACCGAGCGATTCGCCGCCGCGGACCTCCCGTACGCCGGGGGGGCCTGGAGCATGACGGTGGTCGTCCCCCAGGGATCCCACACCCTGGACGACCTGATCTCCTGGCTGGGGCCGGAGTGGTGGGATGAACTCACCGCCTCCTTCCGCACCGGGCGCGCCATGGTCAGCCTCCCCCGCTTCGAGCTGGAGTGGGAGGGGATCCTGAACGAGTCCCTCAGGGCCATGGGGATGGAGGCGGCCTTCGATCCGGGTGCCGCGGACTTCTCCCGCATGTTTGAGGGCGGAGGACCCTGGATCGACGAGGTGAAGCAGAAGAGCTACGTCCTGGTGGACGAGGAGGGGACCGTCGCGGCAGCCGTCACCTCGGTGGCCATGCCCACCTCCATGCCTCCGGAGATCCGCGCCGATCGCCCATTCCTCTTCGCCATCCGTGAGCGGCTCACCGGAACCATCCTCTTCCTGGGAGCCATGAAGGAGGCGCCGCCCGCCATCCGCTGAGGCCTTCTTCGTCACCTGGGGCACACCTTGACGCCCCCCACCCCCTGCCGAAGCTTCCAGGGGATGGGGGGCGTCGCCCTGTCCGACTTCGCCCTCCCGCCCCCTCCCCGGACCCCTCATCCTCATGCTCATCCCCAGGCGCGAAGTCGCGAAGGCGCGGATACTCCGGTTCCGTGAGGAGATCGACGCGCCAAAGGGGGTGGACGACCTCCTCGCCGTCGAGGAGCCCCTGGAGATTCGGGTCACCTTCACCCCTCCTCCCTCGCCCACCGACCCCACCCCCCGCCCCGAAACCCGATCGGTGGCGGTGACGATGCGCACCCCGGGGGACGATTTCGAGCTGGCCGCCGGATTCCTCTTCACCGAGGGCCTCCTCACGAGCCGGCGTCACCTGGCGCGCATCAGCTACTGCTCGGGGGACGAGCCCCAGGAGTACAACCTCCTGGAGGTCCGGCTCCGCCCGGGGGCTCCCTTCGATCCGGAGGCCCTCTCCCGCAACTTCTACATGACTTCGTCGTGCGGGATCTGCGGAAAGGCGGCGCTGGACGCGGTGGAGACGCTCGGGTGCCGGCCCTTCCCCCTCCCCGGAGAGGAGGGCGCCGCGGGGGTGGCGGGGGGCCGTCTCTCCCCCGAGCTCCTCCGGGAACTCCCCCACCGCCTCCGGGAGATCCAGCCCGTCTTCTCCCGCACCGGAGGGCTTCACGCCGCAGGACTCTTTGACCTAGAGGGGGCCCTCGCCACCGTCCGGGAAGACGTGGGGCGCCACAACGCGGTGGACAAGGTGGTGGGAAGTGCCTTTCTGGAGGGGCGTATCCCGTTGTCGGACTTCGGGTTGGTTGTGAGCGGACGGGCCTCCTTCGAGCTTCTTCAGAAGGCGGCCATGGCGGGGATCTCCACCCTGGTGGCGGTGGGAGCGCCCTCGTCGTTGGCGGCGGACTTCGCTCGCCGATACCGGATGACCCTCGTGGGGTTCGCCCGGGGCGACGGGTTCAACGTCTACTCCGGAGAGGAGCGAGTGGCTCCCCGATGACCACCAGACGGCACTTCCTTCGGGCAGGGGTGGCCGGAGCCCTGGCGGCACTGGGCGATGTCCGCGCCCTCTTCGCCGATGAGCTGGCCCGATTCGGGCCGGCGCGCCCGGAGCCGCCGGCCAACCCGGAGCGGAGCCTCGGCCATGGAGGCGTCCGACTCCCTTCCTTCGAAGACTATCTGGTGGACCCGGAGGTATACTACCTGAACCACGGCTCCATCGGGACCATCCCCCGCCTCGTCCAACGGGCCCACACCGAGTACCTCCGGATCTGCGAGACGAATCCCTGGCTCTACATGTGGGACGAACCCTGGGTGGAGCCCCTCGAGGAGGTGCGACTTCGCGCGGCTCGGGCGCTCGGGTGCTCCCCCGACGAGGTGGCCATCACCCACAACACCACCGAGGGGTTCAACACGCTGGCCCACGGACTCCCCCTGGAGGTCGGAGACGAGGTTCTCTTCAGTTCCCTGAACCACCCCGGTGCCGCAAACCCCTGGATCCACCAGGCGCTCCTCCGCGGATACTCCGTCCGGAGCTTCGACTTCCCCGTGGAGGAACTCCCGGGGATGACCGTCGACGAGGTGGTGGATATTCACCTCCGCGAAATTCGAACCGAGACTCGTGTTCTTGTTTTCCCTCATGTGGACAACCTGGTGGGACTTCGCCACCCCATCAGGGAAATCGCGGAAGGTGCCAAGGCGAGAGGTGTGGAATACGTGGCGGTGGACGGAGCTCAGGCCCTCTCCATGATCCCCACCGAGGTGGCCCCTTCCGGTGTGGATTTCTACGCCGCCAGCCCCCACAAATGGGTCCAGTCCCCCAAGGGGCTGGGGCTCCTCTACCTGGCCGAGCGCCTCCACGACCAGGTCGCGCCACTCTGGGTGAGTTCAGGGATGGGATCCAACGCCGGAACGGTACGCCGCTTCGAGGATTACGGCACCCGGAACCGTCCCGAGGTCCTCGCGCTTGGAGACGCCCTCGCCTTTCAGGAAGCGGTGGGGATGCCGGCCAAGGAGGCCCACCACCGGAGGGAGTGGGAGCGCGCCCGCGAGCGGGTGGAGGCCACTCCGGGGTTCCGCTGGCGCTCCCCCACACGGTGGGAGCTCGCCGCCCCCCTCTACCTGGTGGAGGTGCAGGGGACCTCGGCCACCCCCCTTTCCCGCCGGCTCTGGGAAGAGGGGGGGATCGTCTACCGACCCATCCGCGTCACCCGCGGGATCGAGGGTGCCCGTATCTCGCCGAACCTCCAGAACCGCCCGGAAGAGTTGGAGATCTTCTTCCGGGCGGCGGAAAGCGCAAGCCCCCGCTGACCAAGCGCCCGGTACTCCTCACCAGGCGATCCCGTAGTCTTCCCCGTGGTGGCTCGACCCGCCCCACATGGTCCCGTTCTTCCGATCGAACCAGATGGCGTTGATGGGGCCGGAGGTGATCCCCGAAAAGGTGAGGGTGTACCCCATCCGCTGAAGCTCCCGCCGCTGCCAGGAGGGGGTGTCCTCATGGAGGAGGATCCGCCCCGGCTGGGATCGGTGATTCCCGAAAGAGCCGCGCATCTGGAAGGAGTTGAGGTTTGGCGCCTCCACCGCCTCCTGAACCGTCATCTCCCACTCCACCATGTTGAGGAAGAACTGGAGAAGGTTCTGGTCCTGCCCGTCACCCCCCTGGACGGCAAAGGAGAGGAAGGGTTCCCCATCCTTCAGCGCCATGGAGGGGGTCAGGGTCACCCGGGGCTGTTTCCCCGGTTCCACCACATTGAAGGGGTTCATCCGCTCGTCTGTGACGAAGCTCTGCATCCGCTGTGAAAGCCCGATCCCCGTGCTCCCGGCGATGAAGGCCGGGATCCATCCCCCGCTGGGGGTGATGGAGACCACCCATCCTTCCCGATCCGCGGCCTGCACGGTGGTGGTTCCCCGGTAGAAGGGGTTCTCCGGATCGTAGGGATCCTGCTCCCACGCGGTGTTGTCCCCATTGGCCACCACCGGGTCCTCTTCCAGGAAGGAGGGGTTGGGCTCCCACCGGTCGAGGAGGTGTCGGAAGGGGTTGGTCCCACCCTGGAAGGGGTAGGGATCACCGGGACCGATCTCCGCATCGTTCCGGGTCCAGTCGATGGACTCGAAGCGCTCCCGGGCATACTCCTTCGAGAGGAGCCCCTCGATGGGAGTCCGGGGCTCCCGGTAGATGTCCCCGTAGTAGAAGTCCCGATCGGCAAAGGCCATGCTAATGGCCTGGTAGACGGCGTGAAGGTAGGGCGTCGAGTTGAACCCCATGCGACGCAGATCCGCGTTCTCCAGGATGTTCAGCGCCTGAAGCATGGCGGGCCCCTGGGTCCAGGGCTGGAGCTTGAACACCTCGATCCCCCGATACTCCACCGAGGTGGGCTCCTCGAATCGGACCTCCCAGGTCGCCAGATCCTCCAGGGTGAAGAGCCCGCCGGCGGCCTGCGTCGACCGAACGAGCTCCTCGGCGATGTCGCCCCGGTAGAACCGGTCATACGCCGCCATGATGGCCTCTTCCCGGCTTTCCCCTCGGGCCAGCGCCTCCGCCTCGGCCTCCACCAGCTTCCGGAGGGTGGCGGCCAGCTCCGGCTGCCGGAAGATCTCCCCCGGATGGGGCGCCTCCCGGTCTTCGGACCCCAGGTGCGGGAGCATGATCCGGCGCGAATCCTCCCACTCCTTGAGCCGCTCCTTGGAACGCTCGATGGAGTTGGCGGTCTGGGCCTCGATGGGGTATCCGTCCGCCATCCGGATGGAGGGCTCCAGGACCTCGGCCAGCGAGAGGGTGCCGAATTCGGCCAGCATCACCATCAGCCCCCCGGGCGTCCCCGGCGTTGTGGCCGCCAGCGGCCCGTACTCGGGGGGGAAGTGCATCCCTCGGCTCCGGAAGTACTCGGCGGTGGCCCCCGTGGGAGCCACACCCAGCGCGTTGATCCCGATGACCTCACGGGTGTGGGGGTTGTAGATGAGGGCCTGCGTCTCGCCCCCCCATGAGAGGACGTCCCACATGGTGGAGGTGGCTCCCAGCATCGCTGCCGCGGCATCCACCGCGTTCCCCCCCTGCTGGAACATCATAGCTCCCGCCGTGGCCGCCAGCGGCTTCCCGGTGATGGCCATCCACTCCTGCCCGTGAAGGGGCGGCTTTACGGTCTGCTGCCCATCCACCGGTTCCGGGAGAAGGAGGGCGAGCGGGACGAGGAGGGTCAGGAGCCGGTTGAGGCGGAGGCCGGCGAATAAGGACATGGGAGTCTCCGGGAGCTCGGGGGCGTTCCGCGCCGCGCGTTCGTCCGGAATCGCCCCGTGAGTGTTCGGGGTTGAGAGGGGTTCAGGGAAGATGGGTCACTCCCACTTCATCCCGCCACCCTCCGGCTGAGTCTCCGGACCCTGCTTGCGTTGACGGCATTCCGGCTGCGCACCCGCCGTCGGTGGCACCTTCTCGAAGGAGGGTGTGTAGGACGATCCGCCCTGATTCTTCCACCCCAACCTCCCGGAGCCCTCCGTGACCTCACCGGCCCTCGCCACCCTCCTTGCCCTCGCCACGGTCTCCGCGCCCTCCGAACCGGTGGCGAGTGCCGCGCCCCACCTGCCGGCCCCGGCCCCGCAGAGTGCCGTTGCCGCGGGGGTGGCGACCTCCGGAGGGGAGATGACTCGCGGCTCCATCCTCCCGGACACCCTCATCCTCTTTGTGGCTTCCGAGGGGAATCGGGCTCGCTATCGGGTGCGGGAACAGCTTGCCAGTCTGGACTTTCCCAACGACGCCGTGGGGGAGACCTCGTCCATCCAGGGCCAGCTCATTTTCCTCCCTGACGGGAGCTTCGACACCGATCGGTCCCGGATCACCATCGATATGACGTCGCTCCGGAGTGACAGCGACCGGCGGGACAACTTCCTTCGGCGCAATACACTCCAGTCCGAGCAGTTCCCTGGTGCCGTACTGGTTCCCACCGGGTTCGAGGGGCTCCCCTTCCCCCTCCCCTCCGAGGGTGAACACGGGTTCACCCTGCTCGGTGACTTCATCCTGAAGGGGGAGCGACACCCCACCCGATGGGAGGTCACCGCGACCTTTGCCGGTGGTGCGATCCTGGGGCAGGCCCGAACCATACTTACCTTTGACGGGGTGGGGCTCACCAAGCCTCGGGTGGCGTCCGTGCTCAGCGTGGCCGACGACATCCGGCTCGAGTACGATTTCCGGTTGACCCCCACCCGATGACCGGGCGGACTCAGCTTATGGCGCGGGCGAAGTCCAGCCCGGAGAGGATGCCGACGATCCCCGAGCCATCCTGAAGGACCACCCGGCGGACGCCCAACGCGCGTGCCTGCCCGGCGGCCCGATGCAGGGAGGTGCTGGAGGGGAGGACCAGAACCCGGGGGTTCATGACGTCGCCGATGGCGGTGTCTCCCGGAAGGTCGCGAGCGTCGAGGGCCTCCATCTTCCCGAAGACCCCCACCGGCCACCCTTCCTCCACCACCACCAGCCCGCTCACATGGGCGCGATCCAGCCTCCGGACCGCCTCATCCAGGGGTTCTTCGTCACGGATGGTGAAGACGGGGCTGGTCATGTAATCGCGAACAGGAATCTGACTTCTATTCTCTTCCAGCACCTTCATGAGGTCCCGCGCGGAGAGGACTCCAAGGGGGACGCCGTTCTCCACCACGAAGACCCGGTGGATGTATCGAGACACCATGAGACGTGCCGCGTCGGCGAGAGGGGTTTCGGGAGAGATGGTGACCACATCTCGTGTCATGATTCTCTCGACGGGCTCAGGAGGGAGGGTGAGGGCGCTCTCCCGGTTTCCGTCACTCACCTCTCTGCGTCCCGCGCGTAGGAGATCGGTTCGGGAGACGGCCCCTACCAGAGCGCCGTCGTCCACCACCCCGAGGGACGAGATCCCATCCTCCAGGAGACGGGAGTATGCCTCTTCAAGGCGGGTGGTTGGAGGGACCGAGAGGAGCGGACTCGACATGTATAGAAGACTGGGAAAAGCGTAGTTCGACATCAGGTGGCTCCGGATAGCGGTTTGGGCTCGACGGAAGTCGGGCACCTATGGTTGCAGTGCCGGAATCGTGCCAGAACCGGTGTGGGCGATGATTCACGCGGGGCGGAGACTTTCCCGGATGCCCCTGAGCAGGCACGGGCTATTCTGCCCCTCCTCGCTACTGCTTCCGGGACATCCTGCCCCCCCCTCTCCGGACTCAGAGGAGATGCATGAGGGGTGCCCCCCACACCCAGGACGACAGACGCTCCATCCCTTTCCCTCCATGGAGGACGAGCCCGCCCGGTACGGCAGAGGGGTGCCGACTCCGAAACCCCTCCAGATGGCGAATCTGTCTTTCGGTGGCGGTCCCTTCATGGGTCACGACGAGGGGGAGGAATCGACCGTTCAGTTCGAGAACGAAGGTGGTGGAAGCCCCCCCATGGGTGGCCCAGTGATGGATCTGTGGGGGCCACCGCTCCCCGTGCCGCCAGGCCAGGAGATCCGTGAGGGCAAGGGCAGCCATGCGGGATGGAGGCGGGGAGGGTTCTCCCTCGTCGCACCCCAATCCCGGGTCCACCAGGTGGATCCTGGGGGCACGAACAGGCCGGGACTCGCCCACCGGAGAGTAGGGAGGGATAAGGTGAAAGAGGTACAGGCGGTGCAGGAGCTCCAGGTGCCGGTGAGCGGTGGGGCGCTCCACCCCGGCGCTCCGGGCCAGCGCGGTTCTGTTGAGGAGTGTACCGGACTCCCGCGCGCCGGCCCGAAGGAGTGCGAGGAGCTTCTCCGGTCGCTCCACCCCCTGCCGGGTGGGAAGGTCTTCCTGGAGGATCACCTCCAGCCGCCGAGATCGAGCCGCTGCACCTCCGGTGTACCCGGCCTCGGTCACTCGATCCATCCAGCTCCTGGGATCTCCCGTCATCCACTCCATCTCCGAACCCCAGCGCTCGCAGGGGTTCTGGAAGAAGGTAGCCCAGGGAGATGAGTCAGGATCTCCGCGCTTCTCTCGTGGCGTGGCCGGACCCAGGTAGAGGAAAGTGGCCCGTCCCCCGAGCTGGTCCGGATCCTTGAGTTCATCACGAAGTCGCACCTGCGCCGTGATGAGGTACTGCCCGGGACGGCGCCCCTCCTCATCGACCCGCCCACGGATCAGGGTGAGGAGGTGGGGTGCCCGGTGGATGTTCTCCACGATGAGCGGATCCTCGGAGCGGAGGAAGTCGCGGGGGTCCCGTTGGGCCCACTCCCGCACGGAGAGCTCCGCAAGATCCCTGCGGACCCACTCTTCCAGCTCGGGGGTGGTCGAGATGAGCGCGCTCTTTCCGGCGCCGCGGGGTCCGGTGAGGACAACCACGGGTGCGGCGGCAAGCGCCCACACCAGCCGGGACCGGAGGGTGCGACTTCCCGCAGTGGGGGGGAGAGAGGGGAGACGGGAGGAGGTCATGAGTGGAATATTGTGCGCGCTGTGAACGATTTTCGTTCACGATAAGGCGAAGATTGGCGCAGGACCAGTACCACTTCCCACACGATGGGGCGATACTCCATCCATGAACCACTCTCCCAGCGCCTTTCCGGCCCGCCATCTCCTGGACCGATATCGCCCTGTTATCGCTGATTGGGACGCCTTCCTCGATGCCAACCACACCCCGGAGCGCTCCACCCTTCGTCTACGGGGAGGAGGGGAACAGCGGGCGACCACAAGTAAGGCGTTGTCAGACCAGGGTTTCTGCCTGGCTCCCATTGACGGCATGGAAGAGTATCTCCAGGTCGTCGACGGCCCTCGCTCCATCGCGCAGACTCTCGAGCATTGGGTAGGGAGCTTCCACATCCAACAGGTCGTCATGGGGCTCCCCGCTCAGGCTCTCGCTCCCCGTCCAGGGGAGCGGGTGCTGGACCTCTGCGCCGCACCGGGTGGCAAGACCGTTCACCTCGCCGATCTCATGGAGGAACGGGGGCCCCTGGTGGCGGTGGATCCCAAGGAGAAGCGCCTCCGGGGACTCATGTCCAACGTCTTCCGCCTTGGCACCTCCAACGTCCTGGTGGTGGCCTGCGACGGACGGGATCTTCCAGGAGGTGCTCTCTTCGATGCGGTTCTGGTGGACGCCCCCTGCTCGGCCGAGGGGAACTATCGCCGCCAGCGGGGTCGCCTCCCCAATCGAACCCGGGCCTTCGGCGAGTACATCTCGACGCTCCAGTTCGAACTTCTTCGCCGTGGGGTGGAGGTTACCCGCCCCGGGGGCCGGGTGGTCTACTCCACCTGCACCTTCGCACCGGAGGAGAATGAGGCGGTGGTGGCACGCGCCCTCCGGGAGCTGCCGGTGGAGCTGGAAACCATCCCTCTCATGACCCCCCACGCCACGGGGCTTCCGGAGTGGGGTGACATGCGCTTCCCCCCGGAGATGGATCGCGCATGGCGGGTCTACCCGCACCACCTCGACTCCGGAGGGATGTTCATGGCCCGCCTCCGCGTACTCGACTCGTCCGGTGGAACGGACCCCCAGCTCTTTGAGTGGAGCGAAGTTCCCGCCGCTTTCCCCGGTGAGGACCCGGAAGTGGCCACCCGGCGGGTCGACGTGGCCTCGGTGGAGCTGGCCTCCCGATTCGGGATGGGTGGGCAGCACCTCCCCGAACTGGGATGGATGGTTCGGGGAGATACGATCTGGGCCCATACCGTGGGCTCCTGGCCTGTCCCGGCCTGGCAGGCGGATCGCCCGAAGGGGTGGCGGGTCGTCTCGCTGGGCATTCGTGGGACCCGAAGTGATTCCAGCGGGCGGGAGGTTCCGGCAAACCAGCTCTTCCAGCGTTTCGGGCACCTCCTTCCGCCGGAACGCCGCCTTCACCTGACCCGGGAAGAACTCCTCACCCTCCTCGGCGGTGCCGGGGTGGAGCGCCCTGAAGCCCCGGCGGGACCGCTGGGGATCTTCCTGGAGGGCTACCCGCTCGGACGCGCAATGATGGGAGCGGGAGGGCTTCGCAGCGAGATTCAGGCGTCTCACGCAAAGCGGCTCGCCGCTCTCCTCCAGGAAGAATAGAGTGCCCCCACCGGCGTGTGGATATCCCTCTATCCTCTGGTCCCCCTTCCGGTTGGGTGGCTACACCCCTTCCCCGATCAGTCCCCCAGCAGGTACCCGAACATCAGGGGAGCCACAATGGTGGCGTCGGACTTGATAAGGAACTTGGGCGTGTCCCGATCCAGCTTCCCCCAGGTGATCTTCTCATTCGGGACGGCCCCCGAGTACCCCCCGTACGATGGGTCGGCATCGGTGATCTGGCAGAAGTAGCCCCAGAAGGGGACTTCCTCCTGCATGTCCTGGATGATGGAGGGGACGGAGCAGATGGCGAAGTCGCCCGCAATCCCTCCTCCGATCTGGAAAAAGCCAACTGAAGGCCGCCCCTCGGCGGCACCGTGGTTCGCCTTGTACCACTCGATGAGGTGGGCGAACTGCTCGGTTCCCGTCTTGCAGCAGAGGTGGTGGGGAACCTTACCGGTGAGGACGTTGGCGGCGAACATGTTCCCGGTGGTGGAATCCTCCCATCCGGGGGAATACACCGGGATCCCCATCTCCAGCGCCGCCAGGAGCCATGAGTTCCGGGGATCGATCTGGTAGTACTCCTCGATCTCACCTGACCTCAGGATGTCGTACAGAAATTCGAATGGGAATTTTCTTTCGTTGTTTTCGCACGCCACTCTCCATCGCTCTACCAGGCGCGCCTCCAGGTGCCGCATGATGTCTTCAGGGATGCAGGTGTCGGTCACCCGGTTCAACCCCCGATCATAGAGAGCCACCTCTGCATCCACGGAGAGGGCCCGCCAGTCCGGGATCACTTCGTAGTCGTCGTGCCCCAGGAGGTTGAAGACATCTTCTTCAAGATTTGCGCCCGTGCACGAAATGGCATGAACCTTCCCCTCCCGGATCATCCGAGCCAGGATGATCCCCAACTCCCCGGTGGACATGGCGCCGGCAAGGGTCATGAGCATCTTCCCACCGGCCGCCAGGTGGTCTTCGTAGGCCTTCGAGGCCGCCACCACCTCCCGGGCGTTGAAGTGGAGGTAGTGCTTCTCCATGAACTGGCGAATGGCTCCCATGGCCCTGTCTCCTTTACTCCCTGGACACCCTGGACCGACCTCCGAAGACCGGTCCCCTGAAGGGTGCTAAGCTACCGCCCCCCTCCCTCCCCTTCCAGTGTCGGCCACCTGCATCACCTCTCTGGCCGACACACTCGGGACTTCTTACCATTCAGCGATATGGAGCCGGAACTCGTCTACCTTCTCGCCGCGATCACCGCACTCGCCGTTGCCGGCGGCATCGCCCTGGCGTTGGGCCCACGCCTGGTCCCCGCCCGCTGGGCCTGCCCTCGGTGCCACCATGGGACCACCCCGGTGGCAACCCCGTGGCTGAGGCCGTTGCGGCATACCTTGGAGAAGCGCTGGTGCCCGCGCTGTGAATGGTCCGGGGTTGGCCGCAAGCTCAGGTGGGACAACCCCGGCCCTGCAGATGGTCCCGAAGCTTCCGCTCCCTTTCGTTGGGCCCCTTCTCCCACCTTCCGGTTCCGGGCGCCCGAAAGGGCCGCCACCGGCGGCACCCCCTCTTTCGATACCGCGATGGAGGAGAGGGATGGCACCCAGCCGGGTCCTGAAAGAGAGGGGCTGGATCCTGATGGTGAGGGGGAAAAGGACGTGTCACCGGGCTTCACCTGGGGAAAACCCGCGCCTACGGCCCCCCTTTTCGTCTGGAAGGATGATCTCCCGGAACCCCCCAGGGCAGATCGGTTCCGCTGGGGTGGGGAGCAGTCCCGAGAGGATCAGGGCTGAGACCTGTTTCCGGTGGGCGATGCCGGAGTGCGGTGAACATCAAGCTCGCTCCGCAGTCCCCGTTCTCCCCGTTCTCCCCGTTCTCCCCGTTCTCCCCGTTCTCCCCGTTCTCCCCGTTCTCCCCGTTCTCCCGCAGAAATCTGGCCCAAAATCACATGCGCAACCCATTGACAGGATTTGGGTTGCGGGATTCGCGCCATCGCCCACCTCCGGCTCTGACGCCTCTCCAGCGTCCTGAGGAGCCCTCGCCGGCCCCTCGTACGCCGCCTCACCCTTTTCGGCACCCTCACCCCCCAGTTCAGGGCTCCTACACCCCTTCCAGAGCCTCGCCAAACCCGCCGTTAGATTTGTGCAAGTTGATTGCTCTCCATCACTTGCATGAGGTGCACCATGGGGTATCTGACCACTTCCACCTTCTTCGTCCGGGAGGCTGAGGCGGAGTATGGGCCGAGCGAGCCCAAACGCCCAGAACACGAG
>JBJHBD010000042.1:0-22290 GCA_050485305.1 Gemmatimonadota bacterium
CCCCCGACATCGTGGCGGGGGCGCTGGCGGCAATGGCGGCGCCGGCTCCGTGAAGCCCGCACCCCGCCTGCACGTAGAGAACCACAGGTGAGGGGACGACGCCCCGAACCCATCCTCTCGAGAGCACAGGAGACCCTTCGATGACCCAGACGATTCGGAACTCGTGGGAGCTGGTGAAGTCCAGCGGGCGTGTCCTCATGGCGGACCGGGAGCTCCTCGTCTTCCCCCTCCTTTCGTCGGTGGCCACCATCCTCGTCACCGCCACCTTCTTTGTCCCCGCCTTCCTGGTGGGGGGGTGGGAAGGGTGGGCGACCAACATCGGCGCCCCCACCATGCTGGGGGCCCTCGCCTTCTACATCGTCCAGTACACGGTGGTCTTCTTCTTCAACTCCGCCCTTGTCGGGGCGGCCCTCATCCGCCTCGAAGGGGGCGATCCCACGGTGGGGGACGGGCTCCGGATCGCCGGCGGACGCTTCGGCGTCATCCTGGGGTACGCCCTCATCGCCGCCACCGTGGGGGTGATCCTGAACACCCTCTCCCGGAAGCTGGGAATCCTCGGGAAGCTCATCATCGGCTTCACCGGAGTGGCCTGGAACCTGGCCACCTACCTGGCGGTCCCCGTCCTGGTTTCCCGGGACATGGGGCCGGTGGAGGTGGTGAAGGAGAGCGCCACTCTCTTCCGTCGCACCTGGGGAGAGCAGGTGGTGGGGGTCATGGGGATGGGCGCCGCCTTCGGGCTCGGCGCCGTCTCCCTCGGCCTCTTCTCGGTGGGGCTCATCATGGCTTCCGGGATCCTCTTCCCCTTCATGATTCCCATGGTCCTGGCCTTCCTGGTCCTGGCCTGGATCCTCTACGGGCTGGGGGTCGCCGCTCTGAAGGGGATCTACACCGCCGCCCTCTACCGGTACGCCGTAACCGGTGAGGCGGGGTGGGGGTTCGAAGGGACATCCCTCGGGGGGGCCTTCGCACCGGAGGGAACCCGTATCTGACGGAGGATGGGTGGGGCGGGTGGACGACCTCCGGGGGTACTCGCACCTCCGGAGGTCGTTCCCACGCTCCCGAGGGCGATGTAAGGGAACGGTGAAGATGGGGAAAGTCCTTGCGTTTTTGCCGGTCAAGGACAAAGAGTAGGGGTGTCGTCGATCCGGTGTGCGTTCCTGTCATGCCCTCCTGATACCGGCAAAGGTGTTGCGGGTGACGTCGGCATCCGCGGTTGAGGGCACCGGCGAGGATCTTCCGCCGGAACCGGCCTTCATCCCCTCCCCTTCCTTCCCCGCCGAGGTGCCACATGAGTTCCAGTTTCTCGTTCGCTCTCCGGAGTGCGCGGGTGATTCTCCCGTGCCTCCTCCTGGCCTTCCTCCTCCCACCGCCTTCCCCGGCTTCGGCACAGGGGAACACCGGGACGATCCAGGGCCAGGTCACCGATGGATCCTCCGGTCGCTCCCTCCCCGGGGCACAGATCAGTATCCCCGGCACCAGTCGGGGGATCGTGGCCGGAACCCAGGGGCGATATTCGCTCCCCAACGTCCCCGCCGGAGAGGTCACCCTCCGCGTCCAGCTCATCGGATTCGAGACGGTGGAGCGGACCGTCACCGTGGCCGCCGGACAGGTGGTGACCCTCGATGTGCAGCTCCGCTCCCAGGCGCTGGCCCTCGATGAGCTGGTGGTCACCGGGGTGGGGCAGGCCACGGAACGGCGGCAGCTCTCAACCTCCGTGGCGGTCATCTCGGCACAGACCATTGCCGAGGCGCCGGTCCAGTCCATCGACCAGCTTCTCCAGGGGCGCGTGGCGGGGACGACGGTGAACGCCACCTCCGCCCAACCGGGAACCGGTTCTCTCATCAATTTCCGGGGGGTCTCCTCCGTCTTCGGCGCCCAGACCCCGGTGATCTATGTGGACGGGGTCAGGGTGGACAATTCCCAGTCCACCTCCGGTGGGACGGGGGGGGAGCAGAGCTCCGCTCTCGCCGAACTCCTCACCAGCGACATCGAGCGCATCGAGATCACCCGGGGCGGGGCAGCGTCCACCCTGTACGGATCCGACGCCGCCACCGGGGTGATCCAGATCTTCACGAAGCGAGGCACTCCCGGACAGGCGCGGATGACGGCGCGCATCGAGCAGGGGGTGGATGTTCCGGAACTCAGGTACCTCCTCGATGCGGAGCACATCTACCCGAACCGGGTGGAGTCGGGAGAGGTTACCAACGACTGGATCCGCCGGAACTTCTTCAAGAACGGCCACGTCCAGAACTACTCCTTCGGGGTGAGCGGGGGGAGTGAGGTGGCCACCTACAATGTGAGCGCCCGGGTTCAGCGAAGTGAGGGAATTCAGCCGGACAACGATGGGACGGTGTACGTCACCCGCGGGGGCGTACAGGCCAACCTCAGCGACAACGCCACCATCAACTTCTCCGGCGCGTACACCCGGAGCACTTTCGGTCGGATCTACAACGGAACGGCCATCGCCGACCCCATCACCGCCCTGGAGGTGGGAGACGCCCTCTTCTTCACCGGGGCGCAGACGCTTCAGGAGGCGCTGGACATCTTCCTGATGCCCGAGATCGACGAGACGGTGAACCGGTTCCAGTTCAGCACCGGGTACCAGTGGAGCCCCATGGAGAACTTCGGACTCCGTGTGACCCTGGGAGCCGATCACCGGAACAACGAACAGACCCAGTTCCAGCCCATCGGGTTCACCCCCGGACAGATGACGGGGCAGCTCTTCCGCTTCAACCGGAACTTCACCTCCGCCACCTTCGACGGAGCGGCGACCCTCACCTACCCCCGCTCCGAGACCCTTCGAAACACACTCACTCTGGGAATCCAGGGGTTCCGCGACAACACGTACTCCATCTTCGGGAACGGAACGACCTTCGCCCTCCCCGGGTCGAAGGACTTCAGCGAGGCTGCGGTGATCACCGCCGGTGAGGGGAGAACCCAGGTCTTCACCGGGGGGCTCTACGTCGATGAAACGCTGGCTCTGTACGACCGACTCTTTCTGAATGCCGGGGTCCGGATCGATGCGGGCACCTCCTTCGGTGACGAGGTGGACTACGCCGTGTATCCGAAGGTGGGGGCGGCGTACGACATCTCCCGTGAGCCGGGGCTCGACCGGTTCTTCAGCCGGGAGGGGATCTCCAACCTTCGTCTTCGTGCCGCGTACGGCGAGACGGGGAAGTTCCCTCCTCCCTTCCTCCGGGATCGGAGCTTCGACGCCGTCTCCTTCCGGGGTGAGAGCGCTCCCCGCTTTGACAACCCCGGGAATCCCGACCTGAAGCCGGAGTCCACCTCCACCTTCGAGATGGGGTTTGAGACGGCGATCCTGAACGACCGCTTCGGGATCGACTTCACCTGGTACAGCGCCACCACCCGGGACGCCCTCTTCTTCGTCCCCGAGCAGCCGGTGACGGGGCAGGGGACCCAGATCCGGAATGTGGGTGAGATCACCAATTCCGGGATCGAGGTGGACATGAGCGCCCAACTCCTGAATCGCTCCAACTTTTCCTGGCATGTGGGCGCCACCTTCCAGACGGTGAACAACCTGGTCTCCGACATGGGTGGAGCCGCCGACTTCTTCGTGGCGGCGCAGAAGCGGGTTTCTGAAGGGAAGCGGGTGGGAGCCTGGTACGTGACCACTCCCTTCGACTCCAACGGAGACGGCCTCAACGACGGATCCCGGTTGGAGTTTGCCGGCTGCGATTTTGGCGACGACGACTGCAAGGGCGTCTCCGCGGTCCCCACCCGGAGCGGGAGCTTCACCACCCGGATGACCCTCTTCCAGGACCTCACCATCACGGCGATGGCCGATTGGGCCGCCGGGCACAAGGTCATGGACTTCGGCTCGGTGTGGGCAACCTTCAACGGCATCTACCGCAGGGAGATCGTGGAGGATGGCTACGAGTTTCCGCGGCGCTACAACACCGCGGGGACCCTCCTCGGCCCGTACTCCCAGAGCACGGCCCGCTCCGCCTTCCTGTACGACGGGGACTGGTGGAAGCTCCGGGAGATCTCCGCTCGCTACCTCCTCCCTCAACACATGAACGATCGCCTCGGCGTGCAGAGCAGCACCCTCTTCGCTTCGGTGCGAAACGTTCACATCTGGTCCAAGAATCCCCTCGTGGATCCGGAGCTTGCCGGACTCATGGGTGGTGGACTCCAGTTGGGCGGTGAATCCAGCATCACCATCTCTCCCCCCCGGTCCTTCCGGATCGGATTCGAGTTCGTCTTCTGAGGAGGCCCGAAATGATTCGCAGCATGAACCAGACGGATAGCCCCTCCGGGACGGGTTTCGACGGTTCCCGGAAGAGGGGATGGGCGGGGGTGCGCCTCACCCTCGGGCTCGCGACCGCCCTCATGGTGGCGGCAGGATGTGATTTCCTCGACCCCACCAATGTGGAGAACCCGCGCACAACGGCCGAAGACCTGGCGCGGGCCCAACGTCCCACCGAGGCACTCCTTCCGGGGCTTCGGGCCCAGTTTGCCCGCGCGGTGGCCTCGGCGGTGGTGGTCACCGAAACCGTGAGCGACAACTACTCGATCCACGGCACCGGATTGGCCGGACAGTATGACGACCCGGGGATCCTGGCACCGGCGCTCCTCAACTCCACCGCCCAGGCGGTGGGGATCTACTGGAACGCACAGGAGCTCCGAGCGCTTGCCGAGTTTCTCCTGGACGAAATCATCCCCGGGGATGCCGCCGCCACCTCGGGGCAGCGGGCGGAGGCACTCTACTACCGGGGGATCGCCCTCGTCCTCCTCGCCGAAAACCACTCGGCGGCGCCCCTGGAGCTCGACGGCCCTCCTCTCTCTCGCAGCCAGATCCTTCAGGAGGGTGTGGCGACGCTGGAGGCCTCCATCCAGGCAAGTGGCTCAGGCGATTTTGCCGTAGCCGCCCGGGCAGGGATCGCCCGTGCCGAACGACACCTGGGGAACGCAGGGGCCGCCACATCCGCGGCCCAGGCTGTGCTTCAGGCCGATCCGAACTTCCTCTTCCTCCGGATGTTCGACGACCAGGGAGTGCTCAATCAGCCGTACATCTTCCTGGTGGAGCGGGCGCTCAAGGAGATGCAGCCCCTCCCGCGCCTGGACTTCCTGGACCCCAAGTACACGACCCGGGCCACCGGAATTCCGGTGGCGAAGGCGGAGGAGATGCACCTCATCCTGGCTGAAGCCGCCTTCGCCGGAGGGAACTTTGCCGAGGGCCGGACACATCTGGTAAACGCCATTCAGACGGCGTTGGGGCGCCAGGTCATCACCTTCACCGACAACGATCAGCGGCTGAACGGCGATCTCTCGATCCGTCCTCGCTCCTCTTCCATCCGGGTACGAGCCGACGCGAATAGCCCTTACCGAAATGGACTGGTCCTGGACCGTCCGAACGTTCCCATCGAGTTCTCCCCCATCTCCAGGACCTCGCTGGACCCCGACTCCATCGGCGCCATTCCGGCGGGGAATCACGATGAGTTGTGGCATGCCTTCCACCTGGCCCGCCAGGAGATCCTCATACTGGAGGGGCGCCGCATGGCCGATCTGGGGATTCTCCTCCCCATGATGCTCCGGGAGATCGACGCAAACCCCAACATCAACGCGGGAGATCCGGGGACCACGGTGGTGATCCCCTCCTACCTCCCGCCCACCAACGAGATCGACCTCTTCTCTCCCGCGTCCCCGTATGGGTCCGACGGCTCACTTCAGACGGAGGAGGTCACGATCCTTCATGACATGAATCGGATCCTCACCCAGAACCGGGTAACGCCCTTCAACTGACGGGGGGACCGTAGGAAGGTCCGGACCACTCGACCGTGCGGCGCCGGGGTTATCGCACCCTGGTGCCGCACGGTGTCCGTGGAGATGTAAGAGACTCGTCAGAACTCTCCTCCTGCCATGGTGCGGCGAACCTCCCGACCATATATACTGATTCAGATGCGCCCCCCATCTCCATCCCGGATCGGGGGACCATCGGGAGAGGCGGCAGTTCGGCAGAAGGAGCATTCATGCACAGGCAGTCCTGGTCGGTGTTCGGGCTTCTGGCACCCCTTTTCCTCGCAGGTTCCCTGGTGGGACAGGAGCTCCCCGCGGAGGCGAGCCGGGTTCCCGTCCCGGTAGTGGGGGATGTCATCGACATCCTGACCGGTCAGCCCATCACCTCGGCGCGAATCACCTTCCGCACCACAGGTGCCGATCCCGAACTGGTGTGGGAGGGAGTCTCGGATCAGAGAGGCCGATTCCGGACCTCCAACCTCACCGCTGGCCAGTACCGGGTGGAGATCTCCGCGCTGGGATACGGGATGGTGTCGCAGGAGATTGCCGTCTTCGGACCCGCGCAGGTGGATCTCCGCGCCGAACTTGCGCCGGAGGCGGTGGCGCTCGAACCCCTCGTGGTGACCTCACGGCGCCGGACCCTCCTGGAGGCCCAGGGCTTCTACGACCGCAGGGAGATGCGGGTCGGGCACACCTTCAATCGGGAAGAGATCGAGGCGCGGGGTGCCTACGCCGTCACCGATCTGGTCCGCACGATCCCCGGAGTGCAGGTGAGAACCGATGCCACCGGCCGATCCGCGGGAGTCACCATGCGAGGCCAGTGCTCCCCGGATATCTTCATCGATGGGGTGCGGCTCAACGGACCCATGACTCTCGATGAGTTCGTGAATGTGACCGACCTGGAGGGGCTGGAGGTCTATCGCGGCTCCAACGCCCCCGTTCGCTTCACCCGCTCCGGGTGCGGGGCGATCCTGGCCTGGACACGGGAGCCGGGCGCACGGGACGGAAGCCCCTTCTCCTGGCGACGATTGGGGATCGGTCTCGGGATCGTCCTCCTGGGGATCCTGGCGACCCAGTAGCCGCCTCCGTGGAAATCATCCCTCTGGGTGGTGCCGGGACCGTCACCGGCTCCCGCTTTCTCGTCCTCGCCGGATCCACCTCTCTCCTGGTGGATTGCGGGCTCTTCCAGGGGCTGAAAACACTTCGCCTGCGGAACTGGCGTCCCTTCCCCATCAACCCGGGTCAGATCGACGGGGTGGTTCTCACCCACGCCCACCTGGACCATTCCGGGTACCTCCCGGTGCTGGTGCGGGATGGGTTTTCCGGTGCCATTCACCTCACGGAGCCGACCCGAGCCCTTCTCCCGGTCCTGCTCGAGGATGCGGGGAGACTCCAGGAGGAAGATGCGGAGTGGGCGAACCGTCGCGGCTTCTCCCGGCACGATCCCGCCCTCCCCCTCTTCACCGAGCGGGATGCCCACAGGGTGGAGGAGCAGCTCTCACCCCACCCCTTTCACTCCTCGTTTCGGATAGGCGCCCTCCGAGTCACCCTGCACCGATCCGGCCACATCCTGGGAGCGGCGGCGGTGGAGGTTCGTGAGTCGGGGGGGCGATCCGCCCTCTTCAGCGGAGATCTGGGTCGCCCGGGAGACCCGCTGATCCCCCCTCCGGATCCCCGCCCAGAAACGGACGTCCTGGTGATGGAGAGCACCTACGGGGACCGACGCCACCCACCGGAGTCCCCGGAACAGCTCCTCAGAGAGGCCATCCTTCCACCCCTCAAGCGGGGGGGAGTGGTCATGATCCCCGCCTTCGCGCTCGGGCGCGCCCAGACCCTCCTCCTCCTCCTGCATCGCCTCATGGAGGAGAGGGAGATCCCGACCGTTCCCCTCTTCGTGAACAGCCCCATGGCGAATCGGGTCACGGAGGTGCATCGGAGCTTCACCGACGAGCTGGTTCCCGAGTCCTCGCAGTTCGTTGCGGCGTTGGAGCGGGCCACCTGGGTGGGTGGGGTGCAGGAATCCAAGGCGCTGAACCATCGGAGGGGCCCCATGATCATCATCGCCGGGGCAGGGATGCTCACCGGGGGCCGGATCCTCCACCACCTCCTCGCCTTTGGCGGGGATCGGCGAAATGCCCTCATTCTCTCGGGGTACCAGGCGGAAGGGACCCGTGGGCGCGAACTTCTGCGGGGAGGGCGCACCATCCGAATCCACGGTTCCTCCGTGACCTTCGAATGCGAGATCAGGGCGCTGGATGCCCTCTCCGCACACGCGGATCAGGCCGAACTCCTGGCGTGGGCCGAGGCGGGGGTCCCGCCCTCGGAGGGGGTGGCTCTCGTCCATGGCGAGCCCGGACCCGCCGATACCCTCCGGCGGGAGCTGACCCATCGGACCGGATGGGAAGTGCGGGTGGCGGAAGAATCGCTGGCGCTGGAGTTCAACCGCACCCGAGGGTGACCCACCCGCGGCGGCTCCCGGTCACCGCGAGGGGATGGGGGTCCACCGACCGAGTTCGGGGGAGGGGACAGCCCCCTCGAAGCGCTCCAGGTAGCGAACGAGGGCATCCAGGTCCACCACCCCCGTCCCTCGCACCTCCCCTTCGAGGAACATGGTGAACCCGTCCCCTCCGGCAGCCACGAACTCGGTGGTTCCCACCGCTACCCGGTCACCCGCGACGACTTCGGAGCCATCATCCCGGAGGATCCGGGCAACTCGCTCCCCCCGCGGCCGAGAGGGGTGGTACTCGACGCGGATCCCCGAGACATGGGCCCGGGGGCGACCGTCGTCGGTGAGAGCGTGCTCCAGGATGGAACGGAGGGTGGCGTCCGAAAGGGTGACCACCACCAGATCGTTCTGGAAGGGTTGGAATTCGTAGAGGACTCCCCAGGTCACGCTCCCCTCCGGAAGGCTCCTGCGGAGTGCGCCATTGTTCACCAGCGCCACCTCTGCGCCCGACCCCCAACGGTGAGCGTCCGCCAGGAGGTTCCCCGCCGCGTTCTCCACCGGGAGGCGGTCCTCATTACTCATGGCTTCGGCCAGGAGGGCCACCTCGCGAGCCAGGAGGGGTTCCACATCGGCAGCCCACTCGGCCACGATCCTGGCCACGGTGGTATCGGGGTCCACCTCCCGCGCGAGGGGGGTGCGGAGTTCCCGGCGGAGCACCCGGACCCCATCCTCCACCGCCACCTCGGTGACGCTGAAGGTCTCCGAGTAGGCCGGATTCTGGGTCAGGGGAATCCCGCGCACCTCGGCGAGGTTCCGGAGGTGGGTGTGTCCGGCGAAGAAGAGGTCCGGAGGGTGTCGGAGTCCCTCCAGGATCTCCACCACCCGACCCTCACACCCGGTGGAGGGTTCATGGGGACCACTCCCCGGGTTCCGACACACGGCGCCCACATGCCCCACCGCCACCACCACCTCCGCCCCTTGCTCCCGGAGCCGGGGGATCTCCCGGTCCAGAGCCTCCCCCTCATCCCGGAAGGCGAGGCCGTCCACCATCCCCGCCATCACGACCTCCGGGGTGGTGGAGAGCCCCACCCCCACGATCCCCACCCGGATCCCATCCACCTCGAGGAGGAGGGAGGGGACCACCCACTCCGGGTGTTCGTCACTCCCCTCCAGGAAGATGTTCGCCCCCAGCCAGGGGAAGCCGCTCTCCCCCACCCTGGCCTGGAGGGTGTCGATCCCCCAGTCGAATTCGTGATTCCCGAAGGCCGCGGCGGTATACCCGAGGCGGGTGTAGAGGTCGATGGCGGCGCGTCCCCAGGTGAGGTTGGAGATCGCCGTTCCCTGCATGACGTCTCCCGCCGAGAGGAGGAGGGTGGGACCGTCGAATCGCACCCGGGCCGAATCGAAGTGCGCCGCCAGGACCGCCCCTCCGCCCAGGGTGTCCCCATTGGATACGCGGGGGAGGAGGCGCCCATGGAAGTCGTTGGTGTGGAGGATCTGGAGCCGCCGCTCCCCCGCCTCGGCGGCGGCGGGGGCCGGAGCGGGGGATGAGGCGCACCCGGCCAGAACCAGGAGAGCCGGCAAGGAGAGGAGGCGGCGCATGATCGGAAGTGAGGGGTGATCAGGGGACCTGACCCGAAGAATCTACCACTCGAAGGGACCGGGGATCCCTCCCCATGTGTATGACGGCTCCGGTAGTATCCTTCCCCCCGGACACCCGGCACCGGTCGACCCACCCCAGGCATCCACCGTGACAGACCTTCGCTCCCTCACGCCCACTCCGTCGCCCCACCTCCCTCTTCCGGACCCATGCACGGTGGGGCTCGTCCTCTGGGAGGGGGTCGAACTGCTGGACCTGGCGGGACCCGGCGAAGTCCTGTCGGTGGCGGGGGATGGGAAGCGATTCCGGCTCCGGACCCTCGCGCCCACCCGTCACCCCCTCCGTAGCCAGGGATTTCTCACCCTTCAGCCCGATGGGGTCCTGGGGGAAGACGCCCCCCCCGACATCCTGATCATCCCGGGAGGGGCGTCCGAGGAGGTGGCGGCGACCCCCGGATTCATCGACGCCCTCGGTGCGGTGGCTCGGGACGCCCCCTTCGTCTTCACCGTCTGCACCGGCGCGCTCCTCCTGGCGCGAACGGGGCTCCTGGCCGGTCGAGAGGCCACCACCTGGCACGGAGCCTACCACCGCCTGCGAGAGCTGGAGCCCACCCTCACCCTCCGCGAGGGCGCGCGCTGGGTGGACTCGGGCGACCTCCTCACCGCCGCGGGCGTGTCGGCGGGGATCGACGCTGCCCTGCACCTGGTAGGGCGGGTCATGGGGCAAGACGAGGCGATCCGGGTGGCCCGCTACATGGAGTACAACGGAGAGTGGAACTCCCCATCCTCCGAAGGAGTGACGGGAAGGGCGCGGGAGGCCCGGCAGACCCGGGGGGAGTTCCTCCTCGCCATGACCCATGAACTTCGCACACCCATCCACTCGCTTTCCGGGGCGGTGAATCGACTGCTGCGCAGTCGGGAAGATCCGCCCACCCCTCGCCAGAGGGAGCAGCTGGAAGGCCTTCGCGACACCACGGAAGAGCTTCTGACCCTCGTGGGTGGGATCACCGAACTGGCACGGGTCGATGCCGGACGAATGACGCTACGCCCGGAGCCGGTGGATCTCGCTGTCCTCATCCGGGAGGTGGTAAAGGAAAACGGTGGAGCGCGCCCCAAGCCCGGGGTGATGACCCGGATCGTCATCCCGCCCGGCGTGGGCGTCGTCAGGACCGATCCCAACCGCCTCCGGCAGCTCCTCTCCCACCTGGTGGAGAATGCGGTCCGGTTCACCCGGAAAGGGTCGGTGGAGGTGGCGCTCCGCCTTCACGAAGGGGACGGAAGCCCCCTCGCCATTCAGGTGACGGACACCGGCCCCGGGATCCCACAGGACCGCCTGGAGGCCATCTTCCAGGCCTTCGAACAGGGCGGGGATGAGGGCGACACCTCGTTCGCCGGAGCCGGATTGGGGCTGGCGCTGGCTCGTGCTTTGGGGCGCGCCCTCGGATACCGGATTCGGGTGCGCAGCCGAGTGGGAGAAGGGAGCACCTTTACCGTGGCCCTTCACCCCGAGGCGGAGTGAGGGAGGATGGGTTTTCCGACACCCCCCGATTCCGGAGTGTGGCCGGCCCCTCGGCCCCGCCGGGTGCCGGGCGGGACGGCGCCTCAGCGAGCCTGGCAGATGGCTCGGCTCGGCGCCTGGTTCCGGCAGGCGATGATCTCGGCCATCCCCGACACATTCCCGCCGCAGGCGCTTTCCTGGGCGGCCATCCGGGCCTCCGCCTCGGAGGGGCCTCGGCCGGATCGACAGACCTCACCGGTGGGGAAGGTGAGGCAGACCTCGCACTCCACCTCCCCTGCGCGGAGGGTGGAATGGACGACAAACCCGGCGAAGAGAACGAGGGCGAGGATGATTCCGACGACGACGGCAGGCTTCATGGGGATGGACCGGAGCGGGGACGTGTGCTATCTCGTTGGGCGAATCGGTGGTAACTTAGAATGTCTGGCCCTGAAACGTGAACATCACACCCGGAGCAGTCCGTGGCGAATGACGCCATCGAAGTCGAGGGGACCGTAACGGAGGTCCTCCCCAACGCGAACTTCCGCGTGGAGCTGGAGAACGGTCATACCATCCTCACCTACCTTTCGGGGAAGATGAGGAAGTTCTACATCCGTGTCCTCGAGGGGGACCGGGTCAAGGTCGAGATGTCTCCGTACGACCTGACCCGGGGCCGGATCACCTATCGCTACAAGTAAACTCTCCCTTTCGGCGACCGCGGTCGCCGTCGGGAGCAGGGGTCTCCACGGAGATCCCATTCCGCAAGACGAGCAAGGAGCAAGGATATCGTGACGCCCCACGCCCACGCCGCCGATCATGGGCACGCCCACGATCACGGCCATCACCACGACGAAGACCACAACGACATCGTCTACCCCGAAGCCATCCCCTTCGTCCTCGTGCACCTGGCGGTGCTGGGCGTCTTCTGGACCGGCTTCACCACCACCTCGGTGATCCTCTGCATCTCGCTGTATCTGGTGCGGATGTGGGCCCTCACGGCAGGATTCCACCGGTACTTCTCACACCGGTCGTACAAGACCAGCCGCCTGTTCCAGTTCTTCCTGGCCTTCCTGGGGCAGACGTCGGCGCAGCGGGGTGTGCTCTGGTGGGCCGCCATCCACCGGCATCACCACCTCCACTCGGACACCCCCGAAGACGTCCATTCGCCGAGGCACGCCGGGTTCTTCGAGTCCCACGTGGGGTGGATCTTCAAGAAGTCCAAGTCCACGGCCGACTACTCCACCATCCAGGACTTCGCCCAGTACCCGGAGCTCCGATTCCTGGATCGGCACCCGTACTTCCCGGCCTTCCTCGTGGCGGTGGGCTGCTTCCTCCTCGACGGGTGGGCGGGGCTCGTGGTGGGCTTCTTCCTGAGCACGGTGATCCTCTACCACGGGGTCTTCGCCATCAACTCGCTGGCCCATGTGGTGGGGAAGCGGCGCTACATCACCGCCGACGACTCCCGCAACAACTGGTGGCTCGCCATCATCACCCTCGGTGAGGGGTGGCACAACAACCACCACCACTACCAGAGCTCCACCCGGCAGGGCTTCTTCTGGTGGGAGGTCGACGTCTCGTACTACGTGCTGAAGGCCATGTCGTGGGCGGGGCTGGTGTGGGATCTCCGGGCTCCTCCCGAGGCGATCCTCAGAGGCGAGCAGAAGCTCGGGCGGAAGGTCATCGAGCGGGTGGCCGGAGAGGTGGCGCTCACCTTCTCGGCCGAGCGGCTGGCCCGGGAACTCCGGGAGGCATGGGAGGCCCACCCCACCCTGGACGAGATCCGGGAGCGGGCGGCGCGCACCCGTGAGAACGCCCTGGCGCGCTTCCAGGAGTTGCACCTCCCGGAACTCCCCTCCCTGGAAGAGGTGAAGGCGAAGATCGCCGAGCGCTACACCGATTCTCCCTCCATCGAGGTCATCGCCGAGCGCGCCCGGGAGATCATCCTGGAGCGAGTCTTCCACCACCTGGTGCTGGAACCAGGTCCTGCGGGGGGGTGAGTTCGCCTCCTTGAGGCTCAGAAGCTCGCATTCACCAGGGGGAGGATGCGGAAGAGGGGTGAGTTGTTCCCGGCCCGGTTCAGGAGCCCCACCTGCACGCCGTGGAGGTGGTCGGTCCAGTTGACGAGGGCGACGGAGAGGCCCACCTGATTCCGGCTCTGGTTCAGGCCGCCGGCGAGGGCGAGCCCGCGGATCTCATCGGCGTCATTCCATCCTCCCGCGAGGGTGACCCCGCGCATGAGGGGGGCCTTGGTGCGGACTCCCGCAGCGGTCAGTCCGTTGATGGACACTGCTGAGACCACGGCGAGCCCGCCCACCTGGAGGTGATGGAGGGGGCCCCCACCCACCACCGCCAGTCCGGCGACCTGCACTCCCCGAGCCTCCTCCCCGGCCACGACGGCAAGCCCGCCGCCCTGGATCCCTCGCATGGGTCCGCCACTCACCAGGGCGAGCCCGGCTGCGTGGATTCCGGTGAGCCCGTCACCGGCCACCAGGGCGAATCCGGCACCTCCAACCCCCTCAAAGTCCCCTTCGGTCACGAGGGCGAGTCCGGCCGCTCCCACCCCGGTGAACCCCTCCCCACCCACCGCGGCGAGCCCACCCACCCCGATGCCCCTCAGGTGCCCGCCCGTCACCGAGGCGAGACCTCCCACTCCAATCCCCTTGAGGTCCCTTCCCGTCACGGAAGCGAGTCCCCCGACGGTGATCCCCTCCATATCGGCAGCGGTCACCGAAGCGAGCCCTCCCAGCGAAAGGCCCGAAGTCGAGGCGGCGGACACGGCGGCCACTCCCCCCAGTGCGGCACCTCGGACGGACCCGCCCGATACGGTGGCGACCCCGCCCAGATGGATTCCCTGGAGGGACTCCTCTCCCACGGTGGCGGCAAGACCGAGGCTGACCCCCTGGAGTCGACCGGCCACCGGTGACATTCCGAGCGCGAAGCCTTCGACGCTCCCTCCCACCGTCTCGTTGGTGCGGCTCCACGGTGTCCAGAGCGTCAGATTCACCCCCCGGATCCGGTCCAGCTCCCGGTCGCGCCAGTTGATCCGGAGCCCATCCGCCCGGGGAACGTTCCCGATGGCGACACCGGCGTCGCCCACCATGAGACGGAGTCCGGATCCGGAGGCGGGGGCGTCCTGAGCCCATCCGCCCGGAGGAAGGACGAGTAGGGCGGCGACGGCCAGGAGGGGGATGACGGGGAGTGAGGTTCGGCAGGGTTCGGGCGAACGGAGCATGGTGGGCCGGGGAGGCGGGGAAGGGGGGGAGACGAGGCGTCACCCGCTCACTTACTCAGGACGAAACCGGTGGCCGGAAGGTTTCATGACGCCGATCCCCTTGCTTCACCAGGGACCCCGGCTCATTCTACGACTTCTTTGTCACCCGAATCTCCTTCCCACCGCAATCCGGGAGTCCCATGGAGGCTATAAGCGCGTTCGTCAGCAGGATGGAGGATCTGGTCTGGGCCAGCGGAATCAACTACCAGGGCGAGACCATCCCCTACGTGGTGATCCTCCTCCTTGGAGCCGGTTTCTACTTTACTCTGCGCCTCGGCTTCATCCAGGTCCGCGCCCTGAAGCACGGCTTTGCCGTGGCCTCCGGAAAGTACGACGATCCGGACGAAAAGGGTGACGTCTCCCACTTCCAGGCCCTTTCCACGGCGCTCTCCGCCACGGTGGGGATCGGGAACATCGCCGGTGTGGCCATCGCTCTGCACTTCGGCGGTCCCGGGGCCCTCTTCTGGATGTGGGTGACGGCCTTCCTGGGGATGGCCACGAAGTTCGTGGAGGTGACGCTGGCGCAACTCTACCGGGAGGTGAAGGAAGTGGCTCCCGACGCGCCTGCCTGGGAAGGGTCCGTCTCCGGTGGGCCCATGTACTACATCGAGCGAGGGCTGGGGAAGGCGTGGAAGCCCATGGCCATCTTCTTCGCCGTCCTCCTGGCCATCACCGCCTTCCTCACGGGGAACGGGGTGCAGGCCAATACGGTGGCCGACACGCTCCGCGATGGGTTCGGGATTCCGGTCTGGGCTTCGGGGCTCGTCACCGCCACCATCGTGGGACTCGTCATCATCGGAGGGATTTCCCGCATCGGGAAGGTCACCGGGATCCTGGCCCCCGCCATGGCCGGGCTTTACTGCGCGGGTGCTCTGGTGGTCATCGCCGTCTACTGGCGAGAGATCCCCGGGGCGTTCACCCTCATCTTCTCCGAGGCATTCAACCCCTCCGCCGGTGTGGCAGGGGCAGGGGTGGGCGTCTTCCTCGTCACCATGATGTGGGGGGTGCGCCGAGGTCTCTTCTCCAACGAGGCGGGGCAGGGGTCGTCCCCCATCGCCTTTGCGGCGGCCAAGACCGACGAACCGGCCTCCGAGGGGCTGGTGGGGCTCATCGGGCCCTTCATCGACACCATCGTGGTGTGCACCATGACGGCGCTGGTCATCATCGTGACCTCGTCGTGGGATGACCGCTTCCCCACCACCATCGGCCTCACCGACAACCGGGTGACCTATGTGGAGGAGGGAGAGGGGGGGCGATTCAGCCTCATGGCTCCCGCGCCTGAGCGCATCGAGGTGGTGGACGGATACCCCACGGCCACCGGCGCCGGGACCCGTCAACTCGCCTTCAACAACGCTCCGGTAGAGCGCTTCTTCGTGGATGAGGCACAGACGGTGCCCTTCAACGGGGTGATTCTTCCGGTGAGTCGAGAGATCCAGGATGCCGACGGGAGTACCATTCCCGTGCTCCATGGGAATGGCGCCCAGACGGGGGCACCCCTCACGGTGGCGGCCTTCCGGCGAGGACTCCCCGGGAACTGGGGAGGCTACATCGTCCTCATCACGGTGCTCCTCTTCGGGATCTCCACCGCCATCGCGTGGAGTTACTACGGGGACCGGTGCGCCTTCTACCTCTTCGGGGCGAGGGCGGTGCTCCCGTACAAGATCATCTTCGTGCTGATGCACTTCGTGGGGGCGGTGGCGCCACTGGCGGTGGCGTGGACCCTGGGAGACATCTTCCTGGGGCTCGTCATCATCCCCAACCTCATTGCTCTGGTCTTCCTGACGCCGAAGGTGGTGGCGGCTTCCAACTCATACTTCGAACGGAAGCCCTGGTTGAAGAACACAGGGGGCCGGTAGCACTGACCCTCGAACGCCATGACGGGGGGCGGGCACCGATGCCCGCCCCCCGACTGTTCCACGTTTGACCCCAGGCACCATGAACCACATCGCACCCCTCCCCGTCCGTCGTCTCCTCGGAGGCGCCGTGGGGGCCCTCGCGGCCCTCGCCCTCACCGTGGGGGCCGCCCAGGCCCAGGCCCAGCCCCTCCCCCAGACCGGGGCGGAGCGCGCCAACTGGAGCCGCACCACCACCCACGCCGAGGTGATGGAGTTCCTCTACGAGGTGCAGCGGCGCACCGACAAGATGCTCATCGAGGAGCTCACGGTGACCAACGAGGGTCGCTCCCACCCGGTGGTCTTCCTGGGCGATCCGCCCCTTTCCGAGCCCACGGCTTCGCTCCTGTCGGGGAAGCCCACCCTCTTCATCGTGGCCACCATCCACGGGAATGAGCGCTCCGGGAAGGAAGGGGGGCAGCAGTTCATCCGGGAGCTCACCCTGGGGGCACACCAGGAGATCCTGGAGCACATCAACGTCATCATCGTCCCCCACATGAACCCCGACGGCGGTGATGCCGGGCGGCGCTTCAACTCGCTGGGGTACGACATGAACCGGGACTGGATCGTGGCCGAGACCCGGGAGGTGACGGGGGTCATCGAGCGTATCCTCAACCGCTTTGCTCCCGACGTCTTCGTGGATGCCCACAACGGAGGCGCCTACCCCTACCACATGACCTGGCAGGCCACCCTCGACCCCACCGCGGACGCCGACCTGGTGGAATTTGCCCGGGGGCCCATGTACGAGGCGGTGGGGGAGCACCTGGCCCGCCATGACATGTCCCTGTTCTGGTACTCGGGCCCGGCCTTCGATGAGGAGGCGGACACCTGGTTCTGGCGCACCACCATCCCCTGGCCCCGGAAGCAGCACTCCTACGGGGGGATCCGGAACATGATCACCCTCCTCTACGAGGTGCCGGGGCGCCATTCCCTGGAGGTGCAGGCCAACTCGGCTCGTGAGTCCATGATCGGGCTGGCCCGCTTCATGGCCGACAACCCCGACGAAGTACGGCGGATCGTGCAGCAGGCTCGCCGGCGCACGGTGAACGAGCCTCCCACCGAGGTCATTCTCGACCTGGAGGAGGCCGCCTACCCGGGGGAGGTGGAGTTCTACGTGGTGGAGCGGGGCCCCGAGGGGGAGTGGCTGGAGCCCCGCCTCGTCACCGGGGAGAACCGTACCCTCTGGGTCCCCACCGTGACCCGCGCCGTCCCCTCCTGGGGGTATGCCCTGGAGCCCCGCCTGGACGATGTGGCCCTCTTCCTCCGGCGCCACGGGATCCAGGTGGAGAAGCTCCGGGAAGAGACCACCGTGCAGGTGGAGCGCTACCGCATCGAGGAGATCGGGTGGGAGGACCGCCCCTACCAGAACCACCTCATGGCCAACGTGAAGGTGGAGCTGGTCCCCGAGACCATGACCCTCCCGGCGGGAAGCTACCTGGTGCGCCTCCGGCAGCATGAGGGGCGCCTCATCCCTCAGCTCCTGGAGCCCGACGCGGTGGACTCGGTGCTCCGGTGGAACTTCCTGGACCACTCCATCCCCACCCAGGGAGGGCCCAACGCCTTCGTCCCCATCGTACGGGTGCAGGGTCCGATCAGGGCCTCCACCCACCTGGTGCCCTGACGGAGGGCGACCTCCTGAACCGACTGCGGACGGGTTTCCGGAGGATGCGGGGGTGAGGGGCCGGACGGCCTCTCACCCCCGTACCGCTTCCACGAACCGGCGCACCCGCCCCACCTCGATCCCGGCCCCCGCCCGCCCCTCGTGGTGGAGGGCGCTCCCCACGATGGCCCCGTCGGCATGGGCCAGCGCCTCCAGCCGGTCGGGCGCCACCCCGCTCCCGATCCAGAGGGGGGTATGGGGGAGGGCCTCCCTGACCCGCCGCACCCGTTCCGGGTCGGTGGCTTCCCCCGTCCCCTCGCCGGAGAGAATGAGGAGGTCGGCGAGCCCTCGCTCCCGGGTGTCCCGGGCGGCCTGCACCAGCTCGTTCCCCGGGGGTGGGGTGGCGTGCTTCACATGAACATCGGTGGCCAGGAGCACATCGGGGCAGAGTCGCTCCCGCTCTCTAACCATCTCGTGGGCCCGCCCCTCCAGCACCCCCTGATCGGTGAACATGGCTCCCACATGGACGTTCACCCGGACGAAGGTGGCCCCGGCGGCGGCGGCGAGCCCCAGAGCCCCCCGCGTATCGTTCCGGAGGACGTTCACCCCCACGGGGATGAGGGGGTGCGCGTCGCGGACCGCGGCCACCGCCAACGCCATGGCGGCGAGAGTCTCGGGCGGAACCGCCCCCGGAAAAAAGGGAATGTCCCCGTAGTTCTCCACCAGGAGGGCGTCCATCCCCCCTTCCACCAGAGCGGCCGCATCGGTGAGGGCCCGATCCACTACCTCCACCATGGAGCCCCGCCACCGCGGTGCCCCGGGGAGGGGGAGGAGGTGAACCATCCCGATGAGGGTGGGAGGGCCCCCCAGGCGGCGGGTGATGTCGTCGGGGCCGGCAGGGCGTTCAGGGAGTCGCGCGGTCATTCGGGGTTCTCCGGGGGTTCGGGGGTTCTGCGGCGAATGCGGGGGCCCGAGTCGAGGAGGCGGCCAGGTACGAGCGCTTCGTCCCCGAAGCGGGCCCGGAGGGCGTCCCCCACCTGGGAGAGGGTTCGGTCCCGCTCCGACTCTTCCGGGGTAGCCTCCTCGAAGAGAGCGAGCTGGCCTCCCCCCTCTCCCGACTCCAGCGATGAGGCCCCCACTCCCAGGAGTCGGGCCGGGACCCGGCGTCCCTCACGGAGTCGGGCCAGGAGAGGGCGGGCGGCTTCGTAGATGGCCCGATCCGACTCCACCGCCAGCGGAAGGGTATGGGAGGCCTGCCGGGTGGTGAAGTCCCCATCCCGGATCTTCACGGTGAGGGTCCGGGCCCGGAGCCCCTTTTCCCGGAGGACCGATCCCACCGACAGGGAGAGCTCCAGAAGGATCCGCTCCAGTTCTTCGTCCCGTCCGATGTCCCGGGAGAAGGTCCGCTCCGTGGACACCGACTTCCGCTCGTCCCCCTCGGAGACCTCCGACCGGTCGATCCCCCGGACCCGGTCGTGGAGCCAGCGTCCCCGGGACTCCCCGAACCACCGGATGAGCCACTCCTCCTCCACCTCCGCCGCATCCCCCGCGGTCACGAGCCCCCGCGCCCTCAGCGAATCCAGGAAGGCGGGCCCGATCCCGGGGAGGCGACCGAGGGGGAGGGGGGCGAGGAAGGCCGCCTCCCCTCCTGCGGGAACCACATGGACCCCCGCCGGCTTGGCGAACCCGGCGGCGATCTTCGCCACATAGCGGGAGCCGGCGCCACCGATGCTCACCGAGATCCCGGTCTTTTCCAGGACCATGTCCCGGATCCTCCTTGCCGAATCCGGGAGGGGCTCTCCCCGGAGGAGACGCTCCGTCCCCGTCAGGTCCAGGTAGAACTCGTCGATGGAGGCGGCCTGCACCCGGGGTGCCAGCTCCCGCAGCACCGCTCCGATGGTGCGGCTCCGCGCCACCACGGCCCGCCTACGCACCCCCACCACCATGGCGTCGGGGCAGAGGCGGAGTGCCTGTCCGGTGGGCATCCCGGAACGGACTCCGAAGGCCCGCACCCCGTAGTCCGCCGAGGTGACCACCCCCCGCCCCTCCGCCGAGCCTCCCACAATGAGGAGGGGGGCCTTTCCGGCACCGTCCGGGTCTTCCAGGCGCGCCACCTGCACGAAGAACATGTCGCAGTCCACCAGGAGGATGCGGCGAGGAAGGGGGGGAGAGGTCATCCCCATCCTCCCGGAACCCGCGCGCCACCGCCGCGAACGGTCCGGCAGGCGGAACGCCCGGGGCCGTCAGGGGTGTTCTCCTGACGGGACGTGCACCCCACGTCGAACTTCACGATCACGCTCCTCATACCGGAGGTTAGAGGTTATGGCTTATCCCTTCCAGCTCCCCGAGCTCGGGTACGCCCACGACGCGCTGGAGCCCCACATCGACGCGCGTACCATGGAGATCCACCATGGGAAGCACCACAACGCCTACACCACGAACCTGAACAAGGCGCTCGAGTCCCATGCCGAGTACCAGGGATTTTCGGCGGAACAGCTCCTTCGCGCCATCGACGCCCTTCCGGGCTCGCTGCAGGGCGCGGTGCGGAATCAGGGGGGTGGGTTCGTGAACCACAACCTCTTCTGGGAGACGCTGAAGCCCGGGGGAAGCTCGGAGCCCGGCGGGCAGCTCGCCGCCGCCATCGACTCGACCTTTGGCGGCTTCGACGCCTTCAAGGAGAAGTTCACCGCCGCCGCGGGCGGGCAGTTCGGCTCCGGGTGGGGGTGGCTCGTGGTGGACCCCTTCGGGAAGCTCCAGGTCATCGCCACCGCCAACCAGGACTCACCCCTCATGCAGGGGCACACCCCCATTCTCGGGGTGGACGTCTGGGAGCACGCCTACTACCTGAACTACCAGAACCGGCGCCCCGACTACCTGACCGCCTTCTGGAAGGTGGTGAACTGGGACGTGGTGGGTGAAAAGTACCTGGCCGCGCAGGGAGGATGGGTGGGGGACGCCTGACTCTCCCCGATGTCGACCGGCTCCACGGAAGGGGGAGGGCTTCGGCCTTCCCCCTTTCCATTCCCACCCGTCGCGGCGCTTCGCCCCCTCGTCCAGGGGCGGGAGCAACGTTAGACTCCCGCCATGACCCTCGACCTCGCCTTTGCCGCGCTGGCCTTTTCGTCCCTTCTGGCCATCGTGAACCCCCTCTCCGCCGCTACCATCTTCCTGGGGCTCTCGGCAGGGCACGACGCCCGATGGAGGCGGAGAGCGGTGGTGACCTCGTTTTTCACCTCGCTGGCGGTGCTCGTCGCCTTCGCCCTCCTGGGGCGGGGACTCCTGGATTTTTTCGGGATCACCACCCACGCCTTCCGGATCGCCGGGGGGATCATCTTCTTCGGGATCGGGTGGGACATGCTTCAGGCCCGCCGCTCCCGGGTGAAGGCCACCCAGGAAGAGGAGGAGGAGGGGGCCTCCAAGGACGAGATCGGGATCATCCCCCTGGGGCTTCCCACCATTGCGGGGCCGGGGGCCATGACCACCGTCATCGTGCTTGTGTCGCAGGCCGAGGGAGCGGGGGCGGTGGCGGCCATCTATGCGTCCATCGTCGCCGTCCTCCTCATCACCGCGGGAGCCCTCCTCATCGCCCCCCTCATGTTCCGAACGCTGGGACAGACCGGGCTGAACGTCATCACCCGGGTCATGGGGCTCCTTGTCATGGTCATCGGGGTGCAGTTCGTCCTGGACGGGTTGGGTGTGGCGCTGCAACAGATCTTCGCCGGCGGGGTTTGAGGAAAGATTGGTCTTGCGCGGAAGGGATCAAATGTTTACTCGTACCTGCGTTCGCCCGTGATCCTCCATTCGGGAGCCTGATGGCCGTGACCCCACCGACATTCCGCCGGATGAGGCGGGGATTTTTCGCTCTGGCGGCTTCAGCCCTCCTCATCTCTCCCGGGGTGTTGGAGGCTCAGAATCTCCGCGGTGGACAGGCTTCCCTGGATCGACAGAACCATCAGGCGCAGGCGCACAACTTTACGTATCTCCGCACCCCCGACGAGGTGCGTCGATTCGTGGAGCAGGGGTATCTGGTTCCGGTACGCCCGAACCGGGACTTCGACGTCCACAACGTCTCCTTCCCCTACGCGCGCCCGGAGGTCCGGGTCTTCATCGAGCGGCTTGCGTCCCAGTACCGCGCGGCGTGTGGCGAAAAGCTGGTGGTGACGAGCCTGACCCGCCCCATCTCCACCCAGCATCCCAACGCCTCGGTCCGGTCGGTCCACCCTACCG
>JBJHBD010000043.1:0-21761 GCA_050485305.1 Gemmatimonadota bacterium
CATCCCCGGCGGAGCCTCGGTGGACCCGGAGACGGGGATCCTCTATGTGGCCTCCATCAAGGGGTGTTCGGCCCCGCGCCTCATCCCCGGGACCGATGTGGACCCCAACTCGGACATGCGGTACGTGACACGGGGCCCGGGAGGGGTCGGCGGCCCGCAGGGGCTCCCCCTCTTCAAGCCCCCCTACGGGACCATTACCGCCATCGACCTGAACACCGGGGACCACCTCTGGCAGATCCCCAACGGAGACACCCCGGCCGCCATCCGGAACCATGCGGCGCTGGAGGGCGTGGAGCTCCCCAACACCGGGCAGCGGGCCCACGCCACTCCCCTCTCCACCCGTTCTCTCCTCATCTATGGCGAAGGGCGAGGTGGGGAGCCCAACCTCCGGGCCGTGAACAAGCTCACCGGAGAGGAGGTGGGGCGCATCACCATGCCGGCCCAGTCCACCACCGCGCCCATGACCTTCATGCACGAGGGGCGCCAGTACATCGTGGTTCCGGTGGCGCAGTCCGGTCACCCGGCCGAACTGGTGGCCTTCACCCTCCCCACCCGGGAATAAGGAGCTGAACCGATGAACCGATCCTCCCTGGTCACCGCCGCTGCGCTGGGCGCCCTCGTCCTGGTCGGGTGCGCCGAATCCGACGCCCGCGTTCAGTCACCGGCTCCCACCGAGTTCCAGGTGGACCCCTTCTTCCCGAAGGACCTCCCCAACAACTGGACCATCGGGCAGGTAACCGGGGTGGCCGTGGATGATCGGGACCACGTCTGGATCGTGCACCGCCCCGGGAGCATCACGAACCGGGAGCTGGGATCCCACACCGATCCCCCCACCGGGATGTGCTGCGACCCGGCGCCCCCCGTTATCGAATTCGACCCCGACGGGAATGTGGTGCAGGCGTGGGGCGGCCCCGGCGAGGGGTACGAGTGGCCCGCCACCGGAATGGGGGTGGGAGAGCACGGGATTCATGTGGACCACAACGGCTATGTCTGGATCGGGAGCGGCCCCGGCGCCACCACCACCCAGGTCCTCAAGTTCACCCGGGACGGGGAGTTTGTCCTCCAGATCGGGCGGGCCGGTGAAACCGGAGGGAGCAACGACACCGAGCTCCTGGGGGGGCCGGCGGCCCTGGAAGTGGACCCGGAGACCAACGAACTCTTCATCGCCGACGGCTACATCAACCGCCGCGTCATCGTCTTCGACGCCGAGACCGGCGAGTACCGCCGCCACTGGGGAGCCTACGGGAATGTCCCCGACGACGGCCCCCTCCCCGCCTACGACCCCAACGGAGAGCCCGGACAGCAGTTCCGCGGGCCGGTCCACGGGATCACCATTTCCCGCGACGGGGAGGTGTTCGTGACCGACCGCCGGGAAAACCGGATCCAGGTCTTCACCCGGGAGGGAGAGTTCCTCCGGGAAGGGTTCATCCGGAGAGAGACCCTCTCCATGGGCTCCACCTGGGACGTGGCGCTCTCCCGCGACCCGGAGCAGCGCTGGCTCTACGTCCCCGACGGCACCAACTACACCTTCTGGATCCTGGACCGGAACACCCTGGAGATCGTGAACCGGTTCGGGCGCCACGGAAAGAATGCCGGGCAGTTCCAGTGGGTGCACAATGTGGCGGTGGATTCCCGCGGCAACCTCTACACTACCGAGGTGGACACCGGAAAGCGGGTCCAGAAGTTCGTGCCGCTGGAACCGTGATGCGCGGGCAATGAGGAGCGCCGAAGCCCCCGGGTCGGTGGGGAACCTCATCGCCGGCTTCGACCTCCTGGGGCTCTGCCTGGAGGGCCCCGTGGACCGCATCCGCGCCGAGGTCACGGACATTCCTGGAGTGGTCATACGGCGCATCACCGGAGATGGAGGACGCCTCCCCACCTCTCCGGAGGACAACTCCGCCGCCGTGGCGGTGACCGCCCTCCTCCGGGGCCGGCCCGACCCTCCCGGGGTGGCCCTCACGGTGGAGAAGGGGCTCCCCCTCTCCGGGGGGATGGGCGGGAGCGCCGCCTCGGCAGTGGCCGCCGTCGTAGCGGTGAACGCCCTCCTGGGAATGGGCGCCGACATGGACACCCTCTACCGGGCCGCCCTCGCAGGTGAAGCCCGGATCTCCGGTGGAGAACACGGCGACAATGTGGCCCCTTCCCTTTTCGGCGGGATCACCCTCTCCCGCATCGGAAGGCCCGTCGTCTCCCTCCCCGTCCCCCATGGGCTCTCGGTGGCCCTCCTCCACCCCCGCCTGGAGCTCTCCACTCGGGAGCTCCGGGGGGCGCTCCCCGCCACCGTACCCATGGCCGACGCCGTGGCACAGGCAGGACACACCGCCGCCCTGGTCCACGCGCTCCACAGCGGTGATGCGACCCTCCTGGCATCGGCGCTGGAGGACCGCCTGGCCGAGCCCTGGCGGCGAGACCGGATCCCCGGATTCGCGCACCTCCGGGAGGCCGCCCTCGGAGCGGGCGCCCTCGGCTTCGGGATCTCCGGTGCCGGCCCCGCGGTACTGGCACTGGCGGAGAACCGTGCGGTGGCGGAGCGAGTGGGAGAGGCCATGAAGGCTGCCTTCCTCGGCGCCGCCGGAATGGAGGCCCACCTCCACCTCTCGGGAGTGGGACGAGGCGCTCAAGTCATCGAGGAGGAGGGAGAACTCCCATGATCTGCTTCTCCACCCGGGATCCGGAGCGGGTGCGCCCGACCCCACTCCGGGATGCCGTCCTCCAGGGGCTCGCCCCCGATGGAGGGCTCTACCTCCCGGCGGAGATCCCCACCCTCCCGGAGGACTCCCATACCACCCTCGCCGGAACTCCCTTCCGGGAGAGCGCATACGTCATGGCGCGGCTCTGGCTCGAGGAGACGCTGGGGCGGGAGCGCGTCGACGCGCTGGTGGCGGAGGCGCTGGATTTTCCCATCCCCATGGTCCCCCTCCAGGGCGGGCCGCACCTCCTGGAGCTCTTTCACGGCCCCACCGCCTCCTTCAAGGATGTGGGGGCCCGCTTCCTCGCCGCCCTCCTCTCCCACCTCCGCCGGGAGGAGGAGGGGGAACGGATCGTGATCCTCACCGCCACCTCGGGCGACACGGGAGGCGCGGTGGCTCACGCCGTCGGGCACCTCCCCGGTGTCGAGGCGGTGATCCTCTACCCCGAGGGGCGGATCTCCGAACTCCAGCTCCGGCAGATCGTCGAGGCGCCGGGGGCGGAGGAGGGCCGGGTCCGCGGAGTGGCGGTACGGGGCTCCTTCGATGATTGCCAGCGAATCGTGAAGGGGCTCCTGGCCCATCCTCCCGAAGGGGTCCAGGTGACGCTCACCACCGCCAATTCGGTGAACCTCGGGCGCCTCCTCCCCCAGACCTTCTACTACCTCCACGCCCGCGCCGGCTGGAGTGAGGAGGGAGATCCGTGGGTGAGCGTCCCTTCGGGGAATCTGGGGAACCTCACCGCCGGGGTTCTGGCCCGGAGGATGGGTCTTCCCCTCGCCGGATTTGTCGCCGCCTGCAACGAAAATCGCCCCCTCACCCGGGGGCGCGGGTGGACGGGGAGCGGGAAGGCGTCACACCCCACCCTGAGTTCCGCCATGGACATCACCGCGCCAAGCAATCTCGAACGGCTCCGGACGCTGTACCGGGACGATGCGGCGGCCATGGAAGGCGAGGTCACTCCCCAGACCATCTCGGAAGTGGCGACCCTCCGGGTCATGCGGAAGGGGTGGCGGCAGTACGGCTACCTTGTGGACCCCCACGGCGCGGTGGGGTGGGGCGCCCTCCAGAGCGCCTCTCCCCATGGCGACCGGGGGATCGTCCTGGCCACGGCGCACCCGGGGAAGTTCCCCGAGGCGGTACGGGAGGCAGTGCGGGTGGACCCCTTCCCTCCGCCCGGGTGGACGGGCGACACCGGCTTCCCGACCCCCTGGCTCCGCATCTCCGCCGACGGGTGGGGGGTGGAGCGGGCCATCGCCGGAACCCGCTGACCGACCCGCTCCGACCTCAGCGAGGGAGGATGGGGGTGAGGCGCCGGTAGTCCTCCACCCGGTCCCCATCCCTCCGGGGTGGGCCTTCCCTCGGGGCCGCCAGCGCCGCCTCGATCTCCTCGATTTCGCGAGGCGCGCGGGAGAGCCACCGGAGCCCATCCTCCGTGAGGATGTAGTTGTCCTCGATGCGTACGCCGATGTTCATGTACCGCCGGAAGGCGGGGTCCACCGCCTCCTGAAGGGCCCGGTTCCGGGGGGTGTCCGGGATGACCTCGGTGAAGAGGTTTGGGCGCACGTAGATCCCCGGCTCGATGCTGAAGGCGGAGCCCGGTTCCAGGAGGGGTGGGAGGGGGTCGTGGACGTCGAGGCCGATCCCGTGCCCCACCCCGTGCATGTAGTAGAGCTGAAGCTGGGGGCACTCCCGGAGGCGCCCGGGAGCCCCGCAGTCATAGGTGGCGTCGGGGCCCTCGATGAGCCCCAGTCGAGCCAGCCCGTCCGCGATGACCTCCCGCGCCGCCGCCCCCACCGCGGCGTACGGTCCCCCGATCCGCACCGCCTCTTCCCCCGCCCGCTGGGCCTCCCGGACCACCTCATAGATCTCCCGCTGGGGCGGGGAGAAGCGTCCGTTCACCGGGAGGGTGCGGGTGATGTCGGCGGCGTACCCGGCGTAGGAGGCGCCGATGTCCAGGACGAGGACATCCCCATCCTCCATGAACCGGTCGTTGGCGTTGTAGTGGAGGATGGTGGAGTGGGGTCCCGACCCGGCGATGGTGGAGAAGGCGGGGCGTTCGGCGCCGTACCGTCGGAAGGTGTACTCCACGAGCCCCTGGATCTCGAACTCGGCGAGCCCCGGTCGGAGAACCCGGAGTACCTCCTGGTGCGCCGTGGTGGTGATCTCGACGGAGCGCCGGATGAGGGCCAGTTCGGCGTCGGACTTCACCGCCCGGAGGCGGGCCACCAGAGAGACGATGGGGCGTACCTCCACCCCCGGAGTCCGTTCCAGGAGGGCTCTCAGGCGAAGCGTCTCGGGGTTGGGGATGGCGGTTCCGGGCTGGAAGGGCGCCACCACATGAAGGGTGTTCTCACCCTCGAGGAGCGCCTCCAGCGCCTCTCCCAGGTCGGCGCCGGCTCGACCCGGGAGTCCAAATCGCTCCTCCACCCGCTCCGGCCCCACCCGAAGCCCCTCCCAGGTCTCGCGCTCCGGATCCCGGGGGTTCACGAAGAGGGTTTCGGAACGAACCACCCCTCCCCGCACCTCCATGAGGAGGGCGGCGTCCCACTCCAGGAACCCGGTGAGGTATCGAAAGGCGCTCCCCTGGGACCAGGGGAGGTAGTCGTACGCGGGAGCGGGAGCGCCGAGGGCGAGGATGACCCCGTCACCCACCTGGGCAGCGAGGGCGGCTCTGCGTTCCGCCAGCTCCCCGGTGGTGATCTGGGCTGCCGCCGGGGAAACGCCGCCCAGGGTCCAGAGAAGGAGGAACGCCGTCACCCACAGCTTCCTCCGGGAGGATGGGGATCCGCCCTCCCCCTCGGGCAGGCGCCACCTCACCCCCACGCCTCCGCCACCCCCTCCCCGAAGTGCCCGAACTCGGTGGTGGCCGGGGGCGGAGCCATGGCCAGGTCCGAGTCCCGGATCCGGAACAGGTCGTTCACCTCGGGGAAGAGATCGCGCCCCAGGGCCCGGTCGGCGATGAGCTCCCCCACCATGGGGCCGAACTTGAACCCTTCGGCGCTCCCACCCCCGGCAATCCAGACGTTCTCGTACTCGGGGTGCCGGTCGATGAACCAGTCCCGGGTCACCGACGACTCGTAGTGGCAGGCTCGGGTTTCCAGAAGGGGTTGGCCCGCCATGGCCGGGAATCGCTCGGCGACCACGGCGCGGGCGCGCTCCACCGACGGTTCGGGGACCCAGCGCACCGAGGTGTCCGGATCGTCTGCCTGACTTCCTCCGGTGCGGATCCGGAGTCCCCGGTTGTCCACCGGGAGGGTTGGCCACCCGGTGTACCCCGCCACGCCGAAGGAGGGGAGGTTGGGGAAGCCGAAGCGGTCGTCCCCCGGAGGGGTGCCGAAGTAGAAGACGTGCCCCATGGTCTGGATCCGGATCCGTTGCCCCATGACCTCGGGGAAGACCTTCGGGAGCCAGGGGCCCAGTGCGAAGACGAAGAGGTCGGCGGTGATCCCGCCGCCCCCCTCCATCTCCACATTGAGAAGGCGGGAACCCATCCGATCTCCCACCTCGGCTCGTCCCACCCGGAGCACCCCGCCCCGCTCCTGGAAGGCGTGGGCCACCCGGAGGCACGCCGCCCGGGATCGCACCACCCCCGCCTCCACCTCATAGAGGGCCGCGTCGAAGGGCTCGGTGTCGATCTGGGGCCAGCGGCGGCGAAGTTCATCGCCGTCGAGGCGCTCGTAGGCCACCCCGTTCCGTTCCAGGGTCTGGCGGACCAGTTCGAGCTGCTCGTTCCATTCGGGGCGAAGGAGGAGGTCGCCGGTAGTGAAAAAGAGGGGTTCTCCCAGGTGAGCCCACTCTTCGTCGTAGCTCTTCCATCGCTCGATGGAGCGGGAGGCCCAGGAACACCACTGGTCCCGGTTGGCGTAGCTGGTGCGGACGCCGCGGGTCTCATCGCCGGAGGTGGAGCGGGAATTTCCCGGACCGTAGAGGTCCACGAGGGTCACCCGCGCACCCATCCCCTGAAGATGGTAGGCGGCCCATCCCCCGAAAGCGCCGGCGCCCAGCACCACGACCTCCGGGCTTCGCCCTCCGGGGCGGATGAGGGGGCTCGCCCGCACCCCATCCCGCTCGGAGCCCTCCACCGAGACGGCTCCCAGGGAGGAGCTCAGCGCCACGGCGCCGGCGCCCATCCCGGCCCTCCGGAGGAAGTCCCGGCGATCCATCCCCTTTCCTGTCACGTACTCGTCAGCCACGCTCGCTCACTCCTGATCCGGTTCAGTATCGCACAGCGGCGATGCAGGTTACCTCGACCTGGGCATTGGCGGGGAGCGCCCGCACCGCCAGCGCCGTCCGCGCCGGCGGATCCCCGGTGAAGTAGGAGGCGTACACCTCGTTCATCCCCTGGTAGTCCGCCATGTCGATCATGAAGACCTGACACTTCACAAGATCGTCCATGTTGGCCCCCACCGCCTCCAGACGGGTCCGCACCCCGTCCATGGCCTGGCGGGTGGCTCCCGCGATCTCTCCATCGGGGCTGCGCCCGATCACCCCCGAGAGGAAGTAGAGATCGCCCGTTCGGACAATGGGGCTGAAGAGGGGCCCCATGGGCTGCCCGGTGTGGTTGATGGTTTCCCGAACGGGTCCCCGATCTCCGGCGGCGCCGGATGCGCACCCGCCGAGGACGAGGGAAAGGGCAAGAACCCCGGATCCCACTACCCTGTATCCAACCATGCCTTCCTCTCAGGTTGGGCGCCGCTCTCCATGCGTGGGAGCCGCGCCGGTCAACGCTCTGCCATGAAGGGGGGACAGTATAGGACGGAGGGGTGTTGGGCGCACGGGTTGCCCGAGGGGTCCGGGGAACCCATGATCCCCACCATTTCACCAGAGCGGATTCGGCCTCCCCTCCCACCCCCGCGCGGGGTGTGCCCCGGGCATTCCCCGGGATCTGTCCGAACCGTCCAACCTTCAGCAAGAGGAACATCCGATGCAGGGTCTCTTCCGACGCTCACCGGCGCCCTTTGGCGCCCTTGGGCTCCTCCTTCTCCTGGCTCTCCCCTTCGGGATGGATGCCCAGCAGAATCAGGAACGGTCTCGCACCGGGATGGTCCCGTACGCCGAGGCCGTCCCCGACACCGCCATCTCCTCACCCGGGCTCTTCACCGTTCACAGGGTAGGGGACCGATACCTCTACGAGATCCCCAACGAGAAGCTGGGGCGGGAGATGATCCTCATCACCCGCGTCACCCAGACTGCCTCCGGGATCGGGTTTGGCGGACACCGTCAGACCACCGAGATGGTCCGATGGGAACGGAGGGGCGACCAGGTTCTCCTCCGCCAGGTGAGCTTCGACAACACGGCGGATCCGGAACTCCCCATCTATCAGGCGGTGCGAAACTCCAACTTCGAGCCGGTCATCGCCGCGATGAACATCCGGGCCGAGTCGCCCGACGGGAATGGAGTGGTGGTGGACGTCACCGACTTCTTCCTCTCGGACGCCGCCATCATCGGCCTCACCCGTCAGCGACGCACCCAGTTTCAGGTCCGGCGCCTGGATCCGCCCCGGACCTTCATCGAGTCCATGCGGAGCTTCCCGGAGAACATCGAGGTGCGCCGGGTGGTGACCTATGACGCCGACTCCCCTCCCACCAATCCGGCGGGTGGAACCCTTTCGGTGGAGTTCGGCCACTCCCTCATGATTCTCCCCGAGGAGCCCATGATGCCCCGCCTCTGGGATGAGCGGGTGGGGTACTTCTCGGTGACCACCAACGACTTTGGTGCCGATGCCCAGCGGCTGGTGCAGCATCGGTACATCCAGCGCTTCCGCCTGGAACCCTCCGATCCGGAAGCCTACCTCCGGGGTGAGCTGGTGGAGCCGGTGAACCCCATCGTCTTCTACATCGACCCGGCCACCCCCGAGAAGTGGCGCCGCTGGCTCGCGCAGGGGGTGGAAGACTGGCAGGTGGCGTACGAGGCCGCCGGCTTCAAGAACGCCATCGTCGCCAGGATGCCCCCTACCCCGGAGGAGGACCCGGACTGGGATCCCGCCGATGCCCGGATCAACATCATCCGGTACCTGGCTTCACCGGTGCAGAATGCGTCGGGCCCCCGCTTCTTCGACCCCCGGACCGGGGAGATCCTGGGGACCCACATCCAGTGGCATCACAACGTGATGAACCTGCTCCGGAACTGGTACTTCACCCACACGGCGGCTGTGAACCCCGAGGCACGGGGCGTCGCCTTCGACGATGACGTCATGGGTGAGCTCATCCGCTTCGTCTCGGCCCACGAAGTGGGGCACACCATCGGGCTCCCCCACAACCAGAAGGGGCACTCGTCCGTCCCGGTGGATTCCCTCCGCACCCGCTGGGTCTGCGAAAATGGGACCTCCACCTCCATCATGGACTACGCCCGCTTCAACTATGTGGCGCAGCCCGGCGACGACACCTGCTTCCACCCGAAGGTGGGTCCCTATGACCTGTACTCCATCGCCTGGGGGCACCGCTGGATCCCCGAGGCCCGGACTCCGGAGGATGAAAAACCCACGCTGAACGCCTGGATCCGGGAGAAGGAAGACGATCCCATGTACCGGTTCGGAGACCCCACCAACTGGGACCCGGGCTCCCTCACCGAGGCGCTGGGCGATGACGCCATCCGTTCTTCGGACTACGGGGTGGAGAACCTGAAGCGGATCATGGCCAACCTCCAGGAGTGGACCTACCAGGAGGGAGAGGATTTCTCCCAGCTTCAGGAGCTGTATGGCCAGCTCATCGGCCAGTGGAACCGGTACACCGGCCATGTCTCCGCCAACCTGGGCGGGGTGGACTGGAACCGGAGCACCCAGGATCAGGGGCGCCGACCGTACACCCCCATCGCCCGGGAGCGCCAGCAACGCGCCCTGGACTACATCAACCGACAGGTGTTTGCCACCCCCACCTGGATGCTGGATCAGGAGATCCTCTGGCGGATCCAGTACGAGGGGGCCATGGACCGGATTCGGCAGCTCCAGGTGGGTGCCCTGAACCAGGTACTGAATGTGGATCGGATGAAGCGCCTCGTTGAGCAGGAGGCCCTCCTCGGCTCCGGCGCCTACACACTCCCGCAGATGCTCTCCGATCTGCGCGGCGGGGTGTGGAGCGAGCTGGGGCGCGGCGAAGCCATCGACCCCTTCCGGAGGAATCTCCAGCGAGCCTACATCGCACGGATGGCGGCCCTCATGGAGGACGACAATGCGGTAGCTTCCGACATCGCCCCGCAGGCACGCGGGCAGCTTCGCACCCTCCGGGGTGAGGTGCAGAACGCGGTGGGACGGACCCGGGATGAGGCGAGCCGCCTTCACCTGGAGGATGCGCTCGTCCGTATCGACGCCATCCTGGAGTCGTAGCGCTCATGGCCCCGCCGGTGTCAGGGCGGGGTGACCGACGCGGCACATCGATGAAGGAGGCGGGTCCGGGTGACCCGCATACCGACCGGCCCGGGGGGGGAGACCCTCCGGGCCGGTCTTCTTTCCGGTAGCGAGCGGGGCATGGGAGCATGTCGAGGGCCGGGGCGGTATACTTCCGGTGACCTAACTACCGGGAGCACAGTATAGGTGACATTCGCGAGCCGATGCATCGCGCCATTCGGCGTCTCTCCTCCTTGCCGTAGCACAAGGCTACGCCTGGTCTTCGCACCCTACGGATGCTCAGGTGCTCCGCTTCGCTTCACGTTCTTCGTTCCTTACCTGGCGCGCGCCTCGACTCGCTCGGTGTTGAACCTATACTGTGTTCCCGGCAGTATCCTCCCACTCACGGACCTCGGACCCATGCCGAAGCGCCTGCACCTCCTCGCCTCCCTCCTCTTCCTCCTCACCGGGTGCACCACGGCGGCGCCCTCGCCCGCACCCCTCCCGGCGCCACCCCCTCCGGTGGAGGCTCCCGTCGAGGAGACGCCCACACCGGTTGAGACGGAAGGGGGAACCTCCCTCGACGGGAGTTGGTGGCAGCTCGACCCGGAGGTGGATGGCGTCTACGGAGCGGGGATCCGGAGGGCGTGGGACGAGGTGCTTCATGGGCGTACTCCGGGGCGCACGGTGGTGGTGGCGGTGCTGGACTCGGGGGTGGACATCGAACATGAAGATCTCCGAGAGGTCATCTGGCAAAACCCTGGGGAGAACGCCTCGGGGCGGGACGATGATGGGAACGGCCTGGTGGATGACCTCCATGGGTGGAACTTCATCGGGGGACCGGCGGGGGCGCAGGTGGACGCCGACACCTACGAGGTGGCCCGGCTCTACGCCGCCTGCCGCGAACTGGCGGGAGACCCTCTTTTCGGGGAGGAGCCCCGCCCCGAACCGGTGACGGCCGAGCGCTGCCCCGCCTATGAAGAGGCGTTCCGGACGGAGGTGGCCGAAAACGAGGAGTACGCCGAGATCCTCGGGAACATCGAGGAAAACCTCCGGTTCGTGCGCACCTTCCTCATCGGACAGCTCCCCTCCCCCGACAATCTGAACCCCGACGATGTGGCGCGGTTGGGGCGCTCCTGGACCGGGCAGCGAGCCGAGATCCGGGACTACTTTCTCTCGGTGTCCGAGGCGGGGATCACCCTCGAGGTGCTTGCCGAGGAGATGGAGCGGGTGGCGAAGGGGGCGGAGACGAAGCTGAACCCGCATTTCGACCCCCGACACCTGGTGGGAGACGACTACGGGAACCCCCGGGAGTGGAGCTACGGGAATAGCGAGGTGGTGGGTCCGGACCCCTCCCACGGCACCGGAGTGGCAGGGATCATCGCCGCGAAGCGGGGGAACGGGGTGGGGATCGACGGAGTCACCGACGGAGTCCGGATCATGGTCCTGCGGACCGTCCCTGACGGCGACGAGCGGGACAAGGACGTGGCCAACAGTATCCGGTACGCGGTGGACCAGGGGGCCCACATCATCAACATGAGCTTCGGAAAGGGGTTCTCTCCCTGGAAGGAGGTGGTGGACGAGGCGGTTCGGTACGCCGACGAGCAGGGGGTGCTTCTGGTCCACGCCGCCGGGAACTCCAGCGAAGACCTCCGCACCGAGCCCAACTTCCCCACCCGGAACCTGGGGGATGGGACCCGGGCCGAGCGCTGGCTCGAGGTGGGGGCCTCCAGCTTCCGGGCCGATGAGGCGCTTGTGGCCACCTTTTCCAACTACGGTGCCGGAGAGGTGGACCTCTTTGCCCCCGGAGACTCCATCCGCTCCACCGCGCCGGAGAACGAGTACGAAGCCGCCTCGGGGACCAGCTTTGCCGCCCCGGTGGTGTCCGGGGTCGCCGCCCTCCTCATGGCGTATTACCCGGAGCTCTCCGCCGCCGAGGTCCGTGAGATTCTCCTGGCGTCCGTGACCCCCCTCGGGGACCGGGCCGTCATTCTCCCGGGAACCGAGGAAGATCTGATCCCCTTCTCCGACCTCTCCACCACCGGGGGGATCGTGAACGCCTATCGGGCGGTACGGATGGCGGAGGAGCGGCGGGTGGAGCGGGAGGCGGCACGGGCACCCGTGCGGATTCTCGCCCCCGCGGCCCATACCGCCCTTCACGCCGCGACGGTTCTCTCCGCGCCCGACACCGTGGACCTCTCGGGGGTCTGGATCTTCGAGGTGGTGACGGAGAACGGGACCGGGACCCCCACGGTACGCCTGCAGCAGGAGGGGGAGCGCGTCACCGGCACCTACACCTCCCCTCGCCTGGGCTCCCGCCTCCTGGAGGGAACCTTCCGGGGCGATACCCTCACCTTCCGCCTCTCGTCGGAAGAGCCGGGCGCCATCCCCATGACCTTCCTGGGGACCCTTCGCTCCGGCGGTTCTCTGGAGGGGACGGTGGACTTCGCCGGGATGGGAGGCGCCACCTTCACGGCGCGTCGCAGCGAGTCCCCGTCGGGCTCCGGCTCCCCCATCCTCCGTCAGGGGTTCGTGGACGTGCGCTGATTCTTCCACCGGAAGCCGGGAGGGCGGTAGATGGGCAAGCGGGAGCGAATCCTCATTCTGGGAGCGGCGGGGAGGGACTTCCACCTCTTCAACACCGTCTACAGGGACCGGGACGATGTGGAGGTGGTGGCCTTCACCGCCCAGCAGATCCCCCACATCGCCGAGCGCCGGTACCCTCTGGAGCTGGCGGGAGACCGGTATCCGGAGGGAATCCCCATCCATGAGGAGGGGGAGGTGGAAAGGCTCATCTCCGAGCAGGAGATCACCCGCTGTGTCCTCGCCTACTCGGACCTGTCCCATGAGACGGTCATGCACCTGGCCAGCCGGGTGAACGCCGCGGGTGCCGCCTTCGAACTCCCGGCGCCTCGCCCTTCCATGCTGAGGAGTTCACGCCCGGTGGTGGCCATCTGCGCCTCTCGCACCGGGGCGGGGAAAAGCCAGACCGCGCGTGCGGTGGCGGCTCACCTTCGAGAACAGGGGCTCCGAGTGGGAATCCTTCGCCACCCCATGCCCTACGGAGATCTGGTGAAGCAGCGGGTGCAGCGCTTCGCCGACGCCGAGGACCTCCGCCTCCATGACACCACGGTGGAGGAGCGGGAAGAGTACGAGCCCCACCTGGAAGCGGGGTCTGTGGTGTGGGCCGGGGTGGACTACGAAGCCATCCTCGACGAAGCGGAGGCCGAATCGGACGTCATACTCTGGGACGGCGGAAACAACGACGTCTCCTTCCTCCACGCCGACCTCTACCTCACCGTGGTGGACCCCCATCGCCCAGGACACGAACTTCGTTACCACCCCGGCGAGACGAACCTCCTCCTGGCCGACGTGGTCATCATCAACAAGGTGGAGACGGCGCGCCACGAGGATGTGCTCACCGTCCGGGAGAACGTCCGGAATCGGAACCCCGATGCGGTCGTTCTGGAAGCGGCATCCTCCCTTACCGTGGACGAGCCCGACCTGCTCCGAGGAAAGCGGGTTCTGGTGGTGGAGGACGGCCCGACCCTCACCCATGGCGAAATGGCCTACGGGGCCGGCACGCTGGGAGCCCGCCGGGCCGGCGCGGCGGAGATCGTGGACCCGCGCCCCTTCGCTACCGGAGAGCTGGCGGTCACCCTCGATGCCCATCCCCACATGGGGCCCCTCCTCCCTGCCATGGGATACGGAAGCCGGCAGGTGCGGGAGCTGGAAGAGGCGCTGGAAAGGGCTGCCGAGAGCGGGGCCGTGGACGCGGTGGCCATCGGCACCCCGATTGCCCTGGACCGGATCGTCCGGATCTCGCTCCCCCACGCCCGGGTCCGCTATGACCTCCAGGTGCTGGGGCGCCCCACCCTGGCCGACGCCCTCGAGCCCTTCGTCAGGGACGTTGTGACGGCCGCGTCTCGTGCCCCCACGGAAGGGGAGGAAGCTCGACCGGGCGGGTGAGGTCGAAGACCAGGTGGTGGCGCCACTCCCCGTTTCGGATGGTCCCGTAGGTGTAGCGTTCTCCCGGAACGATCTCCACCCGCCATCCGACGGTCATCTCGCCTCGCCGGCTCACAAACTCCTGGGTGGTCTCGGTCCCCTCGGTGAGGGTGAGCGCGCCGTACCAGCTGTTCCCCTCTTCCGTCCCGTCGGGGTGGCGGTGGTCGTGCCGCAGCTCCAGCGCCCCCTCATGCCGGATGAAGACCCAGGTCCGGGAGCGGTTCTCCCCCACATGGAAGGGAGCCCGGATCTCGTCGTCACCACACTCCCAGAAGTGCACCACCAGACGGGCGTTGGGATCCACCTGGTCGTCGGGGGCCTGAAGAAGCTCTCCTTCGGCGGCCATCTGGCACATCCCCTGGAGATTGGCCCAGAAGCGGTCCTGGGGGGTGTCCCCGGGGTCGGCGGGGCTCCACGCCGTGAGGGCCAGGGCAACAACAGGGAAAAAAGCGAGGCGGAGCATGGCGATTCCGGTTCGAGGGAAGCGGGCGAACCCATGGGCTCGCACCCGGATGAAGATCACGCCCGCGAGGGGATCCTAAGCAGAACGTTCTCACCGGGCCAGATCACCAGGGGATCAGTGGTGAACCCTCCTCCCGCCAGAATGTCCACCCGCACCCGGATCTCCGACCCTCCCCAGGTCCGCGCCTCGAAGGTCTCGGTGGTGTTCCCGTTCACGATCCCGAGCCGCTGCTGCTGCCCGTTCTGGATCAGGTAGATCCGCGCCTGATTGAAGTTCTGGTTCTCCACCTCCAGGACGAAGGTGGTGGGCTCCCGCTCCCCATCCCAGTTCACCGGGGACCCGGCCTGTCGGGAAAGGAGCGCACAACCGGAAAGGAGGACGAGGGTGGCGAGGATCGTCGCCATCCGGATCGCGGAGCGCCCTGGGATCCATCGGAGTGCGGTACTCATCTGGGGCCTGCCTTTCGCTGAAGGAACCGTCGGCGGTCACGTCGGATCACCGCCGCCACCGCGCAGGATCACCGCCCCCATCGGGTCCCGCACCGGATTCTACACCGGGAGGATGGGGTATGAGCCCTTCCCCTTCGGCACCCCATGTACCAACCCGTTCTCCTCCCTCCCTTGCCCCGGAGAGCACCGATCCCCTACCGTCCGGAAGCGGTTTTCTCCCCAACCTTCCGGCCCCATCCCCCATGGACGCGCCCGAGCCCTCTCTCGAAGTCACCTCTCCCCACCCCCTCCTTCTCGAACACCTCACCTGGCCCGAGATCGAGCTGGCCATGACCCGGGGAACGCTCACCGTCATCGTCCCGGTGGGAGCGGTGGAGCAGCACGGTCCCCACCTCCCCCTCATGGTGGACGCCGAACGGGGGACGGCACTGGGGGTCCGGGTGGCCCGTATCCTGGGCGACGCCCTCGTGGCCCCCACCATCCGGGTCGGGTGCTCGGAACACCACATGGGGTTCGCCGGAACCATCTCCCTGCGTCCCGAGACCCTCGAAGCGGTCTGTACCGACTACGCGGTGAGCCTGGCCCGACACGGCTTCCTGAACGTCTGTTTCCTCCCCTCCCACGGAGGGAACTTCGGTCCCATCGAGGAGATGCTCCCTCGCATCCAGGCGGCCGTGGCCGCCGTGAATGGGGAAACCCGGATTCTCGCCTACACCGACCTCCTCGGGACCCTCGCCCTCTGGCGCTGGATCGTGGAGGAGGAGTCCGGACATGGGGACCGGGTAGGGGGGCATGCCGACATCGCCGAATCGTCCGAGATCATCTACCTCCACCCGGGGCTCGTCCGGATGGGACGGGTGGAGAAGGGGAACTCCCTCGAGCTGGACGAAGAGGCGCTGGCCCGGATCTTCCAGAAGGGGTTCCGCGCCATCTCCCCCAACGGAATCCTGGGGGATGCCCGTGGCCTCGACCCCGACATGGGTGAACGCCTCCTCGACGCGGTGGCCCGCACCATCGCGGAGGAGTGGGAGTAGCGCGGTGGCCGTGAGGGCGTCCCGAGGGGCCCCCCGCCTCGTCTCCGTCCGGGAGTGGATCCGGGATCACGACGAGAGCTGGATTTTTGTGGCCATCTACCTGGGGTTGGCGGTGGGGCTCTCCGTCTTCGTCAGCCTCTTCTGGCTCGTGGTGGTGGCGGCGGTCCACTTCGCCCTCGAGTTGATCCGGCAGGGGCTCTATCAGAAGGGGTGGCTCAGCATCGCCCTCCACGCCCTCTGGGAGGTGAAACTCGACGTCGGGCTCATCTTCCTGGCCCTCGCCCTCGTCCTCTACATCGATGTGGTCCTGGGGCTCCTCGGACTCCAGTCCGCCGCGCGGGCCGCCGCCGTCTCCCGCGCCGGGGTCCGCATCGGATCGAGGGCTGCCGCCTGGGAGCGGAACCTCCGCACCTTCCTCCTCACCGTTGACGAAATGGCCCGCATCGGTCAGGCCATCATCATGTTCGGGCGAAAGGGGAAGGAGAAGCGGGAGGATGGGGGTGCGGATGACCCATCCTCCAGGGCTGACGAAGGGGATGGGGAGCCGGCTGCGCCCGCTGCCGAGGCGCCCCCTACCGCCACCCCGGAGTCGCCCTCTGCCGCTGCGTTGCCTCACTCCGCCAACTCGCCTCCCTCCGTCGAAGAGAGCCGGACATCCGCCCACCCCCCTGAGGAACTCCCTCCCGTCTGGCGGCGCAGGTGGGGCGTGGGAGACCGGATCGGGATGGGGCTCGTCCTGGTGGGAGCGATCCTCATCACCGCCGCCCCCTTCACCTCCCACCATGACTGGCGTTCGGCCACCACGACCCTCCTGGAGGAGCTCCACCCCTTCCCCCCTCCGGTGAGCGAGGGCATCGAAGAGTGAATGACGAGCGCCCCCCCGACCCTGAGGTCGGAGGGGCGCCGGGCGGTACCCGTGGCAACGCTGCCGATCAGGCCGCCTGCACCTCCAGATACACCCACCAGTTGGACATCCGCTCCGGGTCGTGGGACTCCTCGTCCCCCGGCTGGTAGACTCCGATCCAGGTGGCGGGGTCGCCGTCGAAGACTCGGTGGTATCGGTCCAGCATGTCGTTGGAGACGAGTTGATCCAGCTCCTCCCCGAGGATCTCCACCTCCATGTGATCGTCCACCACCCCTTCGAAGAGGGTCTCGTCCAGGGTCAGGCGGTTCCACGCCGGATTGTCGGAAATCCGGTAGAAGGGTGCGTTCCGGGGGAGAACCGTCTTCTCCGAGATCCCCCCACGATTCCGGCTCGACACCGTGCAGGTGAAGCGAAACTCACCCTCATCGTCCCAGGCGGGCTCGAGGTTGTCGTGGATCTGTACCATCCGGAGAATGACCCGGATGCGATGGCCCGTCTGATCTGACATTCGCCGCTCCCTTGATGGTTCACGTCACCCGGCTACTCCATCCCCACGGGACCGGGACGGCCCGCGGGCGCCGGACGGAGGCGTTCCGCCCCCCGCTCTGGCAAGTGGAGAGAGTACGTGTGACCGGGAGGCGGGGCAAGGGGTTCCCACACTCCCGAAACCGACTCCTGACGATGTCAGGAACTGCACGAAAGCATGGAGCAGCCGGCCCGCCGTCTGGCCCACTCCGGTCGCCGGGCGGCGAAGCGCTCCTTTCCGGGTTGATCGTCGTAGGGGCGGCGCATGAGATTCAGGAGTTCGTGGACCCGGGTGAGGTCCCCCTCCTCCGCCAGATCGATGGCCTCCTGGGCCAGATAGTTCCGGAGGACGTACCGCGGGTTCACCCGATGCATGGCCTCCCGGATCCGGGCTCCTTCCGCTTCCGGCCACGCCTCGGCCAGCGCCTCCCGCCACCGTCCAAGCCACTCGGTGAGGGCGGGCGCCACCGCCGCTCCCTTCTCCTCGTCGTACCGGGCCTCGCGGAAGGTCTCCCGGGTGATCCCCGTGGCGCCGCCTTCCCCCATGAGCCCATCTCCCAGGAGACGGAAGAAGAGGGTGAAGTCCAGCTCTCCTGTATGGAGGATGGGGTAGAGACCGTCCACCACCTTCCGGACCCGCGCCTCATCTCCCTGGGCACCTCCCCGGGCGGGGTGGCGAGCGAGCCCCACCTTCCCCGCCGTCATGGCGAGATACCCCTCATTGTACCGGCGGACATACTCGGTGATGGCCTCTTCCAGGGGGGCGACCTCGCCGAGGAGGGGGTGGAGGGCCTCGGCGAAGCGGGTCAGGTTCCACTGGGCCACCGCCGGCTGGTGCGCGTACCGGTACCGGCGCCCCTGGGCATCGGTGGTGTTGGGGGTCCAGTCCGGATCGAAGTCGTCCAGCCACCCGTACGGGCCGTAGTCGATGGTGAGCCCCAGGATGGAGAGGTTGTCGGTGTTCATGACCCCGTGGACGAACCCCACCCGCATCCAGTGGACCATGAGGTCGGCGGTGCGCCGGCACACCTCCAGGAGCCAGTGGGCGCGCCGTTCGGTGGGGTCGGCCATGGTCTTCAGTTCGGGGAAGTCCCGATCGATGGTGAAGTCCACGAGCCGGGCCAGGAGATCGATCTCCCCCCGGGAGGCGAAGAGCTGGTAGTTCCCCGGACGGAGGAAGGAGGGGGCAACCCGGCAGACGATGGCGCCCGGCTCCGCCTCCGGGTTTCCGTCGTAGAACATGTCCCGGACCACCCTCTCCCCGGTCCCCACCAGAGAGAGCGCCCGGGTGGTGGGAATTCCCAGGTGATGCATGGCCTCGGAGCAGAGGAACTCCCGGATGGAGGACCGGAGGACCGCCCGCCCATCGGCGGTACGGGAGTAGGGGGTGAGCCCGGCCCCCTTGAGCTGGAGTTCCCACCGATCCCCTGAAGGGGTCACCACCTCACCCAGGGTGATGGCGCGCCCATCGCCGAGCTGCCCCGCCCAGTGCCCGAACTGATGCCCCCCGTAGGCGGCGGAGAAGGGGCGCATACCGGGGAGAAGCTCGTTCCCACCAAAGACCCGGGAAAAGCGGGGAGAAGCGACATCCTCCGCGGTGAACCCGAGCGCCTCGGCCATCTCGGGAGAGTGGGCGAGGAGTACGGGCTCCCGCACCGGGGTGGGATCCACCGGGGACCACGCCGCTCCGAAGACCTGCCGGGGGGTACGGGAGAGCTCGGGGTCGCCGGGAAGCTCGGTGACGAATCGGTTATCGAAGGCGAGGTGGTCCATGTGGGGCGGTACCCCGGGGGTGGGGAACTGCTCCGGGAGGATGGGGGGACCGGACCCCATCCTCCCGGTTGCGGGTCAGCGGGCGATCAGGTAGCCGCCGATGGAGATGCCCCCGGGTGCCGTTTCGTATCCGAACCGAAGGGCCACCCGGGACCCGATCCGGAAGAGTCCGCCCACCACCAACTGGGGCGAGAAGCCGGGCGACTCCTCGTGGGGCACGTAGTACCGACCGAACCGGGAAATCCGCGGCTCCTCGCCCTGCTCCCAGTCGATGTTCTCGAAGTACTCCCGGATTCGCCGGTGGCGCGCCATCCCGGCACCCAGGAGGAGGGCGAACTCGTCGGTGAGTATGTACATTGCTCCGGCGTTGAAGATGAGGTATTCGGACTCGTCCCGGACGGCGAAGTCCCGCCAGTGCGCATGGACCGGCTCTACGGCGCACGAGGTCACCGCTGCGGGCGCGGTGGCGGCAGGCGGGCAGTAGTCGGCGTCTCCTGTGAGGGAAGAGGGGGTGAATTTGGCGTCCACGAACATCCCGACACGGTCGGTGAGCAACTGCCACGCGCTCCCGCCGATGGCCGCATCGGGGAGTACGCCCGCATACCCGATCCCTGTCCGAAACCCCTCTCCAAAGTGGCGCCCGGTCAGCTCCTGCTGGGCTCCCGCATGGGCCGCCGACATTGCGGCCAGGGTGCAGAGGGCCAGAGCAATGGCCGACCGGAAAAAGGTCATCCGACAACGAAGTGACATGAGTGCTACTCCATGGAGAATCGGCGAGTGAGGCGCAGCGCCCGAGAGCGAAGAGGGGGGTGTAAATTCTTTACACCGGCGCGGGAACACCGGAACGAAACGCATGTATGTACCCATGAGGGCGCTTTCGCAAGGACACTGCCGAACATGCCTACATGAAAGCCTTCCGGCTCGCCATCCTACTGGCGCTTCTACCACTGACTGCCTCTCCGGCGCAGGCCCAGCGGAACCCCGCTGACGGCGCGGTGTTGGGGCAGGTATTGCATAGCACCACCGCCCAGCCGGTTTCCGGCGCGACGGTCCATGTCCTCGACGAGGTGGATCGGATCCGGGCCCAGACGACAACGGACGGCGAGGGCGCCTTCAGCTTTGCCCGCCTCGACCCCGGCCCCTTCAGAATCCGGGTGCGAAGCGCGGGGTACCGGGAGGTGGTCACCCCTCGCTGGTGGGTGGAAGTGGGTGAGGTCCTTTCGGTGGTGGTGCGAATCGACCCGGATATCGTCCTTCTCGCCCCCCTCGAGGTGGTGGGGCAGACTCGATCCGCTTCTCCCGTCCTGTCGGGATTCTATCAGCGCCTCGACCGAAGGACCGGCGGCACCTTCATCACTCGAGAGGACATCGAGGCGCGTGCCGCCGTACGAGTTACCGACCTCCTGGCCGACCTCCCGGGGGTTCGATTCGAGATGGATGGTGGGAGTGGGGACCCCAGGCGGGACGCCGTGATCACCTTCGCCCGCGCCCCCATCGGCGGCCTCACCGGAGGCCGCTGCCCCGTGCAGATCTTCGTGGACGGAGTCCTCGCCACCCGCGGTAGAACTGAAGTCCCACTGGATGTTCTGGCCTCTCCTGGGCATCTTGAGGGGATCGAGGTCTACCGGGGGCTGGCCTCGGTTCCCCCTGAGTTCTTCACTCCCGATGCCCGATGTGGTGTGATCGCCCTCTGGACCCGCCGCGGTGGATGACGACCATGCCCTGGAGATTTCCTCATGCGTGAACTTGCACGCCACCTGCGATGGATCCTCGGGGTGGCCACACTCGTGATGGCCCTTGGAATGGTGGCAACCGCCTGTGGCTCGCCCACCGCCCCGAGGTTCCCGGACCCCCACGAAGATCCCGATCCCGGGGACCAGGACGACGCCTGACCTGCATCGGAGTGAGGACGGGAGATCGGTCGGGCTGGACCGACCTTTTGCTCGGGATATGTGACTGACTTCGCTTGAGTTCAGTCTTCCCCTGCTACCAGCTCCACGATGATGGCTCCCGCCAGCGCGGTCCCTCCCGGGCTGCGAAGCTGCGCCGATGCCGTCGGTCCGTCCAGGTAGACGAGCCGATGGACCCCATCCTTGGACATGGAGCGGAGCACCTCGACCCCCCCCTGGTGGGTACGGTTGATGTACACGCCGATCTCCGGACGCTGCTGCTGAAGGCTCGCCACCGCCCGGATCTGGAACCAGCGGGGGCGAAGCTGATCCACCACGTCGTAGAGGTTTCCGGCCGGCGTTGCCGCCATCTCCTCCGCCGAGATCTCGTTGGGGCGGATCCGCTCCCCTCCCTCACCGGTGCTGGCGCACCCGGGGATCCCCCAGAAGGCCAGGAGAAGAAGGAATGGGGTAATGCTGCTGAGTCGCTTCATGATACTCCGGCACCTCTTTCTGATGATTCTTCATGACCCGCCCACCCTGTGGGGAAGACATCTCCCCGGGTAGCTACGGGAGCAAGCACTGTCGGGGCGGGGGCCACCGGGCCCCCCCCCCCCGGCAATACCGGGGGGGGGAAAACTAACCCGAGGGTGCGACCGGGGGGCCCCCCCGAACACCCAAACCCCCCCACAAAACCCCCCAAACACTAGATGTATAAAAAAAAAAACCCCCACACCACAGTAA
>JBJHBD010000044.1:0-21627 GCA_050485305.1 Gemmatimonadota bacterium
CGCCAGAGTGATCCGGGCTTCCACCACGAAGGGGGTGCCCCGGAAGCGGTCGATGAAGGTCGTGAGCTGTGCCCGGGCCTCACCTCGATCGCCGAAGGCCACCGTCTGCTGAATGGCTTCCAGTTCGAGCGTGGCCCGATCGGCCCGGGCCCGCTGCTGGTTCATCCAGTAGATCCCTCCCACCACCAGGAGGACGACCACCACCCCAGCCACCGTGAGGAGTTGGGTCCGATCCCGCGCCCAGAGGTAGAACTCGAGGATCCGGGCGGTGAACGCGTCGTCCGCGGTACCCTGGGGAGCGGAGGGCGAAGGCTTCCGATTCGGCTTGGCCATACGTCGTGAAGTGGCGGGGTTCGGGCTCGATCCCCCCCGGCTGGGAGAGAACCGAAGCTCAGTGGAAAAGCGGGTATACAGACCTGAAAAGATACCCCGGCATGGGGTAGGTGGTCAACCGAACGAAGATACAGAAACCCCTTGGGATGCTGAGCTTTCCCCCCTTCCCTCCCGGTCTGGAGCGCAGCCTCTTGCCATCTCCGGGTTCCGTTCATGCCAGGCAGGGCCCGAGTGCATCGAGCACCCCGTCGTCCCCATCGAAGGTTGGCCCAGACTCACATGCGCAACCCCTTGACAACATTTGGGTTGCGGGATTCGCGCTGTCGCCCACATCCACCTCCGGCGCCTCTACGGCGCCCTTGAGGGCCTCTCTCCGGGCGTTCGTACGCCTCGTCACCCTTTTCGGCACCCCCACCCCCCGGCTCAGGGCTCCTGCGCCGAATGGCTCGTCCATCGAACCGGGATCGATAGAGGCGCGGCCCGAGAACGGGTCCGCGCTGCTCGGGCCCTTCCGGAACTCCCTCTCACCTCCCAGGCGCTGGCCCGGGGTGAACTCACCTTCTCCAAGGTTCGAGCTCTCACCCGGATCGCCGAGCCGGAGACGGAAGCCCACCTCCTGGAGCTGGCACAGGGGTGCACCGCCGCACAGGTGGAGTCCATGGTTCGCGGGTGGAGGCTGGGAAGCCTGAAGGAAGAGGCCGGCCGGGAAGAGTGGAGGTTCCGGAACCGGAACTTCTCCGTCTTCCCCGACCTGGATGGAAGCTACGTCGTGAAGGGACGCCTCACCCCCGAAGTGGGTGCACTTCCCGGAAGCGAGCGCGGAAAACGCGGCTGGATCAGATCATCGACGAGGCGCGTGCGCGGGGGCTGATCCGGGACGAGAGCGAGGGGTCGCGGGAGGAGGGTGACCGTGATCGGTGGTCTTACATCGAGGAGGTCCGCGTTTCCGCGGAAATGTCTCGGAGGCTGACCTGTGATGCCTCGTTCGTGCCGGTGCTTCAAAGAAAAGCGGAGCCGAGCGGACCTGAACGCCCTTCGCAATGCGATTGCGGTTCCGACCCGCGAGACGGACGCGCAAAGCGCGGCCAAACGTCTCGAAGGCTCACCTGCGATGCCTCGGTCGTGCCAGCGACTGAGGACGGCACGGGGCGGGCCACGTCAGCTCTCAATCTTCGAGACCGTGCCGGTCGAGTGGGTTCCGGGGTGCGGGTCACGGTTCACCGACGCCCACCATGTCCGGCACTGGGCTGATGGCGGAGAGACGAGTCCGGGGAACTGCATCCTCCTCTGCCGCCACCATCACCGGCTGGTGCATGAAGGCGGATGGAGAATCGAGTTCCGCGACCACGGGCGAGCCATCTTCTTCGACCCCTGGGGCGGGACTCATTTCCAGGGACAGTGGAAGCCGCTCGCGCCGGGGACCGATCCCACAGCCGCCCTCCGCGCCACCACCATCCCCACGTTTCCTCGGGGCGAGGGTGAGACGGGGTGTGCGGGCGACAACTGAAAAGGCCTTAAAAGGGAAGGTCGTCCTCAGGCTCGGAGAGGTCCGTCGGCTCGGAGGAAGGCCACGGTTCGTCGGCGGGGGGGGTGGGTGCTCCTCCGCCCTCCTGTGACCGCTCCACGCGCCATGCCTTCACATCGGTGTACCATCGACCATTGTACTCCCGGCTTGCGATGTCGATGGAGGCGACGATGACCTCACCTTCCGTGATCCCGAACGAGTCGATGTTGTCGCCCCATTGGGTGACGCAGATCTGCTTCGGGTACTGCCCCTCCGTCTCCAGGATAAAATCCTGCTTCCGCCAGGGACCGTTCCGCCCCTCTCCCGTCTGAATTTCGAGGAGGCGCGTGACCCGCCCGGTGATCTTCAGCTCCATGATATGCCGACTTCCCTTGGTGGTTGTTCGTGGGGGACCGGTGGTGGCTCCCGAAGGTGGAACCCGCCAACGGTACCGGACCCTCTCCACCGGGTCAACCGCCCCCAGGTAGATGCAGCGGAGCTCGAGTGCCACCGAGCCCCTCCTCCCCTCTACGGGGGTCGCGGGGGTACAAGAGACCCGTTACCCTCCGGAGGATGGACCCCCTCTCCGCCCCCACTCTCGACGAAGCCCGCTCTCTCGTCCAAGCCGCCCGGAAGCCTCTCCTCTTCACCGGAGCCGGTGTGAGCGCGGAATCGGGCGTCCCCACCTTCCGCGATCGGGATGGACTCTGGGCACGCTTCGACCCCGCCCAGCTGGCCACCCCCGACGGGTTCCACCGGGACCCGACACAGGTCTGGGAGTGGTATCGCCTTCGTCGGCGCGCGGTGAGACGGTGTGTCCCCAACGCAGCCCACCGGGCCGTTGCCCGCTTCCTCTTTGCCCGCCCCGACGCCTGTCTCGTCACCCAGAATGTGGACGGACTCCACCAGCGCGCCCTCCAGGAGGAGGGAGAAAAGGGAGATGGCAAATGGGGCGACGCCGATCCTGCCGCGAGAGTCTTCCCCCTCCATGGAGAGCTCATGGGCGATCGCTGCCCAGGGTGCGGGAGCCGGGAACCCGCCTCACCGGAACGGGATTCCCTCCCCACCCTCCCCTCGTGCCCCGGATGCGGAGAACTCCTCCGCCCCGATGTGGTCTGGTTCGGGGAACCCCTCCCGGAAACGATCCTCGACGCCGCCATGGAAAAGGCGGAGCGGGCGGATCTCTGTGTGGTGGTGGGGACCAGCGCCCTCGTCCATCCGGCGGCCGGGATCCCCCTCATGACGCTGCGGGCGGGTGGGAAGGTGATTGAGGTGAACACGGAGGTGACAGTCCTTACCACCCAGTGTCACATTCACTTACGAGGCCCTGCCTCCCTCCTCGTTCCACCCCTTCTTTCTTGCGGAGACGCGGACGCCCACCTCGGCGGGTGATGGCGGTTGGGCGTGCGATGGGGGCTGGGCGGCGGATGGAGTGCCCAGCTCCACGGAATTCAACACCCTATCGAGCAAGCCTCAGGACCTTCCCCGCCCGCGCCTCGGTCAACGCGCCCTCCCGGATGGCGAAGACCCCGTTCACCAGGACGTGCACCATCCCTTCCGAGAGCTGGTGGGGTTCGGTGAAGGTGGCCCGGTCCCGGAGGAGTTCCAGATCGAAGACCACCAGATCGGCCACCGCTCCCACCCGAATCACCCCCCGATCCTCCAGACGGTGGACCTGCGCCGGAAGGGAGGTCATGCTCCGGATCCCATCCTCCAGGGAGACTACCCCCAGCTCCAGCGCGTAGTGACGGAGCTTTCTCGGGAAGCTCCCGTAGGCCCGGGGGTGGGGTACCCCCTCACCCCATACCGGGAACTCGCCGTCGGAGGAGGTCATGTTCCAGGGGGCCCGCATGAGGGTGGCCACGTCGTCATCGTGCATGTTGAAGGAGACGATCCCCGTCCCGAACTCGGCGATGAGGGAGAGGGCCGCCTCCACCGGGTCCACCCTCCGGCGGTGGGCCACCTCGGCGAGGGTGAGCCCCTCCAGCGTCGGATCGGGGGTGTGCCGGCGAAGCTGGATCCGCTCGGCGCCCCCCCTCCTCGCCAGGTTCTCCGCCACCCCCTCCCGGAGGGCAGTGGCCACACCGGGGTCCTCCAGACGGGCGAGGAGCGCGTCTCTCCCTCCCTCCTGGGCCCACGGGGGGACGAGGGCGGCGGCCAGAGAGGTGGCCGAAGCGTTGTACGGGTACTGGTCCGTGAAGAGTTCAACCCCCTCGTCCCGGGCGCGGGCAATGCGGTGGACGATGGCCGCGGAGAACCCCCAGACCGGAGGGCCGAGCGCCTTCACATGGGTGACGATTCCCCGGATCTCAGCCTCCCGGGCGATGGTGATGACCTCCTCCACTGCGGCCAGAACACCGATGGAGTAGTCCCCCTCGTCCCGGATGTGGCTCGTGTAGACCCCTCCGAACGATCCCGCCACCCGTGCCAGCTCCACCAACTCCCCGGCATCGGAAAAACTACCTGGAACGTAGAAAGGCCCGGAGGAGAGGCCGAAGGCCCCCTCTTCCATCCCCCGGCGAACGAGCTCCCGCATGGCCTCCATCTCCTGGGAGGAAGGTGCCCGGTCCTCCATCCCCACCACCGCTGCGCGAATGGAGCCGTGGGGGACGAGCTGAGCCACATTCACCCCGAGGCCGTCCCGAAGAAGGTTGGACCTCTGGGCGGCCAGATCCACCGGCCCCCCGCCATCGGGGTTTACGAAGAGGGTGGTCACCCCCTGGGCAAGCTGGGGGTGGGCGTGACTCCGCTCCGGGTCCGCCAGCCCGTCTCCGGCGTGGGAGTGCGGGTCGATGAAGCCCGGGGCCAGATAGAGGCCGTCCAGATTCAGAACCTCCTCGGCCGTCCACCCCTGAAGCCGCCCCACGCCCACGATCCGGTCCCCTCGCACCGCCACATCGGCCCGGATCCACGGATTCCCCATCCCGTCGAAGACACGGGCGTTCCGGAAAAGAAGGTCCGCCCTCGTTTCGTCCTGCGCACTCACCCCCGGCGGGAAGGCGGCCATGAGGGCAAAAAGGAGGGCAGGAACGATCCGGAAGAGGAGAGACGGAACGTGGGGGCGCATGGGAGGGCCGGGAGGAGGGGTGTGGGGTGAGCGAGCTTCGAAGGTACGGGGGCTCTCCCCCGGATCACAATCGCTCCCCCGGATCTTTCACCCTCAGCGGAGGGGGAAGCGCTCCCGGTAGAGGGTGACGAAGCCGATGGCCAGCTCCCTGGTGGCGAAGCGAAGCTGGTCGGGGAGGTCGCGGGGATCCACGATGGACCCCAGGACCTCGCTCTCCCAGAGGATCACCCACGGATCCAGCCGACCGAGGCGCTCCCGATACCCCAGTTCGAGGCGCGCCACAAACCCTTCGGTGGGACGGATCCCCGCCGTACCCGAGACGAGGCGTACATCGAGGCGGAGGGTGCAGCACTCCCCTCCCCTGGGAGGAGGGAGTTCGTCCAGGATCCAGCTCCGCGCCAGTTCATCGCGGATGAGGTCGGCGAGGGGTTGCCCCGCCACCCGAACCACCCCGCTCCCGCCGGATACCGTCACCTCCACCGAGAGGGATCGGATTTCGTCCAGCGCCTCCACCCCTCCCCCCTGCCCCGCCACTCCCCACGGAGTGAAGAGGAGCGTCGCGAGGAGAGCGGGCGCGAAGCGCCGCACGACGGAGGATCCCATCAGGAGAAGATGTCGTCGGCGAGCGCCTGGCGTTCGTCGGCCCGGAAGGTGGTGGCCTCCGGGTCACAGGTGCTGGGCCCACCCGGAACCTCTTCCGGTTCCGCGGAGGCGGCCTCTTCGATCCCCACCCCGTACTCCTCGAGGGTACGAACCAGGTGGGTGAGGCGGACCTCCACATCGGCGAGGGTCTCCCCCGCCGCGGAGATCTGCTGAGAGGTGATGTCCTGGAACTGGAGGAGGTGCATGACCTTCAGGAGTTCTTCCCTGAGCCCCTCTTCCGCTTCACCCCGGGCTCCGGTCATCTCTTCCCCGTCCACCATGGTATCCAGGAGGGAGAGCCCCCGTTCCAGGGCGTCCAGCATGTCGGTGGTGGCCACCTCGGTCTGGTGCGTCACCTCCTGAAGAGCGACCCCCGTCCTCTGGAGGCGATCCACCTCGGCCCGGCGGAGGAGCCCTCTGGTGGCCCGCAGCCCTCCCAGGATGGCGGCCAGCTCCGAGTAGGAATGGGAGAGGAAGCGCGCCAGCTCCTGAAGCTCCTGCATCTTGGCGTCGAGGGTGGCGGCAACCGGGTCGTCCCCCATGTTTTCCAGCGTCTGAGCCACCGCCCGCAGGGTCTCCTCCGAACCGGCGAAGACGTCCGCCCGAGCCGGGCGGACCAGGTAGCCGCTCATCGGACGGCTCCCGCGGCCTCCAGGACCTGATCGATCTTCTCTTTCAGGACCTGGGGGGTGAAGGGTTTCACGACGTAGTTGTTCACCCCGGCCTGGGCCGCCTGCACGATGTCCTCCCGGACGCTCCGGGTGGTCACCATGAGGATGGGAAGCTGCTTCCCGTTCGGGCGGGAGCGGATGGCCTTCACCAGATCCAGCCCCCCCATCCCGGGCATGTTCCAGTCCGTGATGACGAAGTCGATGGAGTCGTCCAGTCGTTCGAGCCCCTGGGCTCCGTCCCCCGCCTCGACGATGTTCTCGAATCCGATCCGCTGGAGCGAATTCACCACGATTCGACGCATGGTGGCCGAATCATCCACGACAAGGAATCTCATGAGGGGGGTCTCCGTGGAGTAGAAGTGGGTTGCGCGGTCAGAAATCGAGTTCTCCCGAGTCGAGGAGTCGCTCTGCGACTGCCTCGGCCACCTCGGGTGTATGGTAGCTTCCATCGGCGACGCGGGTACGGACCCGCTCCAGACGGTCCACCGAATCGGTGGGGACCGGCCGTTCGGCCCCTTCCGCACGGGCTCGCTCTCGCCCTTCCGCCGACAACTCCACCCGATCCCCGCGAGCGACCTCGTTCACGGGGCGGGCGTTTGCCCCCTTTCCATCGCCACGATCGACCATTCGCTTCGCGCCCTCGGCGCGAAGAGGATCGGGGATGACAGGCTGAATGGTCATGGTGACCTCCCTTCTCTTACGCTGATTCGTCTGTTCCCGCTCCCGGAAGTATCGGCGGGGGAGGATGAGACTTTAACGGCGGAATTCCCGAGGGTCATCCGGCCCTCGACGTGACCGCCTGTTCCGCCGCCGCCCAGGAGGCGTGCAGCGAGCGAATGAGTTCGGTGAGGTTCCGGAGCCGATCCCGATCGAGGGACCGATCCACCTCCTGGACCTCGCGGATGAAGTAGGAGTAGAGCGCCGCCAGACGAGGGGCGATCTCCTCTCCCTTCTCGAAATCCAGAGACCCCAGCAGCTCGAAAAGGATGGATGAAGCACGCGAGAGCGCCTCGCCCTTTGCTTCGTGCCTGCCCTCGGTAATCAGGTGATCGGCACGCTTCAACTCGGTGAGAAGCTTCTGATAGAGGAGGACCACCAGCCCCTCTCCCGATCGGGAGAGGACCTCCTGGGCCCGATAGGCCGATACCCGTTCTTTCCCTCGTCCATAGGTCATGGGTTCTCCCCCGTTCCTCTCGCTCTGGCTCTACTTCCGGCTCCCCCACTGGAACCGGGAGATCTGCTCCAACTGACTCCCCAGGTACATCCCTTGGTTCTGCGCCCGGGCGATGGCCTCCTCTACGGCGGCAAACCGCCGGAGCATGTCCCGCCGCTGCACCTCCAGGCGGTCCCGCATGTCGTCGGTCCGGGACTTGATCTGCTCGGAGCTCGTGTCCATGCGGGTCACCGCGGCATTCAACGACGCCTCACCGGGTTGTATGGCTCGCCCGGCCGCTCGATGGACCCCCGCTCCGACTCCCATGGCGACACTCACCGTCCCCACCGACCCGGAGTCGGTCCCCGAGTACCGGAGGCTGATCCCGGCGGCGGGCCCCTCTCCCTGTACGGTGAGAACCCTCCCGAGGCCGGTGGCGGTCTGTCCATTCACCGTTCCCTGCACGGCCTTCCCCCGGTATTCTCCGGCGGCGATCCCCAACTCGTCCGCCCCCGCACCATCCAGCTCCACATGGAACCCCTCGCCGGCGCCGTAGGAAGTGTGCCGGAGGATGAGTTCTCCGCCCTCCACGAAGGCCCGGACGGCGATTCCTTCGGCGAGTGCGGCCGCATCGAGAGCGTCGGCGATCTCCTGCACGGTCATCCCATTCTCGAGATCCACCCCCACCTCCCGGGTTCCATCCAGGGAGAGGAGGCGAATCCGGTCGCCGGGGTCCGCCCCGGTGATGACCCCGCCAAATCCGCTCCCCTCGGCCCGAGCTCGCTCAGGGGGCTGGGTGATGACCACCTCAAATTCTCCGGGATCGGTAGCGAGACCGGTTCTCAGCACCTCGATGTCCGCCGTGCTCCCCGAGGTGGACGCGGCGAAGAACGCGGCCACCTGCTCCGGACGTGAAGCAAGCGCTTCGTTCAACTTCGCCGAGTCCAGGGTGAACTTCCCATTGATCTGGAAGGAGACCCCGATGTCGGCGAGGCGGGCCACCCCTTCGCCCGGATCTACGTTGAGGGAGACAAGCATGGCCGACTGCACCTGCTGGAAGATCCCCCGGGAAACGGTGTCCCCTGAAAGGGGCTTCTTCACCCCTTCCCCTCCGGTGGCCTGGTCCCGCATGAACTCGGCCACCCCGTTGAAGGCATCCACCAACCGCTCGATCCCCTCTCGGAGTGGAGAGGTGTCCTTCGTTACTGCGGCTTCCGCCACACGGGTCGGATCGGCGCCGAGAAGCTGTATGGTGAGCCCGTCCACCACATCGTCGATGGTATTGGACGAACGGGAGAGCTCCACCCCATCCACCCGGATCAGGGCGTCGGCCCCTTCCTGAAGGATGGAAACCTTCTCCCCGAAGGCGTCCAGGAGTCCCAACGACTCCAGAACCCCCTCACCCCCGTCTGTCAACTGGATCCCCTGGGCTCCCTCCGCTCGGGAGGCGAGGACCAGGCGAAATTCCCCGGGGCCAAGGGTCACCACCGAGGCGGATACCGAGGGGTTGTCCCCTCCGGCCGCATTCAGGCGAGCCACCACATCGTCGAGGGTATCGGTGGCGAAAAGCTCCACCTCCGAACCATTTACGGTAAAACTCCCCTCGATTCCGAGCGCCACGGTGCGATGGGAGAAAACCTCCCCACCGAGGCGCTCCCGGGCGGCGCGCTCCAGGACCACAATTTCGTGGATCCCCTCTCGGGCCTCGGAGGTGGCCGTGATGTTCACGAGCCCACTCCCGTTCCCCGAGAGATCCACATTCCGTCCGATGAGGGTGGAGGCGTTCTCGAGCTCCCTCCCGGCGTCCCTGAGGGCGCTCAGGCGCCCGTTCAGCGACAGGTAGGCCGCCGATTTGGTCTGGTTGTCCGCGATCTTCCGCTCCAGCGCCCGATTGGGCGCGGCCCTGGCTTCGATGATGGCATCGGCCAGGGCGGTGAAGTCGATTCCGGAGGCGATCCCTCCGACGGTGGTGAGCGGACTCATGGTGTCTTCAGACTCCCGGCGGTCAGGGCCCCGGACCGGTCACCCGGCCCGGGACCCTCTCCGCGATCGAGGATTACTGGATCAGTCGGAGGACCCCCTGGGGGGCCGAGTTCGCCTGGGCCAGCATGGCCACCTGGGCCTGCTGGAGGATCTGCAGGCGGGCGAACTCCGTGGCCTCGGCGGCGAAGTCCGCATCGCGGATCACCGACTCGGCGGCAGCGAAGTTCTCGATGGTGGTGTCCACGTTCGCCGAAGCGAAGGACAGCCGGTTCTGCGCGGCACCGATGTCCCCGAGGGTCTCGGAGAGCGCCTTGATGGCGTCATCGATGGCGCCGATGGCCGTCACCGCGTCGGACTTGGACCCGAGGCTGATGGAGTTGTCCAGCCCGAGGGTGGTCCGGCTCACATCCATGGTGGCGATGGAGATGTTGTCATCGCTCGCCTGGTTGCCGGAAACGCTCACCATGAACTCCACGTCGCTGCCGGTGACATTGACGTCGGTGTTCAGCTCGAAGCCGTTCAGGTCTCCCCGTTCGGCGGTGGTGGCACCGCCCGAGATGGTGAAGGAGATGGTGGCGCCGTCGAGGACGAAGGTGAGCTGCTGATCGCCGTCCACGTCCTGGGAGCCGTCCAGGGCCAGAACCCGGTTCACCGCCTGACTGCCGTCGGCGTTGCTGAGGGTGATGACCTCGTTGTTGGTCCCCGAAACGGTGACGGTGTACGCCCCGTTCTGAAGCCCGCTCTCGTTGGCCACGCTGAAGGATGCGGCTTCCACGGCATCCAGCGCCTCGAAGGCCGCGATGTCCGCCGCCTCGAACCCACCGGCGTTCACGGTGAAGGTCTCACCGAAGGTGCCGTCCAGGAGCGTCTCGCCCTGGAACTTGGTGGTGTTCACGATGCGGTCGATCTCCTGCTGGAGCTCCGCGAACTCCGCCTGGATCAGCGCCCGGCTGTCATCGTTCACCGAGTCGGAGGCGGACTGGACGGCCAGCGTCTTCATCCGATCCGAGATGGCGGAGAGCTGCGTGATGGCTCCCTCAGCCACCTGGAGGAGGGAGTTCGCCTGGGTGGCGTTCCGGGAAGCCTGCCCCAGGGCGCCGATGTCGGCGCGGAGCTTGTTGGCGATCCCGAGTCCGGCGGCGTCGTCCGCGGCCCGGTTGATCCGGAAGCCGGAGGACAGGCGACCTACGGTGCGCCCGAAGGCCTCGTTCGTCTGGCCCATGAGCCTCTGGGTGTTCATGGCCGAGACATTGGTGTTGATGCGCGACATGGGACGTTCTCCTTCCGTAGAGTGTCTGTGGCGGGGCTTCCGTGCCCCTCAGTCGAGCCGGTCCCATCCGACCCGTCCTCCAACGGTATCGGTTCCAGCCGCCGGACCTTTAGGAATCCTTCCGGGGGGGTGGCCCACCACCCTCCCGGATGCGATACTTTCCGGCACCCCCCCGACCGATTCCGATGGGCGCAGGACAAGGACGTCACCGCCATGGGGTCGAAGTCCACTCAGAATACATCCCGCGTGCTCGACGAAGGCCCCCCTCCCTCCCCGCCGACCCGACTCCTCCGGGTCCTCGTCGCCGACGACGAACGGATGATTCGTCGAGCCCTCTCCGTTTCTCTCCAGGCCCGCGGACACGAGGTCCTGGAGGCCGCCACCGCCGATGAGGCGCTGAAGCACCTCGACGAAGGTCGGGTAGATGTGGCGCTGGTGGATCGGAAGATGCCCGGAAAGGGCGAAACCATCATCCGGCAGATCCTGGATCTCTCCAACCCGCGCCCCAAGGTGGTCGTCATGAGTGGGGCGTTCGGTACCGACAAGGACGATGGGTTCCCGGCGGAAGGGGTGTACCGGGTGCAGAAACCCTTCTCCTTCCCCGACCTGGTCCGCCACATCGAGGAGTGGGCGCTGGAAAAGAAGTAGGTCACGGGGGATGGGATCCCCGGAACCCCATCCTCCCTACCCTTCCACCACCCGCACCACCTCGGCCAGATCGAAGGGCTTCATCATGGTGGGACGCCCGGAGCCCAGGATAAAATCCTCGGATTCCATCGTCTGGAATCCGCCGGTCATGAAGACGGCGCGCCTGGCCATGGCCGGAGCCCGGGACTCCAGCGTGCGGTAGAAGTCGATCCCCCCTCGTCCCGGCATGTTCACGTCCACCAGGATCCGATCGAACTCCAGCTCTTCGAGGAGGCTCAACGCGAATGGGACGGTATCCGCCTCCACCACTTCGTGCCCCCGCCGCTCGAGGAGTCTTCGCACCACGTCCCGAAGAGAGTCGCTGTCGTCCACGATGAGGATGCGTACTCCCGTCCGCCCATCGCAGGCGGGAGATCCCTCGGGGTGTGGCCCTTCCGGATCCGGCGGCCTCACGGGGTAGTAGAGGAGCCCGCGATTCCATGGCCCCGCCCCCCGTTCCACATCGAGTCGGATCCCGAGAGCCTTCCCCGACTGCCGCAGCGCGTCCACCTCGTCATCGGGGGTGGCTCCACCATCGTGGGAAACGGCGAGCTGAAACTCCCCCTCGGTGGACCAGAACCGCACCGAGAGGGTGGTCCCCCCTCGGCCGGCGGCGCTGAGAGAGGAGCGGAGGAAGAGGTCGAGGTAGCGGCGGAAGGCGACCCCGGTTCGGGGAGGGAGAGGCACACCCTCCTGGATGAATGGCAGGACGCGAATGCGAGCCCGGCGCGCTTCTTCCTCCATCCCCTGGAGGATGGTCTGAAGGAGCCCGTCCGCCGAGGTGGACGAAGCGTTGCCTGTGTACTCCAGATCGTAGGCCGGCATGGCGGCGGTCATGTCGTCTCTCCGCTGGACATGGGCTGCGAATCGCCCCCCGTACCCATGGGGCGGGGGAGATCGGGGATGGGATCGAAGGAGGGGAATCCGTCCTGAACGGGACCGTTCAGCGGGACGGGGCGCTGCACCGGCATGAGGAGCGTTACCCGGCGGTTCCTCGCCGCCAGGGGGTCGGCGGCGACCCTGGGGCGCCTGTCCGCATACCCCCGCACCTCGGAGAACTGGCCTTCCGCGAACCCTCCCTCGACCATGACCCTCCGGGCGGCGTTGGCCCGATCCACCGAGAGCTCCCAGTTCCCGTATGGTCCGGGGCGTGCGAAGGGTCGCGCGTCGGTGTGTCCCTCCACTACCAGAGGGAGGGGCATATCGCCGAGCTCTTCCGTGATGGTGGTGAGAATGCGGCGCAGGGTGGGGCGAACCCCGGCGGAGCCCTTCTCGAAGAAGACCTCCTCATCGCTGAGCTCCATGATCTCGATGCGAAGCCCTTCGGGGGTCACCACGACCTCCACCTCCGCGCCCAGGTCGTGCAACCCGAGCGAGTCAAACCGCTCTTCCAGGTTTCGGGCCACCAGCTCCAACTCCGCCAGATGGGGCGACGAGCTGGCCACAGGCACCCCGGACCCGAATCCGGTGCGAATGAGAGATCCGGTGGTGGCCGGGTTCAGACCGTGGGAGATCTCCCGGTTTGTTCCCAGGGGGTTGTTGAAGTACCCCTGCACCAGATCCTTCACATCCTGATCCATCCCCATGATCCACATGACGAGGAAGAAGGCCATCATGGCCGTCACGAAGTCGGCGTACGCCACCTTCCATGACCCGCCATGATGACCGCCATGTCCCTTGTCCCGCTTGCGGATGACGATGACTTTGGGCTTTGCGTCCTTCATCTCGCCCCTCCCGGTGGTACGCTCATGGAGGTCATGCCGCCCTCCCCACACCCTCGGCAGGGCGTCGGCGCGTCATCTCCTCGAGCTCGGCGAAGGACGGGCGATTCTCCGGCTCCACGTTGCGCCGGGCAAACTCCACCGAGGTGATGGGCGGATCGCCCCGGGCAAAGGAGAGAAGCGCGGTACGGATACAGGCCATGTACTGCGCCTCGGCGTGGATACGGGATCGCATGGCCTTGGCGATGGGCCCGAAGACTCCGTAGCCCAGGAAGATCCCGAGAAAGGTCCCCACCAGCGCCGCCGCCACGCTCTTTCCCACCACTTCGGGAGCTCCCCCGATCTTCCCCATGGTGATGATGACCCCGAGGACCGCCGCCACGATGCCGAAGGCCGGCATGGCGTCCGCCACGGTGTTCATGGCATCGGGGACGGTGGTCGCCTCATCGTGGTGCCGCTCCAGATCCAGGTCCAGCACCTCCGCCAGATGATGGTCTTCCATGGCCCCGGTGAGGAGAACCTTGAGGGTATCGGAGAGGAAGGAGACGGCGTGGTGATTTTCCGCGAACGAGGGGTACCGCTGGAAGATCTCGCTCTCCTCAGGGTTCTCCACATGACTCTCGATCCCCGTAAGTCCCTCCTTTCGCGCGAGATAGAAGATGTCGTATAGTACTCGGAGAAGATCGGAGTACGTGGCTGCGTTGTAGCGGGAGGGCCGAAGGAGGCTGAGGCTCTGCGTCACCATCGACTTCACCACCCCGGGGCGTTCAGCGACGAAGACCGCCCCGATCCCCGCCCCTCCGATGATGATGAACTCACTGACCTGCATGAGGACGGCCAGGCTCCCCCCGTGCATGGTGTACCCCACCACGAGGCTTCCGAAGAGCACGATGAATCCAATGGAGATGAACACGTGAGGCTGCCCACGCTGTCATTCGGGGAGTGGACCGATGAGACGTCCGTGTCTCACCGGATCTCTCCCGAGTATCGTCACCACCGGAAGAAACTGGAGCACTCACGTTGACGGAGGGGGTGGAGAACCCGTGGACGGAGCTGGAAGGGCGGCTCCTCCGGGAGGTGTCACACGATCTGAACGGGCGAGCCTCGGCGCTCCGGGGGCTCACCGAGCTCCTTCGGCTGGGGCGAATCCCCGATGACCGGTTCGCCTCCCTCCTGGAAGAGGAGGCGGATCGGGTGGAGGAGATCTCCTACTCCCTCAAGCTCCTCGTCCCCTCTCCCAGTCGCGATCCGGAGAGCTTTGTCCTGGACGCCGCCATCCGCGGTTCGGTGGCGCTCTTCGCCCGGTTGGAGCGGGCCGAGGGGTTCTCCTTCCGCTTCCTCCCACCCCAGGGGGACATCCCCCCGGTGAGCGCCTCCTGGACCCGGGTGCATGAAGCACTCCTCCTGGCGCTGGACGCGCTGGCCCGCTACGCAGGAGAGTGCCGGGACTGCTCCATCCGGATCCGGCAGGGGGTTCAGGAAGGGGAGGTCCGCGTCTCCTTCACCCTCATCCTGGGAGACGACCCGACACCGCGGGGAGCCGCGCCTCTCGCGGGAGGGGTACGGGAATCGGTGGAGCGGGGAGGACTTCGAGCCCGTTGGGAGGCGGCGCGGGACGGAGGTACCCTGGACCTCCTCGTCCCCTCCGCACGGTAACCGGAGGGGGGAATGCTCCCTGGAGGATGGGTCTACTCCCCCTTCCCCTCGTCGCTCCCCCGCCCCTCCAGAAGCTCCAGCGCCGCGGCCATCTCGTCCTCCCCCAGGAGGGCGCGCCGGTTCTCCTCGGCGATCCGCTCCAGCACCTCTTCCCGGTGGATGGAGACGGAGGAGGGGGCTTCGATTCCGAGACGGACCGAGCCGGCATCACAGGAAACCACGGTGATGCGGATCCCCCCGTCGAGAACGATGACCTCTCCGGGCTTTCTCGCGAGAACGAGCATGGGGGACCGTTCAGGAAGTTGGGGAGCGTCACGCCGGGAGCGCCGGGAAGGGGCGCCTGAGCGGGAGCCACTCCACCGTGACTACAGCCGGGTGAGGGTCTCCAGCATCCGGTCTGCGGTCTGCACCACCCGTGCCGCCGCCGAATAGGCGGCCTGGAGCTGGATCATCCGGGCCAGTTCCTCGTCGAGAGAAACCCCGGAAACGGCGGACCTGCGAATCTCCGCCAACTCGGCCAGCTCGCCATGGACCTCGGCGCCATCCAGGCTCTCCCGGGTGGAGGCCGCCAGTCTGGACACCACCTCACGATAGTGTCCGGAGAGGCTCCGGTCCAGCGAGGCCGCCGGCACGTCGCGCAGGTTGGCCAGGGCAAGGGCGATTTCGTTCCGCCCGGGGAGGTACTCGTTCAGGAGGGGGTCGCCGGGCTCGCTCCCCCGCCCTGCCGCTACCGCGTCGGAGGAGGCGAGGATGGCGTCGGCAAGTCGAAGGGTGGTGGCGGAGACCGGGAGCGGGTTTCCTCCCCCATCCACCGGGACATGGAAGAAGTTCTCTCCCTCGGCGCCGGCCGGAGTGGTCCCCGTCCGGTGGATGGCGTTCACCTCGTCCACCAGCGCCTGCGCCAGCCGGTCCATCCCGAGCCGGAGCGCCGGAAGGTCCTCATTCACCACCTGGAAGAGCCCACCGAGCGTTCCCTCATTCCCGGCCAGCGGGACGGTGCGCCCGCCCACCTGGAGACGAAGCTCCCCGCCAACCTCCTGCAGCGCGGCTCCGGTGACATGCATCCCGTCCACGGCGGCCACGCCCTGGATGGTGACCCGGAGGGAGCCGTTGGGCTCCTCCATGACCTGGAGGGGGACGAGGGACGCGAGTTCGTCGATGGCTCGATCCCGGCGGTCCCTCAGGTCGGGGGCCTCGTTCCCGCTCGCTTCCGCGGTAATGACGAGGCGATTGGTCGCGCCAATCTCGTCCAGGAGGGCATTCAGCCGCGCCACCCCCTGGAGGAGTCGCTCCTCGCCCTCGGAGCGGAGTCGATCCGCTTCAACCGCCACCGTGCGAATTCGCCCGATGAGGGTTTCCGCCGACTGGATCACATGGCTCCGCGCCGCCGCACTCTCCGGGGTGGTGGCCAGCCCACTCCACGAGCTGTAGAAGGCGTCCAGCGCCGCAGCCACCCCCACGTCTCCCGGCTCGCCCAGCACTCCCTCCATCCTGCGGAGGAGTTCGGCGCGGGCCGCAAACCCATGCCCCAGCGAGGTTTCATTCCGGAAGGCGGTGTCCAGGTAGCTGTCCCGTACCCGCTCCGTGGACATGATCCGCACCCCGGTCCCGAGGGAGCCCTGGGGGGTGTGAACCGGGACGCCCGGCTGGAGGATCACTCGCTGTCTCGAGTACCCCTCGGTCCCGGCGTTCGCCACATTGTGCGCCGTGGCTCCCATGGCGGCCTGGGTGGCCCTGAGAGCCCCGGAGGCGACGGAAATGATCTTGCCGATGCTGGACATGCTCAGACCCTTCTGTTGAGAAGCCGCCCCCCGGGACCGGGGAGAGGTGATTCCGTCGATCCAGGCCACCCGCCGGCGGCGGGGACACCGCCCATGAGCCGCTGGGCATCCCGGTCGGTCCCTCGGGAGAGCGCCTCGAAGAGGGTGTGGTTCAGGAGAAGCTGACGCCGGATACGGCGGGCCGCGCTCTTGAGCTCGGCACCGGCCGCCCTCACCGACTCGACGGTCAACTCCTCGATGGGGTGGGCCGGATCGCCGGTCCACTCCGCGAGGATCCCCTCCCGACGCCGACGAGCCTCATCCAGGGTGCGCAGCACCCGACGCACTCCGTGGGTATGGGTCTCCACCTCCTCCACCTCGTCCCGGGTGGCCGCCTCCCGTTGCGCCAGGAGAATTCCTTCCAGCCGATCCAGCAGGCGGGTTTCCGTGTGGAGGCACTCCTCCAGCGCCTGAATCCATCGAAGGGTATCCCCTCGAGGCGATTCGGCGAATTCGAATCCGGAGAGGGCGGCGGCGCCGTTCATCCCCCGTCTCCTTCCGCAGTCGGGAGGGCGGGAGGATGGGTGACCCCGGTCATCTTACCACCTGCCAGGGCAGCCCGATCGGCCACCTCTCGGGAGAGGAGGCTCCAGAAGATCTCCGACTCGGGACCCGATCCGGGCGCCTCCTCGGGGACGGTCTCCCGCATGGCCTGGAAGAGGAGCTGATAGAACTCCGACTCGAGGAGCGCCTCGGCAGCCTCCAGGCGCGCCTCATCCCCGGAGATGCGACCGGAGCGAAGGGCGTCGAATCCCAGCGCCGCTCCAGGCACCCCCCGTCCCGGGAAGGGATCCCCTCCCCCGCCGAGTCGAATCGGATCGGTCATCGGACCACCACCTCGGCCTGGATGGCTCCCACCTCGCGAAGGGCGCGGAGAATTGCCGCCGTTTCCCGGGGCGATGCCCCAACGGCGTGAAGTGCTCCCACCACCTGCTGAACGGTGGCACCCTCCTGGAGACGGAGATCTCCTCCCACCTCACTCGCAGGGGGGAAGGTCTGGTCCCCATTGCCGTTGGTCGCCGGCTCGATGGCCAAGGTCATTCCCTCATGGCTCACCACCGCTTCGCCGACCCGGATCCCGCCTCCGGCCACGACGGTACCGTCCCGGGAGTCCACCAGGACCCTGGGGCGTCGGTCCGGCGTCACGGTGAGCGCACGGAGCTCGCCCAGGGAGGGACCGTCGGCGCCGTTGGCGATGGCCACGCTCCCGGGATCTTCCACCCGGGCCGTCCCGTCGCCGAAGGCGTCGTTCACCGCTCGGGCCACCCGTTCCGCCGTCTCCAGATCCGGATTCCGGAGGATGAGGCGCCCCACCGGCCCCATGGCCGGGCGGGAGGGATCCATCTCCAGAACCCCTCCCTGGGAGATCTCGGCGCTCGTCTCCACCGAACCACGGGTTCCGGCCCGGGCGCTCGCGTCGCGGACCACCAGGACCGGCCCCTGCGCCGCGGCCAGGGGGGGAGCCCCCGGATCCGACTGAAGGGGGGTCATCCAGAGGACCCCTCCCCGAAGCGAGGTGGCGTCGCCCAACGAAGCCACCCGCACATCGAACCGTCCCCCGGAACGGAGCCAGGGTGAAGCCTCGGCGGTGACGAGCACCGCCGCCACATTCCGGGTCCGGAGGAGCTCTTCGGGAACCTCGATCTCGAAGCGCCGAAGGAGGTTCGCCACCGATCGCACGGTGAATCCCCCCCCCTGGGAGCCTCCCACCACCCGATCCCCGGTTCCGTCGAGCCCCACCACCAGCCCGTACCCCATGAGCCGAAGCGGACGCTCCGACTCGATGAGGGTGAGGTCGGCGATGGACACCTCCTGGGCGTCGACGGCGACGGGGAGGGTCATCACGAAGGCCGCGAGAGCAAGGAGAAGGCCGAGGGCCACGCTACCCCGGACGGGGTGCCTGCGCCGGGGATCCATCCTCCGGGTACGCTTCAGGATGCAGATGCGCTCCCTCATGGCCAGAGCCACCCGAAGAGGCGCCCCCACACTCCGCGAACCCGCCCCAGGTCGCCCTGGGAGCCGTAGCGGATTTCCGCGTCGGCGAGGCGCCACGACTCGAGGGTGTTGGCCCCGGAGAGATCGGCACTCCGGAACCACCCGGCAATGGAGAGGGTCTGTTCATGCCCGTCGATCTGGAGCTGTTTCACCCCTTCGAGACGAAGGGCGCCCGATTCATCCTCCTCCACCACCCGGGCCGAGACCTCGGTGACGAAGCGATCGCGGCGAGACGACTCCCCCCGCATCTGATCGCCCAGATCGGCGCGGCTGCGAAGCCCTCCGCTCACGGAGCTGGAGCCGGTCCCCGCATCCAGCCCGAGATCCCGCGAGCGGTTCTGCACCCGGGAATCCGTCCGATTTGCCGAGGCGAGGGTGGATTCGTTCACCAGGACCGTCACCAGATCCCCCACCCGGAGGGTGTGACGGTCCGAGGTCCAGGAGGCCACCTGTCCCTCCGCCGTGGAGGCGCCCGCCAGAAGGAGGACCAGGACCATTCCGGCTCCGGCGGCGCCACGTCGAGTCGTCTTCATTCCCCTCTCACTCCCGTCTGCCGTTCACTCTTCATCGGGCCAGCGTGACCCGTGATTCGCCGTCTACCTGCGCCCACACCACCCGCCCGCTGGGAAGCCGCACCCGCACCCGGTCTCCCCGAGCGCCTGTCGAGCGCGCCTCGCCGGAGAGGGTGAGGTGCACCGGCCCCTCCCGAACCACCACTTCCACCGGGGTCCCGGAGGTGACCAGGGTGGGAGGGGCAGCCGCAGGAGGGAGGATGGGTTCCCCCACTCTCACCGCCCGTCGCAGCTCCCACCCCACCTCCACCCCCTCCATCTCGCCGGGGGGACCCCAGCGGAGGAGGGTTCCCGGTGCCAGATCGTCTTCCGTGAGGACCACCCCCCGTGCGAGGGATCGTGTCGCCACCTGAACGGGGTGATGGACTCCGACCCGGATGGAGCGTCGAGTGACCTCTCCTCCCGGTTGGCGCACCTCCACCACCACCCACCCTCCTCCGCCTCCGCTGACCAGGGTCACCACGGAATCGGCAGGGGGTTCGTCTCCACCCCACTCCAGGTGAACCCGGTCGATGGGGATCCCCCACCGGAGGGCGAGAAGATCCTTCACAGTCCCCTCCCCCGCCTCCTGCCCCGCCCCCCCGTATGGGAGGAGTAGAGCGAGGAGGAGAACCCCGAAGGGAATTCCGGGGAGGGACGGAAGCGTCATCGGATCAGGTTGTTGGCCATCTCGGTCATCTGTTCGGCGGTGCGGATGGCCTTCGAGTTGATCTCGTACGCCCGGAGGGCGGTGATCATCTCCACCATCTCCTGCACCACCTCGACATTGCTCCCTTCGAGGGCGCCCTGCACCACCCGTCCAAACCCGTCTTCCTGGGGGTACCCGCTCAGCGGATTCCCCGAGGCGGGAGTTTCGGCCAGGAGGTTTTCGCCCAGCGCCCGCATCCCGGCGGGGTTGGCGAAGCGAACCAGCTCGATCCGCCCCAGCTCCACCATCTCGCTCCCCCCGGGGTAGAGGGTCGCCACCACCCCATTTCGGGAGATCACGAGTTCTCCCGCATCGGCGGGGAGGGTGACCTCGGGGATGAGGGGATAGCCTCCCGCGGTGACGAGAGTCCCGCGATCGGAGAGGGTGAGCCCTCCATCCCGGGTGTAGCCCGTGTCGCCGTTGGGGAGGCGGACCTGGAAAAACCCGTCTCCCTCGATGGCCAGGTCGAGGGGGCGCCCGGTGGGCTGAAGGGGGCCCTGCCCATCGATGCGGGTCACCGCCGAAAGTCGGGTCCCCCGCCCCACCTGGACGGCGGGGAGGGTCTCCACGCTCCCCTCCTGAACCACCTGGGCCTCCCGCACCGTCTGGTAGAGGAGGTCCTCGAAGTGGGCCCGGGAACGCTTGAACCCGGTGGTGTTTACATTGGCCAGGTTGTTGGAGATGACCTCGACCCGCGTCTGCTGGGCCATCATCCCCGTGGCGGCGGCTCGGAGTGCAGGATCCATCGGTGAACCTCGTTCAGTATGGGTCCGGATCGGGGGCTCAGCGCACCCGACCCAGATCGTTGGCCACACGATCCATCACCGCGTCCTGAACGTGGATGGAACGTTGGAGCGACGCGTATCGCCGCTGGATGTCGATCATCTCGGTGAGGGCTTCCACCGGGTTCACATTGCTCTCTTCCAGATAGCCCTGAAGGAGGGACTCCTCTCCGGCTTCCCGAACCGGAGTGGGGACTCCCTGAAGGAGGATCCCCTGATTCATGGCACCCATTTCTCCCCCTTCCTCCGGGATCACCAGGCGGAGGCGGGCCACCTCTTCACCCTCCACCCGAATCTCTCCGTCGGGGAGGATCTCGATGGTTCCGGGGGGGAGGGTGATGGGTCCGCCCTGACCGAGGACCGGATGCCCGCCACTCCCGAGGAGGGTTCGATCTCCGTCCAGGGTAAGCGCGCCGGAACGGGTGAGCTCCTCCCCCTCGGCGCCCAGAACCACCAGATGCACCTGCCCCCGTAGCGCCAGATCCAGGGGGCGACCCGTCCGGGTAAGCGCCCCGGCCCTGGAGTCGGTGGCGGAGGCCGTCGTGGCCAGCCCCGTCTCTTCCATGATGCGGGTGAACACCCGGGTTCCGCGGAAGCCGGGGGTGGTGGCGTTGGCCAGGTTGTGCGCCGTCCCCTCCTGCCGCCGCTCCAGTGCGTGGAGGGCGTGGAAGGTGCGGGTGAGGGGGCCGGGATCCATCATCGGGACTCCACACCCCTGCTCCCCCCACCTGTCGACGGATACCGCCGACGGAGAAGGACGAAGGGGAGAAGGTCCACCGGGATCCCGCTCCTCCGCGCCACTTCCCGCGCGGGGACGCCGGCCTCCAGGAGGGTGGAGGCAAAGGTGTGGGAGGGAGTGGGGGAATCCCCATCCTCCTGATGGGAAACGGCGCCACCCCTGCGGAGGCGCCGAACCACGATTACCAGCGCCAGCACGGCCAGCCCGATTCCCACGGGGAGAGCCCATGGAGCCAGGGGGCCCGTGAGGGAGACCGCGCCCCCGAAGTCGAAAGGATTCATGCCGGTATCTCCACCCCGACCCGGCGCTGCATCCGGTCCCGGAGGAGGCGGACGGCCTTGGAT
>JBJHBD010000045.1:0-21526 GCA_050485305.1 Gemmatimonadota bacterium
GCTTCGCTGCGCAGATCCCGGCGCTGCGGCAGGGGGGCGGGCTGGTTGCCGGGGCTCCCTGGACATGGGAACTCCCGGGTCTAATCGGGGCGCCGGGATGAGCTTCGCTTCGCTGCGCAGATCCCGGCGCTGCGGCAGGGGGGCGGGCTGGTTGCCGGGGCTCCCTGGACATGGGAACTCCCGGGTCTAATCGGGGCGCCGGGATTCGAACCCGGGACCTCCTGCTCCCAAAGCAGGCGCGCTACCGGACTGCGCCACGCCCCGTGTGGTGCGCGGGAAGTATAGCGGGGAATCGGGGCTCTGAGGAGCCCGGATGGTGAATCACCTGCCGTCCCCATCCTCCCGGCGACATTCGGCGCAGGGGCAGAGTCGGCGCAGGTATTCGAAGGGGAAGATCCCGGTGCTATGCCCATCGCTCCACCTGAAGGTGAGGGCGTACCGACCGACATAGCTCACCTCGATGGGGTGGATGTCTTCGGAAACGGAGTCGGGGCGCAGGATGGGGCGACCGGTCATTTCGTCCACGCACCCCGCGCAGGGGCAGGCGAGGCGAAGGTGCCGGGGCGGGTACTCGGAGACGTGTTCGTCCCTCCACCGGATTCGGAGTGCCGAGGCGTCCTCATTGGGTGAGACCTCGGCGGGGAGAAACGCCAGGAGGCTCATGGCTCCACCAGCATCTCGGCAAGCGCGCGGAAGGCGCGTCCCCGATGGCTGAGCGCATCCTTCTCGGCGGGATCCAGTTCGGCGAAGGTCTTCCCGGAGGCAGGGTGATAGAAGAGGGGGTCGTACCCGAACCCCCCCCACCCCGCCGGGCGTCCGAGGATGAGCCCTTCCACCTCGCCACGGGCGACAATCGGGGCTCCGTCCGGCGTCTCCAGGAAGGCGGCGACGCAGACGTACCGCGCGGTCCGGCGCGCCAGATCCAGATCTCCCAGGAGGGTGAGGAGGTGTTCGTTGTTGGCCCTGTCCCGCTCCTCTCCCTCGACCTCCGGAGGAACCGGTGCGAACCGCTTCGAGTGAACGCCGGGAGCCCCGTCCAGGGCATCCACCTCGAGTCCGGAATCGTCGGCCACCACGGGGGCCCCAAGCCGCTCGGCGTAGTACCGGGCCTTGGCCACCGCATTCCCCTCGAAGGTATCGAAGACCTCCACCTCTTCCTCGTCCGGCGTGGGATCAAGCCCGACGCCCATCAGGTCCACCAGATCGAGCCCCGGTACCCCTCGCAGGATGGTCCGGATTTCCCGGAGCTTGTGTCCACTTCGCGTTGCGACCACCACCTGCATCAGCGCCTCTCTCCCAGAATCCGGTCCTGGATGGCCACAAGGGATCGGATTCCGCCGAGCGCCAGATCCAGGAGTCGGTCCAACTCCGCTCGCGGGAAGGGATCCCCTTCTGCGGTACCCTGGACCTCTACAAGCCCGCCGGAACCGGTGGCCACCACATTCATGTCGACCTGGGCGGTGACATCTTCCCGGTACTCGAGGTCGAGGAGGGAGGCTCCATCCACGATCCCCACGCTCACGGCGGCGACCCGGTCCCGGAGGGGGTTCACCGCCAGAATCCCATCTTCCTGGAGTCGCTGGAAGGCCAGCCCAAGCGCCACGCACCCCCCGGTCACCGCCGCTGTCCGTGTCCCTCCGTCAGCCTGGATCACGTCACAGTCCAGGATCACCGTTCGAGGCCCGAGCGCCTCCATGTCCACCACCGAACGCACCGCGCGTCCGATGAGGCGTTGGATCTCCTGGGTCCGTCCCTTGACCCCCTCCCGCTCCCGCCCATTCCGGGTGTGGGTGGCCCTCGGGAGCATGCCGTATTCGGCGGTGACCCATCCCGCGCCGGCCCCCTCCCGCCATCGCGGAACCCCCTCCTCCACCGATGCGGTGCAGTGCACCCGGGTGTTGCCGAAGGCGATGAGGCAGGATCCCTCGGCGTAGGGGGCCACATGGGGCTCGATAGTGACGGTTCGGAGCTCTTCCGGACGACGATCGGTACGGGGCATGACACCGGAGGTGGGAGGTGACGAAAAAGGGTTCGGTGACGGTAGTCAGGTAAAAAAAGCCCTGGGAGGATGGGTCAGCGATCTCCGCCGGCCATCCGCGCCAGGAGATCCGTGGTGGAAGCCCCTTCCACGAAGGAGAGGATGCGAACCTCCCCACCTGCCGCACGCACCTCCTCTCCTCCGGCAACCTCGTCCGGGCGATAGTCTCCGCCCTTTACCAGGAGGTCCGGAAGGAGGGCGGCGATGAGGTTTCGAGGCGTATCCTCGTCGAAGAGTGTAACGCAATCGACACACTCGAGCGCAGCCAGGACGTAGGCCCTGTGATCCTGGGGGTTCAGCGGACGCCCGGAGCCCTTCAACCGCCTCACCGATGCGTCGGTGTTCACCCCCACCACGAGGGCGTCACCCAGGGAGCGGGCCTCGTTCAGGTACCGCACGTGCCCCCGGTGGAGGAGGTCAAAACATCCGTTGGTGAACACCAGACGATCGGAACGAGGGCGACCAAATCGGGCCAGGAGTTCCTCCCGGGAGAGAAGCTTGCCTTGAGGATCGCGGGGACCGGTACTCACCGGGGCCCACCTTCCTTACCCTGGAGAAGGGAGTCCAGGACGAGGTCGGCTCCCCGCTCCAGGAGGCGGGCCGCTACGGTCCTCCCGAGAGCGACGGAATCGCTTCGCGGGGCCGATCCCTCGGCGCGGACCAACTGCTTCCCCTCGGGGTCGGCTACCAGAGCGCGCAGACGGAGCTGGTCGCCGAAGGGGATGGCCAGTGCAGCCACCGGGAGGTGGCACCCGGCCTCGAGGGTATGCAGGAGGGATCGTTCGGCGGAAACCGCCGAACGGGAGGCAGGGTGATCGAGGGTGCGGAGCCATGAGGCTCCCATGAGCTTCCCTGTGTGCACCACCACTCCGAGCGCACCCTGCGCCGGCGCCGGGAGCCAGGAGCCCGGGTCCAGGTGTTCGTGGATCCGCCCCTCCCACCCCAGACGCCGTAACCCGGCAGCGGCCAGGACGATGGCGTCATACGCACCTTCATCCACCTTCCGGAGCCGGGTGTCGAGATTCCCCCGGATCTCAGCAACCTCCAGGTCGGGGCGATGGAGCCGAAGGAGGGCCATCCTGCGAAGCGAACTGGTTCCCACCCGGCCCCCACGAGGGAGGGTATCGAGGGTCATAGGGCGCCCTTCCGGCCCCACAAGAACATCCCTCGGATCTTCCCGCTCCGGAACCGCACCAAGGGAGAGCCCGTCGGGGAGGTCCGTCGGAAGGTCCTTGAGCGAATGCACCGCCAGGTCGATTTCTCCCTCCAGGAGCGCTTCGTCCAGCTCCTTCGTGAAGAGACCCTTTCCGCCAATGGCCGAGAGCGGCTGGTCCAGCACGAGGTCGCCCTCGGTCCGGATGACGCGGAGGTCCACCCTCTCGCCGGTTTCGGCCTCGATTCGTGCCGCCACCTGCCGACTCTGGGTGAGCGCGAGAAGGGAACCGCGGGTTCCAAGTCGGAGCATCACGGGGCTACCAGTTGGATTGGAGGCCGTCGATGACCCCCTGCACGATACGATCGATGGCGAGTCGGCGCCCATCCTCCTCGAACTGGGACGCCTCCAGATACTCCCCGCGTCCAACGAGGGCGGTGTTCTCCCAGAGGATCACGTTGCGAGTTCGGTCGATGACCTGGATCTCCACCGCGATGTTGACCTGCCGCTCCAGCACTTCGGTCCGGTCACCCCCCGCACCTGCACGGTAGGACGGTGCTTCCACATTGTACCGTCGAACCGTACCACGGATGATGGCGTCGGCGTTCGCTTCACTGGCGTTCCGGACGCCGAAGGCCCTCGGGATCCGGTTCAGGAGCGCTTCGTTCAGCTCCTGGGGAAGCTCGAACCGCCCGGTTTCGTTCTCGAAGGGGACGATGGCGAGGGTCCGGACATGGGAAGGGAGTCCGGCACCCGCCTGAAAGGTGTAGTTGCACCCGGCCACACCGATGGCCAGGGAAATGAGAAGGAAAAGAGGCACCCGACGCATCTCAGCTCCCCCCCGACATCCAGATGGTGGGAGGGTAGCTCTCCACCGCTTCTACCGACTCCACCGTGAGTCGGAGCTCCCGAACCTCGCGAAGGTGGCGATAGACCGCCTCCCTGGGGAAGCGTTCTCCCTCGGCGCGGGTCAGCCGCACCTCCTCATGGGCATCCCCTCCTCGACGGAGACGAACCTCGGAGATGAGTGCTCCACGGAGACCGTAGAGGATCTCTCCTCCTGGATTCAGGTATCGAAGCTCCGCCTCACCGGACCTCCGCCAGCTCCCACCCGAAAGGCTCGCGTCACCCCCGGGGCGGAAGACTCCGAAGGTGGCCCAGAAGAGGGCCGGCGGTGGGAGGATGACCGGAATTCCCGGAGGGAGGCGCATGTCGTCATCCACCAGCGCCGCTGCGGCGACCCGCTCTCCATTGGGGAGGAAGAGGTCCACCCTCGCCCGCGCCGGCGGCTCCACGCGGGCCACCCCCCGCCCCCGGATCCGCACCCCGGGCTCGGTGAGGCTCCATGCAAACTCGATGCGGTAGGGGTGGTCCAGCATGGACGCATTTGTGGCCCCGCGTGCCACCTGCCCGGCATCCAGCGGGGTCGGAGGCGGCGGCGGTTCGGCGCCACCGCATCCGAAGAGGAGGGCGGTGAATGCCACGGGGAGGATCTGGCGCATGGTCCGGAGCATGAAGGTGTCTGGGTCGGCGCGACGGAATGGGTGAGGTGAGGCGTGCCTGGACGATGGGATGGGACCCCGCACCCATGGTCGGAGATCCGCGGGACGACTTCTCGGTGGCATCTCCCCTCGCCGGCGCGCACCGGAAGATACAGCTTCCCCTCTCGCCCACCACCTGCCCCATTCCCCCGTGGGCGAGGGGAGGAGCACCGCCCACCGCGGTGAGCGTCGGCCTCGCCACATCTTCGCCGGTTTTCTACCTTCCCTCCCATGAAACGAGATCTCGCCTTCGTGGCCAGCGACGTCCACCTCGGTGCGGCCCCCCCGGATCGGGAAGCCGCCTTCCATCGCTGGCTCGACTGGGTTGGGGAGCAGGGGGGGCGACTCATCCTCAACGGCGACCTCTTCGACTTCTGGTTCGAATACCAGACGGTGGTCCCTCGGGGCTACGTCCGGACGCTGGCGGCCCTCCGCCATCTGGTGGACGCCGGGATCCCGGTGGACCTGCTGGGCGGAAACCACGATTGGTGGGGGGGGAGCTTCCTCACCGATGAGGTGGGTGTCGCCTTCCATCAGGAGCCGGTCCGTCTCCGCCTGGGGGGGATGGAGACGCTCGTGGCGCATGGCGACGGCCTCGGGAACGGCGACATAGGGTACCGGGTTCTCCGCACCATTCTTCGAGGGCGAGCCACCCGCTGGGCCTTCCGCTGGATCCACCCCGATGTGGGTGCCGCCATCGCGCGCCGGGTCTCCCGAACGGAGGCCAGAGGAGGGGTGGCGGACGCCCACCAGCGATCCCGCGCCGATGCGCTGGAGCGATGGGCTCGCGACCGTCTCCTGGAAGACGAGTCCCTGGAGTGCGTTCTCCTGGGACATACCCACCTGCCGGCCCGGGTCGAAGTTGCCCCCGGTCGCTACTACCTCAACTCGGGGGATTGGCTCGCCTGGGGGTCCTACCTCCTTCTCCGGGACGGGGCACCTCCGGCGCTCCGGTACTGGGGAGGAGAGGCGGAGCCGGATCGCTCAACGCCTGCCGATCCCCACCGGAAGGCGTAACCCCACCCCCCACCCCTCCCCCCCGGTACCGGGAGTGAGGGTGATGCTGAGGGGCTCGGGGTAGTCGGCCAGGTGGGCAGCCACAAAGGCGTCCACCGCACCGAGGAGGGTGATGAAGATGGCCGCTGCCGCCCAGTCCTCCACCTGTTGCCCCCGGGAATCCCGAAGCTCCTCCCACCCCATCACCCTGGGGTCACGGTCGGCTTCCAGGAGTGCTTCAGGTCGCTCCATGCCCTGGCGGAGAAGTCGCTCCAGGACCACCTCCCGCTCCATTTCGAGATACCGCGACGCCTCGCCCCTGCGGTGCAGCGCCTTCCCCAGCATCCAGAGCGTACCGGACTGAGCCGCGACGTAGAATCCACCCCTGGCGTAGGATCGGGACCCGGCGTGGCCCCACCCCGGGAGGAGAAGGCCCCGGAGAAAGGCACCGCCGGGGGAGACCCCGGATTCGTCGAAATCGAAGGGTGTGCGGAGTGCGTCGGCAGTCGACACCGACACCGATGGGCCGGCTTGCTCTTCCATGGCTCCCTGGGCTCCCACCCCTACCGCTCCCGCGGCGAGAAGGAGGAGGGAGGAGAGTCCCCCCACGATCCGCCGCCCTTTTCCCCGCCCCAACCCTCTCACCGCCCCTCCTCGGGGAGATCCAGCACGGCGAGGGTGGTGGGGCGAACCTCCACCTCCAGAAACGAACTGTCCACGTCCATCAGTTCCCCATCGAGTTCAAAGGAGAGCAGGTCCCCGCCCGCTTGCGGCGTGATCCGGATCCGGCGCAGGCGGGAACGGACGATGTGCCGGTTTTCCTCCAGCGTCCCGCGGAGAATCCCGGGGAGGTAACGCGCTACCTGCAGGAGGCCCAGATCGCCGGCCCCGAAAAGATCGAGAAACCCATCCTCTGGCTCAGCCCGCGGAGACAGGAAAAAGCCGCCGCCCACCGAGGGACCTACCGTCACGGCGGTCAGAAGGGTCCGCCCCTCATGCACCCGTTCACCCCCTTCCTCCTCCGCTTCCCAGCGGATGGGGACGGCGCGAAAGCTCCGGAGCGCCGTGGCGAGGGCCGCCAGGTACTGAAGGATTCCGGGGAGGCGGAGAAACGCTCCTCTTCGCCGGAGAACGGCCACGTCGATCCCTACGCCCAGGAGGTTCACGAAGTGGGCCTCTCCACCATCCCAACGCACCCACCCCACGTCGATGTGACGCTCCACCCCTCGTTTCAGGAGTTCGGGGAGCTCCTTGAGCGTCCCCCTGGCGCGCAGGAGTTTGTGGAAGTCGTTCCCCGTTCCCTGTGGGAGGAGTGCGAGGGCCGGGGCCGCTTCCGCCGACGTGTAGGGAGGGAGGACGCCATTCGCCACCTCATGGAAGGTGCCGTCGCCGCCTACCACCAGGATGCGCGCCACCCCGCGTTCCGCCAGCATCGTGGCGAGCGTCCGCCCGTGCCCCACCCCTTCGGTACGGTGCACCTCAAAGGGGATCTCGGCCCGTTCGAGGGTGGAGACGAGTCGAGGAAGCACCCGCTCCCCCCCTCCGCCTGCCGAGCGGGGGTTCACGATGATCTGGAGAGGAGGGGTCACACGGAATCCGGTGGGAGGGAGGGCTCGACGGAGGAGAGGGCCTCTCACCCCGTGGACGACGGCGAGGAAGATGCCGGAAAGGAGCCCCCGGGGGCAACGGGGCAGGTGGCGGGGACGGGTGGGAATCGAACCCACCCACCCGGACAGCGGTCCGGGCTCACCGGTTTTGAAGACCGGTCGGAACACCAGCTCCGATCCGTCCCCCTGACCCTACCCTTCTCCGGTGAGCATGGCCCGCCTTCCGGAGAGTTCCTGGACGGCGATCCCGAAGAGGAACCCCCGTTCAGGAGCGGGATCATCGGTCCCGAAAGCCTCCGGGAGCACGGCCATGAGCGCCGCGAGACCCATCGCGTGGACCCGCTGCTCCTCCTCGTTCCCCTCTCCGGTGAGGAGATGGAGCGCGCCGTGGGCCACCACGCTCTCCCAGTGCCAGAGGTCCCGGATCTCATCCACCTGGAGCGCCACCCATCGATTGTGGAGGATGGTTTCCAGCTTCTCTCCGGGAGCGGTTCTCCCGAAGATCCACCCCGGTCGATGGACGTAGAGGATGGGACGAAGGTCCACCCGGTCCCGGAAACCGAAGGCGAGTCGCCCGAGGGTGTTCCGGGAAAGTAGGGCCTCGCACTCCGCTTCGGAGATGGGTTCCGTAATGAGGCGCCGGGTCATGGACACATATGCCGCATCGATCAGCGGTCCAGCTCCGGAGAGGGATCTTCCGTGATGATCCCCTCCTCCCGGTACCGCTTGAGTTTTCTGTAGAGGGTACGGCGATTGATCCCGAGGATATCGGCGGCGCGGGCCTGATGCCACCCCTCCCGCTCCAGCGTCGTCAGGATGTACTCCCGCTCCAGATCGTCCAGCGACCACCCCGCTCCGGTGGCAGCCTGAACCAGACCGGAGGCACCCGCCTCGATCTGGGGCAGCTCCACCGCTCCCAGATCCACCGGGAGGAAGCGAGCTCCGGCGTGGAGGATGAGAGCTCGCTCCACCACATTCTCAAGTTGGCGCACATTCCCCGGCCAATCGTGCGCCATCATCCGCGCCAGCGTCTCCGGAAGGAAGTCCGGTGCCTCCAGCCCGTTCTCCTCGGCGAACCGGAGGCGGAAGGCGTTGGCCAGCAGGGGGATGTCCTCTCGCCGTTCCCGAAGGGGGGGGACGCGGACGGGAAAGACGTTGAGCCGGTAGAAGAGATCTTCCCGGAAGGTCCCCTCCCGTACCCGCGCCTCCAGATCCTCGTTGGTGGCGGCCACCAGCCGGAAGTCCACCGGGATGGATTCGGTCCCCCCTACGGGGGTGATTCTTCGTTCCTGGAGGACCCGCAGGAGCTTCACCTGGGTGGAAAGGGGGATGGTTCCCACCTCGTCAAGAAAGAGGGTGCCCCCCTGCGCCACCTGGAAGAGCCCCTTCTTCCCCTGAACCGCTCCGGTGAACGCACCCTTGAGATGACCGAAGAGTTCGGACTCCAGGAGCGTTTCGGTGAGGGCTGAGCAGTTGACGGGAACGAAGGGGCGCCGCGATCGATCGGAAGCTTCGTGGACGGCGTGCGCCACCAGTTCTTTCCCGGTTCCCGTCTCTCCCAGGACGAGGACATTCGCCCGAGTCGGCGCCACCCGGGCAATGAGATCGAAGACCCGCTCCATGGCCGGGGTTCGCCCCAGGATGCGGGAGCGGATCCCTTCTCCGGCGCGGGTCCGGAGGCTGGCCACCTCCCGCCGGAGCGCAGTCTCGTCCAGTGCGCGCCGGAGGGTGAGGAGGAGTTCGGCGGTCCGGAAGGGCTTGTTGATGTAGTCGAAGGCTCCCAGCCGCATGGCCTCCACCGCGGTGTCCACCGTTCCGAAGGCCGTCATGACGATGAACTGGGCGTCGGTCTGGGTGGCGGGAGCACCCGAAAGGACGTTCAGGCCATGCATCCCGGGGAGGTTCAGGTCGAGGAGCACGACGTCGAAGACCTCGGCGTCCAGGCGGCGAAGTCCCTCCTCTCCGGACTCCACCGCCACCACGGTGAACTCTTCCTCCTCCAGGGTGTGGAGGAGGAGGTTTCGCACCACCGCCTCATCCTCCACCACCAGGACGCGGGCGGGGATGTGTTGCCCACTCCCCTGCGTGGAAGGATCAGACGCCGGCATCACCGGCCACCACTCGGAGAACGTCGAAGGCGGTGGCGATCCCCACCAGACGCCCATCCTCCACGACGAGGGCCCGATGAATCCGGCCCTGCACCAGGAAGCGGGCGAGCTCCCAGATGGTCATGGCCGGATCCACCGTGAAGGCCACCGGCGTCATGATCTCCTCCACCAGGGCATCGCGGAGCTCCGGGCCCTCCAGAACCCCTCCTCGCGGAAGGATCACCGTGGCGCTCTCCGGGGCCAGGAAGAAGGGTTGGAGGTCGTCCTCCGCCGACGGATCCGCATCGGGAATCAGCTCCAGGTCGGCCCAGAACTCCACCCCCCCGGTGACTTCCCGCTCCCGGGCTGCCCACCGAAGGACATCGGTGCGGGAAACGACCCCCGCGACCCGACCGGTGGGGTCCAGGACCGGCACCCCGCTGATCTGATGTTCGTCCAGCGTTTGGATGAGGGATTCGAGCGTATCTCCCTTCCGGGCGGAGATGACGTCGGTCTGCATGATATCGCGAACGGTGCGCATGGTGGTTCTCCCGCACGTTGGGATGATTCGGGTCAGGATGTGGCGGGTGAATGCGAATACGCTTCGGCTCCCCCCGCGCCCCTGGACAATACAAGGAGCGTGCCGTGCCGGGACGGGTGAACACCCACCACCTCGTGTCGCCGGAATCTCACCCCCGCTCTGCTTCTTCCCCACTCCGGCGAGGGGCGCCCGGCCTGGCGGGACAATCTGGCGCATCCGACGATTTGGGACAATTCGTCCCGGAAATCCCCGAATATGGGACCACCTTTCCCACCCCATGAGGTCGGGGGTAGCTTCCTGCCAGGCTGTTGAAGAACTGGAGGGTCACTCCCATCTTCTTAGTCCCCATGTCCGCACCTCAAACCCGCCTCGACGAACCGCTTTACCTCGCCGCCCTGGAAACCCTCGCCGGTCCGGTGGTGGCCGTCGACGGCAACGGCGTGGTTCTCCTCTTCAACCCGGGCGCGGAACGGGCTTCCGGAATTCCCCGCGACGAGATCCTCGGGAAGACGGCCTGGCACCTGATTCCTCCCGAGCGTCGAGAGGAAGCCGCACTCCTCCTGCGCCGGATTCTCGAGGGAGCGGAGTTGGCTCCCCTTCCCCTCCCCTGGCTTCACACCTCCGGTGAGTTGGTCCACCTCCTCTGGACCTACACCCTCGTCCACCGCACCGGAGAGGAAGCCCCGGTGGTGATCTTCACCGGAGTGGATGTGACCCGGCAGCAGGCGCTGGAGGAGCGCCAGCACCAGCTCGAGGCCGAAGATGCCCTCCGGGTGGCGCGGGAGGAGGCGCTCCGGAGCTCGGAGGCGAGGTTTTCCGGGATCGTGGAGCTCGCCTCCGATGCCATCATCACCATCAACGAGCGGGGGCGGATCGTCCTCTTCAACCAGGGCGCCCAGACGATCTTCGGGTACCGCCCGTCGGAGGTGCTGGGGGAACCGCTGGAAATCCTCATTCCGGAGCGGTATCGGGCCACCCACGGGGGACATATCTCCGCATTTCGGCGCCAATCCGTTTCCGCTCGGAAGATGGGGGAGCGAACCCCCATCGCAGGGATGCGGAAGTCCGGTGAGGAGTTTCCGGCGGAAGCATCCATCCTGAAGCTGGAGTTGGAAGACGAAACCCTCTTCTCGGTGGTGCTTCGGGACGTAACCGATCAGCGTCGGGTGGAACGGGAGCAGCGCCTTCTTGCCGAATTGGGGAAGGAGTTGGCCGCCTCCCTCGATGAGGGGGCTCTGGTACAACACCTGGCCCACCTCCTTCAGCGAGACCTGGGAGATGGGTGCGCCGTGATTCTCCGGGCGGAGCCGGGGTTGGTGAACCCGGACCCCGCGTGGGTGGGTGCGGACCACGGAGAGGACCTCCTGGAGGTGCTGCGGAGCGAACTGGATGAAAGCCTTCGGGAAACGCTTTCCAAAGGGGCCGTCATCCGGGCTCCCCTCCCCGCCCCATCGGGCGATTCCGAACCGATCCACCACCCGTCGGGAGAGAATCCGGAGCGGGGAATGCGGCTCCTCACCGTCCTTGAACGGTTCGGAGTGCACTCCCTCCTCGCCGTCCCCCTCGCCGGAGCCGCCACCATCATGGGTGTGGTGGTGGTGGTGGGAAGGGATCCTGGCCGGGTCCTCGACCGCGCCGCCCTGGACCTCGCCGTGGAGGCCGGACGACGCACCGGACTGGCCCTCGAAAACGCGCGCCTCTATCGGGATGTTCAGAGGGCGCTCCAGGCCCGGGACGATGTTCTCGGGGTGGTCTCCCACGATCTCGGAAACCCGCTGGCCGCCATCTTCATCGGGGTGGAAGGACTGGAACGGGCTCGCGCCCGGAGGGGAGAGGAGGGGGAGGACTACTTTCTCACCGCCATCCGGCAGTCCGCGCAGCTCATGCAGACGCTGATCCACGAACTCCTCGAGGTCCGGAGGATGGAAGCGGGACACCTCAACCTGGATCGGGAGCGGCAACCCATCGAACCCCTTCTGGAGCGAAGCCTCTCCTTTATCGATCCGCTGGCCGGAGTGAAGGAGGTCCGGATCTCCGTCCACCTCCCGAACGACCCTCTCCCCGAGGTGGAGGTGGATGGTACGCGGATCCAGCAGGTTTTCTCGAACCTCCTGGGAAATGCCGTGAAGCACACCCCGGAGCAGGGGGAGATCGCCGTCACCATGGAGCGAGCAGAGGGGGAACTTCACATCGCCGTCCGGGACAGCGGCCCCGGGATCTCGGCGGAGGACCTGCCTCAGGTGTTCGATCGATTCTGGCGGGCAGAAAAGACGGGGGGGAAGGGGCTCGGCCTGGGACTTGCCATCGCCAGGGGAATCGTCCGGAAACATGGCGGGAGGATCTGGGCCGAGAGCGACCCCGGCGCCGGTGCCACCTTCCGCTTCACCCTCCCCCTCCCGGATCCGGACCACGGTTGAACCGGGAGGGGGAAGGTGGTGGAAATCAGGTGGACTGGTCCTCGTTCCGTCGTGCCAGGAGGAGGGGAACCGCAGCCCCCCGGATGACCTTGTCCGCCACGCTTCCCAGGAAGAATCGGGAGACCCCGCCCCTCCCGCGGGTGGACATGGCGATGAGGTCCACCTCCTTTCGTTCGGCGAAGTCCAGGAGCCCGCCGGCCACATCGTCCGCCACGATGACACGGGTATCCACGGCGAGCCCGTCGGCGGAGAGGGCCCGCTTCACCCCGTCCAGCGCCTCCTCCATGTGAGCTTTCCGTTCCTCCATGAGCCGATCTTCCGAGACCGCATGGGGGAGGTAGGAGGTGGCCAGAGGGAAGGGGCGCAGGAGGACCGACACGAGCGAAACCTTCCCCGGAACTCCCCCCAGCTCTCGAACCGTCGCCAGAACCGACTGGGCGGCTTCGGATCCGTCGAGGGGAACCAGGATGTGAGCGGGAGAAGCTCCATCGGAGAAGAGGACGGAGCCTCCTTCCCCGTCCCGGATCAGAAGGAGTGGCCTGGTCCCCTTTCGGACGAGTTGATCCGCGACGCTCCCGAGCCATGCGCGCTGCCAGGCGCCGCGACCATGGGTGGTGAGGACAACCAGATCGGCCTCCACCTTGCTTGCCATCTCTTCGAGGGTCCGGGCCACCGGCCCGAGGCGCACATGAGTCGAAACCCCCACCCCGGGGTGTTCCCCCCGAAGTCGGTCGGCGACCTTCTCAAGGTACCCGTTCGCCCGCGCCTCTTCTTCTTCGAACCACCGGCTCACCAGTTCGCCGTCGCCGGAGGCGAGGGGAACCGGAGGGAGATCGGAAACCACGGAAACCAGGTGGACCTCGGCGTTGGTCCGCCGCGCCAGATTGATGGCCGGCGCCAGGGCCCGCTCAGCAAACTCGGAGCCGTCGAGGGGGATCATGAGCCGCTTCATGGTTCAGCCTCCTTGGGAGATTTCGGTGTGAGGGGAAGTGAGCTTCCCGACACCTCACTTATGCACTGGTCGTGCCACAAAGGTCCGTCGAGAGGGAGGTCCGATTTCCTTCACCCGTTCCGCCGAAAAAGGCGCTGGGATCCACGCATCCCCTTCCCCTCGGAAGGGGTGATCAATGCGGCCTTCCTGAGAGCGTGCGGGAACCCCGCGGCGAGAAATGAGCCGTTATGTCCCATTCCGCCTCGCTACCGGACAAATCGTCCTCATCGGGAGAGGAACGTTTCGGATCCGGAGCCGCCTATCAGGGTGTCGAAGAACTGGAGGGCGCCACCGTTGGGAGCGCCAGGTGCCCCGCACACCGCAGGCATAGCCGTAGCTACGTCGAGGTGGGCCAACGACCGAGGGGGGGTCCCTCCAGTTCTTCAACAGCCCGCTATGGAACTCCTTCTTCCCTGCGTCGATAGAAGGCGATATGTCCTTCTCTCCCGGCCCGGCCCTTCGCCACCTTCTCCGCGTCCTCCTTCCGGTGGGCATCATCCTCCCCTTGGCCGGAACTGCCTTTGTATGGGCGGCAGGCACCCCGGATCCCATCCAGGGACGGGTCACCGACCTCTCCGATCGCCCCCTCTTCTCCGCGCTGGTGGAGCTTCGGGTTGGTGACCGAACCATCGTCTCCACCAGGACACGGAGCGACGGTACCTTCGAGCTTCGTCCCGGCGCCACCACCGCCGGTGGCCCCCGGACGCTCCGGGTGAGCAGCCTGGGATTCCGAACGGAAGAGGTGGAGGTGCTCGCGGAGACCGGTGTACTTCACCTGAAGCTCTCCCCTGCCCCCCTCCCCCTCGACGGGTTGGAGGTGGAGGGAACCCGGGACATCTGCACCCGCGGCGATGAACCCGCAGCCCGGGAGCTGTGGGAAGCGGCGACCCGACGCCACCTTCACGGTCTCGACACCCTGGGGCTCGCCTCCTACACCCGGATTCGGGTAGACACCCTCCCCACCCCCTCCACCCTGGAGCCGGGGATGGAGGGCGCCCAGGCCGGGCAGCGCGGCTCCGCCCCCCTTCTGCGCCTCGCCTGGGCCCGCCGTCTCGACCGGGAAGGATACGCCTTTTCGGTTCGCCGTAGTGACCGGGAACGCTCCTTCGACTCATGGAGCTACCCTCCTCTGGAAGCCGACTACACCTCCCACTTCGGCGAGGCGGTGTTCGGGCGCCTGAATCACTTCCACCTGGAGCGGGAGTGGGACGACGGTTGGCGCATCGGATTCTGCTCCCGAAACACCCGCCGACCACACCTGGCGGGGACCCTCGAACTGGGACCGGACACCAGCATCGTTCGGGTGGATTGGCGCTTCCGCACCCCTGACCCCGACGAAGGCGCCGGCGGATGGGTCCGTTTTATCCCCCCCGGACCCGACGGGGTGTTGAAGCACCTCCTCCCCCTGGAGAGCGTCACCTGGCGTAGCACGTCCGATTCTCTCGTGGTTCGGCGCGCCCAGTGGTACGAGGACTGGGTGCTGGCACCGGGCGATTCGGTTCCCTTTCTCCCGGCAAGAACCGCTTCCGGCCCACTCCCCTGACGGTCGGTATCAGGGGGAGTAGATTCTTCCCTCCTCCCTCTCGTACCTTGAAGGGATGTGACCCCCTGCGGCGCGCACTCCATTCTCCTATCTCCCGCCCATGAAGCGTCAGAGCACCGAAAAGAGTGTCGGCTGGGCCCGTTCGGGTGCCGCCGGCGGTGAACGCCCCCCGGTTCGAAACCCCGGTGTCCCCCTCGAGCTGGACTGGATCCGGGAGGTCCGGGTGAACCGGAGCGCCGTGGAGCGACGCGCCGCCACACTCGGGACCCGCCGCTCGGTGAAGAAGGAGTGGCAGGCGGCCTGGCTTCTACGTGCCATCTCCCTCATGGACCTCACTACCCTGTCGGGGGACGACACCCACGGAACGGTTCGCCGACTCTGCGGGAAGGCCCGGTCCCCCGTTCGGGACGACCTGCTTCACGAACTGGGGATGGGAGGCCGGGGGCTCACCACCGCCGCGATATGCGTCTACCACCCCTTCGTGGAGACCGCGGTGGAAGCCCTTGAAGGGAGTGGGATCCCGGTGGCGGCCGTCTCCACCGGCTTTCCCCATGGGCTCTCCCCCCTTTCCCAGCGGATCGGGGAAATCCATGCCTCTGTGGACGCCGGCGCCCATGAGATCGACGTGGTCATCACACGCGCCCACGTCCTGAACGGAGAGTGGACCGCCCTCTACGACGAGGTACGGGCCTTTCGGGAGGCGTGCGGCGAGGCCCATCTCAAGACCATCCTCGCCACCGGAGAGTTGGCCACCCTCCGGAACGTCGCCCGCGCCTCCATGGTGTGCATGATGGCGGGGGCCGACTTCATCAAGACCTCCACCGGGAAGGAGGGGGTGAACGCCACCCTCCCGGTGGGGCTCGTCATGGTGCGGGAGATCCGACGCTATCTGGAGCGCACCGGATATGCCGTGGGATTCAAGCCCGCAGGGGGGATCCGAACCTCCAGGGACGCCCTTCTCTGGATGTACCTCATGAAGGAGGAGCTGGGAAACGCCTGGCTTACCCCCGAACTCTTCCGCTTTGGTGCCTCCTCCCTCCTCGCCGACATCGAGCGCCAGCTCGAGCACTTCGTCACCGGGCGCTACTCCGCGTACCACCGCCACCCCATGGCCTGAGGCGCCGACCATGACTCGTATCGCCGAACTCTTCGAGACGCTGGAGTACGGTCCCTCTCCGGAGGCCCGCTCACCCGTCGACGGGTGGCTCGATTCCCACGGGCGCACCTTCGGCCATCTCATTGGCGGGGCGTGGGTGTCGGACCCGGACGCGGAGCGATTCGAGGTGGAGAACCCATCCTCCCGGGAGGTACTGGCGCGAGTGGCGCAGGGGACGGACGGAGAGGTGGACCGCGCGGTGAAGGCGGCGGGGGCGGCCCTCGACGGCTGGCAGGCGCTGGGAGGGCATGGCCGCGCCCGGCACCTCTACGCCCTGGCGCGCGGGGTGCAGCGTCACGCCCGCCTCTTCGCGGTGCTGGAGTCCATGGACAACGGGAAGCCCATCCGCGAGTCGCGGGATCTGGACATCCCTCTGGTGGCCCGGCACTTCTACCACCACGCCGGGTGGGCGCAGCTTCTGGATCGGGAGTTCCCCGGCATGGTCCCCCACGGTGTGGTGGGGCAGGTCATCCCCTGGAACTTCCCCCTCCTCATGCTGGCGTGGAAGGTGGCTCCGGCGCTGGCGGCGGGGAACACGGTGGTCCTCAAGCCCGCCGAGTTCACTCCCCTGACGGCGCTCCTCTTCGCCGAGCTGACCCGGGAGGCAGGGCTCCCTCCCGGGGTGTTCAACCTGGTGACGGGGGACGGTCGCACCGGAGCGGCGCTGGTAACCCACCCCGAAGTGTCCAAGGTGGCTTTCACCGGCTCCACCGAGGTGGGGCGGATCATCCGGGAGGCCACGGCGGGATCGGGGAAGGCCCTCTCCCTGGAGCTGGGGGGGAAATCTCCCTTCGTAGTCTTCGAGGATGCGGACCTGGATTCGGTGGTGGAGGGGGTGGTGGACGCCATCTGGTTCAACCAGGGGCAGGTCTGCTGCGCCGGTTCCCGGATCCTCGTCCAGGAGGGGGTGGCGAGCGCGCTGGAGGAGAAGCTCAAGGCGCGTATGGAGACCCTCCGCATGGGGGATCCCCTGGACAAGGGGGTGGACATGGGCGCCATCGTGGCCCCGGTGCAGCTCGACCGGATCCAGGGGCTCGTTGAGCGAGGCCGGGAGGAGGGGGCGCGGATCTGGCAACCCTCCTGGGCCCTTCCCGAAGAGGGGCTCTTCTACCCCCCCACCCTCTGCACCGAGGTGACCCCGGCGGGCACCCTGGCGCAGGTGGAGATCTTCGGACCGGTGGTGGCGCTCATGACCTTCCGCACCCCTGCGGAAGCGGTGGAGCTCGCCAACAACACCCGGTACGGGCTGGCGGCCTCGGTGTGGACCGAAAGTGTGAATCTGGCGCTGGACATCGCTCCCCGGATCAGGGCCGGCACGGTGTGGGTGAACTGCACGAACCTCTTCGACGCCGCCTCCGGCTTCGGGGGGTACCGGGAGAGCGGGTATGGCCGCGAGGGCGGTCGGGAGGGGATGCACGAGTATCTTCGCCCCCGGTGGGAAGTGGAGAGGGGGGCGACGGATCCGGTGGTCCCGAGTTCGACGATCCGGGACGGTGAGGCGGAGGGCCCGGTCCCCGGCGCGGGGCACCCCGCGGTGGATCGGACGGTGAAGCTTTACATCGGGGGGAAGCAGGTGCGCCCCGACTGGGGGCTCGCCCTCCAGGTGGTGAACGAGGCCAGGGAGCTGGTGGGCGAGGTGGGGCGCGGAAACCGGAAGGACATCCGGAATGCCGTGGAAGCCGCGCGGAAGGCTTCGGGAGGATGGGGTGCCGCCCCCGCCCACCTCCGGGCACAGATCCTCTACTTCCTGGCGGAGAACCTGTCGGTTCGCGCCGGGGAGGTGGCCGACCGTCTCTCGGTGGAGGCCGGGCTCCCTTCGGAGGCCACGAAGGATGAGGTCGAGCTTTCCATCCACCGCCTCTTCGACGCCGCAGCCCTCGCGGACAAGTGGGATGGGCGGGTCCACGCTACTCCCTTCAGGAATGTGACGCTGGCCATGCCCGAGCCCATGGGGGTGGTGGGAATCGTGGCGCCCGACGAGCACCCGCTCCTGGCGCTGGTGTCGGCGGTGGCACCGGCGGTGGCCATGGGGAATGCCGTGGTGGCCATCCCCTCCGAACGGTACCCGTTGGTGGTGGGGGACTTCATCCAACTCCTGGAGACCTCCGATCTCCCCGGGGGGGTGGTCAATCTGGTCACCGGGCTCCGCGCGGAGCTGGTCCCGACGCTGGCCGATCACGACGACGTGGATGCGCTCTGGGCCTTTGTGCCCGGGCTCGAGGCGGAGGTCGAGCGCCGCTCCACGGGGAACATGAAGCGGACGCTGGTGGTGCGGGGACGGCCCCGCGACTGGCGTTCCGCCCACGAGAGCGGAGGAGAAGCGCTCCTCCACGCCGCCACCCAGGTGAAAAACATCTGGGTCCCCTACGGGGAGTAGCGCCCTCTTCTCCTCCCCTTCCTCCACCTCGTCGTGTCGCCGATGTGCGCATGGGTGGTGGGCGGGATTGCGAAGGACCCGGAAAGCTCCGCGTCCACAAGATCTGGAGGCTGTTCGCAACGGCTTAAAATCTTACGATCTCCTGACGGTTTTATTGACATTTCTTCGCATCGGTCGTATCTGGCAGGTAGCAGTCTCACCGTGAGGATCCCCCTCACGGACTGTTACACCTTTCCCAAAGGAGCCTGCCCATGCGAATGCATGTCCGGAGAGCACAAGCCTCCGGGGTTCGGGTTGCCGGAGTGGTAGGAGCGCTGCTCCTCCTCCTCCTGATCGCCCCCCCCGTCGAGGCCCAGGAAGGCGGCACGATCACCGGAACCGTTACGGAAGCGGCCACGGAGCGCCCCCTTGCCAACGCTCAGGTCTTCATTCAGGGGACCTCTATCGGCTCACTGTCCAATGCCCGCGGCCAGTTCACCATCACAAACGTGCCCGCCGGCACGGTGAGCCTCCGGGTGGAACTCCTCGGGTTTGCAGGGCAGACCCGTGAGTTCACCATCACCTCGGGTGGGACGGTGACGGCCAACTTCCAGCTCCGTCAGACCACCCTTCAGCTCGATCAGTTGGTGGTGACGGGAGCCGGTGTGGCGACCGAGCGGCGGCGCCTTGGGAACACCATCGCCACGGTGGACATGTCCACCCTTCAAACCGCCCCGGTGAGCAACATCTCCGAGATCCTCACCGGTCGGGAGCCGGGGGTGGTGGGACTCACCTCAGGTGGAATGGCCGGCGAGGGAGCGAAGCTGCGCATCCGTGGATCCGCCTCCCTCTCCCAGTCCAACGAGCCGGTGGTGTACGTGGACGGGGTCCGGGTGGACACCCGCGGCGGCTTCGGGCCGAATGTGGGAGCCGGAGGGGGCGGGGCTCCCTCACGGCTCGACGACATCAACCCCGAATCCATCGAGCGGATCGAGATCCTCAAGGGGGCGGCAGCCGCGACCCTGTACGGGACGCAGGCCTCCAACGGGGTCATCCAGATCTTCACCAAGCGTGGACAGAGCGGTGCACCTCGGTACACGGTGGGGGTTGAAGGGGGGTTCACCACCTACCCACTCGGGCGGCTCGCCCCCCACGCGGGGTACGTCACCGGGCAGAATGCCTCCGCCCGCGACGTGGGTGTCTCCGGGATCCAGCAGCGGTACGGGATCAATGTTCAGCCCTACGAGGTGTTCGAGGTAGATCTCTTCCCCGAACTCTTCGGGACGGGATACACCCAGACCTACTCGGCCTCGGTGACCGGCGGAACCCCCCTGGTCACATACTACGTGTCCGGGCGGTTCCACGACGAGAATGGGCCGTATGACGGGAGCGCCTTCGAAGCGCCTGGATTCCGGGCCGCCGACGACATCAGCCGGAGAATGCAGTTCAACGCGAACATGGAACTCTTCCCCAGGGATGATCTCCGGGTCCGCGTGACCTCCGCCTACACCGAAATGCATCACGAGACGGTGGACAACAACAACAACATCTACGGGGTGTTGTCCAGCCTCATCAACAGCCGCCCTGAGCGCGCCACCCAATCGAACCTCTTCGGGTCGCCGGCCTTCGCCACCACCCGGGAAAACTTCCACCGGCGCACCAATCAGGATGTGCAGCGCTACGGCACCACGCTCACCGCCATCTATCAGGCCAGGGCAAATCTGGCCCTCGATGCCACCGTCGGGGTGGACTTCGTGAACCAGCGGGCTTCCCGGGTGATCCCCTTCGGGTGGGATGTGGACGGCTTCACCGGTGCCAATCGTACGGGACAGCGGGTGGCCAGCGATCGAAACCATCGCGAGGTGACCCTCGACCTGAAGGCCACCTGGAACACCTCTCTCGGAGACAACTGGACCTCCGACCTCCTCGTCGGCGGTCAGGGCTTCCTCACCCAGACCCGTCAGCAGTCCGGTACCGGGAGTGAGTTCGCCGGACCTGGGCTCGACGTGGCCGGGGCAGGGGCTCTCCAGACCATCTTCGAGGGCTTCCTGGAGGAGGCCAATGTGGGGCTCCTCTTCCAGAATCAGTTCGGGTTCCGGGGGTACGCATACGCCACCCTCGGGGCGCGCTGGGACAAGCACTCCGCCTTCGGTGAGACGGCCGGGGCAGCCTTCTACCCCAAGGCATCCCTCTCCGTGATCCCGAGCCAGATGCCCGGGTGGGGGAGCGATCTCGTCTCCACCTTCCGCCTCCGGGGCTCCATCGGGAAGTCCGGCCTCCAGCCCGGAGCCTTTGACCAGTTCACCACCTTCTCCCCTCTGGCTTCTTCGGAGGGACCGGGTGTGGCCCCTGCGAACCTCGGGAACCCGGACATCAAGCCCGAGGTCACCACCGAGTGGGAGGTCGGAACCGAGATCGGGATCTTCGATGACCGTGCATCCCTCGACTTCACCTACTGGAACCGGACCACCACCGACGTGCTGGTGGACCGGCAGTTCGCTCCCTCAGGCGGCTTCCGCTTCCGGCAGCTCGACAACATCGGGGAGATGAAGTCGTGGGGGCTTGAGATCGGGACCTCGGTGGTGGCGTTCACCTCTCCCAACTTCTCGGCCAACTTCTTCGCCAACGCCGCTTTCCTCCGGGAAGAGATCACCGACATGGGGGGCGCTCCCCCACTGAAGGTGGGTGGTTCCTACCCGCGGTACCGGCAGTTCACCATGGAGGGACACGCCCCCGGCTCCTTCTTTGGACCCATCCTCGATACATCGGTGGAGATCCCGGTGCACCTGGGGAATTGCCAGCCCCTCTCCCGGTCCGAGCTGACGGCGTACCTCTCCCAGCCACGGGACCCGGGGACTCTTCAGCCCTACGTCCTTGACTGCGGCAGCCCCGACATGCTCCTGCACTACCTCGGGAAGCCCGCTCCCGACTGGCAGGGCGCTTTCGGATCGGACATGACCCTCTACCGGAACTTCTCACTCCGGACCCTCTTCGAGTACCGAGCGGGGAACTTCTTCATCCACGATCTGGATGGAGCGTTCCGGCGGTCCCACGTCCTCATCGGGCGGAACGTCCGGGCCGCTGCCGAGGTGGCGTCCAC
>JBJHBD010000046.1:0-21370 GCA_050485305.1 Gemmatimonadota bacterium
GCCATGGGCTGGGTTACCCGCGCTCCCATAACCTCGATTCGCACCGTATCCACCGACCAGTGGATCTGGGACGCCGTCTCCCTCCGGAAGATCAGACGCTCCCTCCCGGCGAGGCTGGCCCACGCCGACACCCGTTCATCGGCCCGTACCTCATACCCGCGGATCCGTGTGTCCATGGTGGCGCGCCGGATTCGGGCCCGCTCCACCAGCTCCCGGGCTCCGGGATCGAGGAAGGCGTCTTCCGGAGGAGATTCCTGAGCCGATACCGGTGAGGAGGGGAAGAGAAGGAGAGCCGCGAGGAGGGAGGCGGAGAGGGGGGGGCGGAATATCATGGCGGTAGTACAAGCTCCTCGGGATCGGGTTCCCGGGGGAGAGAGGGATTCACCGCGACGGATCTTCACTTGCCTGTCTACGTGACCGTCGACCATATAGTTTCCGCGTAGGCAACCGTCGTGATCCCCGAGTCCGGTATCCCACCTGCGGACACCGGCGGAGATGGGGAGCAGGGGCCGGGAGGGTGAAGAATGTACGCCAGATACGGATGTGAACGGGTCGTCCCCTTCCGCCGGAGGTTTGGGCCGGGCGCGCTCATTCCGGCGGCGATCCTCACCCTTTTTGCCGCCTCGATTCCGGACCTGTCCGCCCAGACCCTCAACTTCCGTCAGTACACCAACGCGGATGGGCTCCCGCAGACCCAGGTCTTCACCATCCATCAGGACCGGGCGGGGTACCTCTGGTTCGGGACCTTCGGCGGGATGGCCCAGTACGACGGATCCACCTTCCGCACCTTTACCACCGCCGACGGCCTCGCGGCCAATGTGGTGAACGATCTGGCCGAGGGCCCGGACGGGGCTCTCTATGTGGCCACCTCCGGCGGGGGGCTCTGTCGACGTCTCGATGAGATGTTCTCGTGCCGAACCGCGCGAGACGGCTTCCCCTCCGATGTGGTCTGGAGGGTGACCGTGGCACCGGACGGATCCATCTGGGTTGCCGGGGAGGGGCACCTGATTCGGATCCGCGGGGAAGAGGTGGAGTCGTACCCGGCACCCATGATCTCGGGCTCCCGGGAGGGGATGTCGCTCGCAGCGGATGATGTGGGAGGGGTCTGGCTGGGGACCACCTCCGGACTCTATCGGTGGGATGGGGATGGGTTGGTTCCGGTACGACATCCGCTGGTTCGGGATCAGGCCGTCGCGTTGATCCTCCCGCCTCGGGGAGAGAGTGAGCCCCTGGTGGTGGGAACCCATTCGGCGCTCTACCGGGTGGATGGGCCGGAGGCTATCGAACCCATCCCTCTCGAGTCCGCCGGCCTTCCCTCCGGTGCCATTCTGATCCAGGGTGACAGGGGGGGAGATGGAACGCTCTGGATCAGTACCACGGTGGGAATTCTCCGGGTCGGTGATGATCGAGCGACCCTCCTGACTACCGAGCACGGCCTCCCCGGAACGGACCACTGGATCGTACGGGTGGACCGGGAAGGGAACGTCTGGTTGGGCTCCAACGGCGGGGCGACCAAGTTTGTACCCGGCCCCTTCCGCAACTATGGGTTGGAACATGGCGTTCCCGACCCCCTGGTATGGACCCTGGCGCGCGACGAGGAAGGTCGTCTCTGGGCCGGTACCCATGCCGGCGTGGGCCGCAGGGATCCAGGTGCCGGTCGCTTCTCCACCGCGATCCCTGCCGAAGCGCTCCCGGCTCCTTCGGTCTTCACCATGGCCGCGGCGCCCGAGGGTGGGATGCTCATGGGGACGGCGGTGGGGCTGGTGCACTGGGACGAGGGGGCGGTGCGCCACCTTACTCCGGCGGACGGTCTCCCCCACCCCTGGATTGCGCGCCTCCTCCCCGACAGGGAGGGGGGCGTGTGGGTGGCCACCGGAGAGGGGGTGGCGAGGTGGTGGGAAGGGAGGGTGGTTCCGCTCCCCGAGGACCATCCTCTGCGCGAGTTGCGGGCCTTCAGCCTCGAGTACGACTCCGCCGGGAGGCTCTGGATCGGCCTCCTCTCGGGCGGGGTCCGGATCTGGGATGGCACCCGACTGGAGGCGCTTGGGCTTGAAGATGGTCTGAGCGATCAGGCCATCTGGTCTCTCGCTCCGGACGGAGAGGGCGGGATGTGGGTGGCGACAAATGGGGAGGGAGCGTTTCGCGTCTCCGGGTTGTCGGTGGTGGACCGGGTGAACCGGGAGTCGGGGCTGGTGAATGACTTTGTCTGGCAGATCCTCACCGACTCCCGGGGAGACACCTGGATGTACACGAGTCATGGGGTGGCCCGACTCTCCGCCGACGGATATCTGGATCACTTTGGTCCCGGGGACGGCCTCCTGGCCCTCGAGGGGGCGGGGGCTGCCATCCTGGAAGATCCCGACGGCACGATCTGGTTTGGCTCCACCGCCGGGGTTCTCGCCTACGATCCCACGGAGGAGCAGATCAGCCTCATCCCTCCGGTGGTGAAGATCCGGGAAGTCCTCCTGAGCGGCGAGCTTCTTGCCACGGTCGCTCCCCTTCGTTTCCGCGACGGGCTCCTCCAGCTCCGGTTTACGGCGCTCTCCTTCCGGGACGAGCAGCGCATGGCGTTTCGCTATCGGCTCCTCGGAGGGGGAAGCTCGGGAGAGTGGTCGGCCGCTCTCCCCGATCGCACGGTGACCTTCGCCGGGCTCCGCCCCGGCAGTTACACCTTCGAGGTGGTGGCCATCAACCGATACGGCGTGGAATCCACCGAACCGAACCGGCTCTCCTTCACGGTGACTCCCGCATTCTGGCAGACCTACTGGTTTCAGGGTGGGCTGGCGCTCCTCCTCCTGGGGATCCTCACCGCCTATCCCATCCGTCGGTCCCGCCGCCTGGAAAGGGACCGGCGCCGTCTCGAAGCGACGGTGGGGGAACGTACCGCCGATCTCGAGTCGGCGAACCGGAAGCTGAGGGTGGAGATGGAGGAGCGGGAGCGGATGGGGCGAGCTCTTCGCCAGGCGCAGAAGATGGAGGCGGTGGGGCAGCTTGCCGGTGGCCTTGCCCACCAGTTCAACAACAGGCTCACCTCCATTCTCGGGATCACCGAGCTGGTCTCCCTCGATCTTCCCACGGACGACCCCGCTCGAGACGAGTTGGGGATGGTTACCGCCGCATGCCGGGAGATGGCAGGGACGGTGGAGCAACTCCTGGCGCTCAGCCGCAAACAGATGGTTTCCCCCGGCTCCCTCCCGGTGCACGACGCGCTGCGCGCCATACATAGGAGATTGGTGGAAGCGGCGGGAGACGGCGTGTCCCTCGTCCTGGAACCGGCTCAGGGTGATGAACCCTGGATCTTCATGAACGAAGGGCAGTTCGAACAGATCCTTCTTCATCTCGTGCAGAATGCCGGAGAGGCGATGGCGAACGAGGGGACCGTCATCCTTCGCACCCGCATCGAACGGCTCGACGAAGCTCCCGCCGGATGGGAAGGAGAAGCCTTCCAAGCAGGGGAATACGTGGTGATCGAGGTGGAGGACACCGGAGTGGGGATGACCGAGGAGACGGTGTCGCGCGCCTTCGAACCCTTCTTCACCACCCGGGGGATGGTGGAGGCGACGGGGATGGGGCTCTCCATCGTCTACGGGGTCGTCACCCAGAACGGGGGGATGGTTCGCCTCCGATCCACCCCTGGGGATGGGTGCACGGTGATCCTCAGATTCCCTGCCGCGCCGGCTCATCCGCGGTCTTCTACCGGAGTCCCCATCGGAGCGACACCATGAGGAGGAGGGCCGGGAGGAAGACCAGGGAGAGGACTCCTCCCAGGCGGGTGAAGTCGGTGAACCGGTAGCCTCCCGCGCCATAGACCATGGTGTTGGTCTGATACCCGATGGGGGTGAGGAAGGAGGCGGAGGCGGTGAGGGCCACCGCCACGGCGAAGGCCCGCGGGTCCACGCCGGCCGCCGAAGCCGACGAGATGGCGATGGGGAACATGAGGACGGCGGCGGCGTTGTTCGTGATGATCTCGGTGAGGAGGAAGGTGGCGACGACCACCGTGGCCAGAATGGCGATGCTCCCCATCTCCCCGGTGACCTCGAGGACGCCATGGACGAGCGCCTCGGCGAGACCGGTCTCCTCGATGGCGGCACCCAGCCCGAAGGCCGCGGCGATGAGGACGATCACATCCAGGTGCACCGCGCGCCGGACCTCACCTGCGGTGAGTGTGCCGGTGGCCACCAGGAGGCCCACCGCGAAGAGGGATCCGTTGAGGATGGGAACCCACCCCAGCGCCGCCAGAAAGACCACCGCTCCGGTGAGTCCGAGGGTAAGCGGTCCCCTCCTTCCGCCGTGAGGGAGGAGGGAGGCAAGGTCCTGGGAGGGTGCAGGGGGTGCATCCCGGTTCGGGAGAAGGGTCGGCCCCAGGACGATGAGGAGAAGGGCACCGGCCAGCACCGCGGGGAGAGAGAGGCCGGTGAGCTCGAACATTCCGATGGGTTCGTGTCCCGACTGGGTGAGGAGCCCGGAGACCACCAGGTTCGTGGAGGTTCCCACCAGGGTGAGGGTTCCGCCGAGGATGGCGGCGAAGGAGATGGGGATGAGGAAGGTGGAGACGGGAACGTTCTTCTTCTCGGCCCACGCTCTGACCTGGGGGATGAGCATGGCCACGATGGGAGTGTTGTTCAGAAAGGCTGACGCTCCTGCCGTGGGGAGAAGGACTCTGGCCAGACTTCCACGTGGACCGTTTCCTCCCTCCAGCGTCCGTGCGATGAGGCCCTGGAGCGCCCCCGTCTTTTCGACGGCGTGGGCCAGGACGAAGAGGGCGGCCACGGTGATGGGAGCGGGGTTGGAGAACCCTGAAAAGGCCTCTTCCGGCGCGATCACCCCCAGGAAAAGAAGGAGGACGACGGCTCCCAGCACGATCAGGGACGGGGGGAGCCGGCTCCTCCAGAGCGCCGCCACCGTCCCCACCACCACTCCGAGGGTGATCCAGCCATGAATCCCCATGGTGCCGGTCACCTGGAGGGGAGGAGGGTCATGAGGTCCCTGAAGAGCCCTCGCGCAGTGATCTCGGGGCCCGCCCCCGGCCCCCGGATGACGAAGGGGTGCACGTCATAGAGGTGGGACCGGAGGATGAGGACGTTCTCGGTTCCACGCAGACCGGCGTAGGGGCCTGCCGCCGGTACCTCTTCGAGACCGACTCGCGCCGGACCGCCCCGGGAGAAGCGCGCCACCGGGAGAAGGAGGCTTCCGTTGCGTGCCGCCTCCGCACCGCGGTGCGCCATTTCCTCATCCACCTGGGGGAGCGCCTCAAGGAAGGAGGGGATCGAGTCCGCCGCCATGAGAGAATCCGGGAGGATCTTCTCCACCGCGACCTCGTCCGACTCGAGTGGATAGCCGGCGGCCCGGGCCAGGATCACCAGCTTCCGCACCACATCCAGGAGCTCCAGGTCGGCCCTCGGGTCGGGCTCGGTGATCCCCTCTCGGGAGGCTTCCCGGAGCGCTTCGCTGAAGGGCCGTCCCCGGTTTATGGCGTCGAAGAGATAGGTGAGCGTTCCGGAGAAGGCCCCTTCGAGTGAGAGCACGGTGTCGCCCTCTTCGCGGAAGCGACGGAGGGTCCCGATCCAGGGGAGGGCGGCCCCGGCGGTGGTCTCATGGCGGACCCTCCCCCCTCCGGCTCTCGCCGCCTCGTGGATGGCCTCATGGTCATGGAGAGTTCCCGAGAAGGGGAACTTGTTGGCGCTCACGATACTCACCCCCGCGGCCAGGAGGGCGGGGTAGTGGGCACCCATGGCCGGGTCGGCGGTGGCGTCCACCAGCACCACTGCGGGCCCCGGCGCCCGGAGTCGCTCCAGGACGCGGGCGGGGTCTTCTCTTCCATCCGCCAGGGTGCTTCGCCAATTGCCCAGGGGGAGGCCGGTGGGGTGATACGCTGCAACCCGGCTGCGAGAAATGGCGACGATTTGCGGGTCGACGCCAGCGGCTCGAAGGGTGGCGCCGCCCAATCCGTGAAGGTGATCCAGGAGTGCCCCGCCCACCCTCCCTGCCCCCACCAGGGCAATGCGAAGGGGTGTCAGGTGGGGGATCGAGACGTTAGCAGGGCCCACGGCGACCTCCCCATTGCCCGGGTGCAGGTGTGGTTTCCCGTACCTGTCCCGATGGTCATGAAGAAAGGCGGCATGGACGGCCCGAAGCCCATGGTCCAGGTCCCGGCGATGGACCACGCAGGAGATGTTCCGTTCCGAAGCCCCCTGGGCGATGGCCCGGACATTCACCCCCTCCTCACCGAGGGTACGGAAGAGGCGCCCGGCGATCCCCGGGGTGCTCCGCATCCCATCCCCTACGAGAGCGAGGAGGGAGCACTCCGTCTCCACGAAGAGATCTTCGAGGAGTCCGGCGTCCAGTTCGGGGCGGAATTCTTCCCGGAACGCTCCTTCGACCTCCCGGAGATGATCCTCATGTGCCGCGAAGGTGAGGGAGTGGGCGCTGGAGTCCTGGGTGAAGAGAAGGGGGGTGACCTCCGCCCTCCCGAGGGCGCGGAAGCTCCGTTCTGCGGCGGTGGCGAGGCCGAGCCGGCTCACCCCTCGAAGGCGGAGTAGAACCACCGAACGGATGGAGGTCACGCTCTGCACCGCGAGTGGGGGTGCCCCCGGTGCGCGGGCACGGACCACCCGCGTTCCATGCCCCAAAGGAGCCAGGGTGCTTCGGATGCGGAGGGGGATTCCGGCGTCCCTCACCGGCTGCACCGCCGGTGGGTACATGACGCGGGCCCCGAAGCGGGACAGCTCCTCCAGTTCGTCATAGATGAGTTCCCGGAGGGGCACGGCGTCCGGAACGCTTCGAGGGTCTGCGGTGAGGACCCCGTCCACATCGGTCCAGATCTCCACCTCCTCGGCTCCCAGGAGCGCCCCCAGAAGGGTGCCGGTGTAGTCCGATCCTCCTCTTCCCAGGGTGGTGGTGACCCCTTCCGGGGTGGCGCCGATGAACCCGGTCACCACCGGGATCCCATCCCCACCGGGGAGGTGACTCCGTACCCGGGTGGTGGTGGGGTCGAGGAGGACACGAGCTTCCCCGTGCCGCGCGTCGGTGACGATGAGCGTTCGAGCATCCACCTCTCTGGCCGCGACCCCACGCCTCCGAAGCGCCGCCGCCACCAGAGTCGCGGATGCCAATTCACCCCCGGCCAACAGCTCGTCCCGCATCCGGGGAGATGCCTCCCGGAGGAGGGCGGCGCCCTCGAGCGTCTCCTGGAGGGTATGGTGGAGCGCCTCCAGCTCCCGGGAGAGGAGGGGGAGCTCGTGGGGGAGGGCGACCTCTTCCAGGAGACGGAGATGGAGGGAAGTCACCGACCGATGGAGTGCGTCGGGCTCCTGCGCTCCCGCCACCGCCCACTCCAGGAGGGAGTGCAGGCGGTCGGTGATGTCGCCCACGGCGGAAACCACCACCACCGGCGTTGATGATGTGGCAGCCTCGGCGACGATGGCGGCTACCCGCTCGATACGCTCTCCATCCTGGAGGGACGTTCCGCCGAACTTGAGGACCCGGGTCGGGAGAGGGGACGAGACGCTCTTCATGCGTTGAACTCCTCTCCGCGAACTACCGGCGCCACGATCCCTTTACGAATCGTGAAGTCGCCAAATCGCTCCCCCGGTTTTCGCTCCGAGGCATAGCGCCCCAGGAGAGCCCTGAGCGCATCCAGGATGGTGCCTTCGTCCACATTCTCCAGGTACGGGCGATTCAATCGCTCCCCATGGAACCCTCCCCCCAGGTACACGTTGTATCGCCCCGGTGCGCGCCCCGAAAAGGCGACTTCCGCCACGTACGGGCGGGAGCACCCGTTCGGACATCCGCTCATCCGCATGACGATGGGGGTGTCGGCAAGCCCCACCTCCTCGAAGAGCACCTCCACCTTCGTGAGAAGATGGGGGAAGTACCGTTCGGCCTCGGCCATGGCGAGGGGGCAGGTGGGGAAGGCCACGCAGGCCATGGAGTGACGCCGGAGTTCGCTCCGATCCGTGGCACGGACGATCCCGTACCGCCGAAGGGTCGACGCTATCCGATCCCGTTCACCCTCGGGGATCCGCGCAAGAATGAGGTTCTGGTTGGGGGTGACGCGGAAGTCCCCATGGTGCACCTTCGCCAGGGCACGAAGTCCGGAGCGGAGTCGGAGGTCGTCGATGTCCGCCACCCGCCCATTCTCCACGAAGAGGGTGTAGTTCCAGCTTCCGTCCCGATTTTGACTCCAGCCGAACCGATCCTGGCTGGTTTCGAACCGATACGGCCGGGGAGCCTCGAGCTTCCACCCCAGGCGGGTGCGGAATTCGTCGGTGAACCGCTCCACCCCGAGCCGATCCAGGGTGTACTTGAAGCGGGCGAGCTTCCGCTCCACCCGATCACCAAAGTCCCGCTGGATGGTGACGATGGCCTCCGCCACCTCAACGGCGCGGTCCGGGGCGCAGAAGCCGATGACCGTCCCCAGGCGGGGGTAGGTTCGCGGATCGTTGTCGGTGCGTCCCATCCCTCCTCCGGTCACCACGTTGAAGCCGGCCAGCGCTCCGTCCTCCACGATGGCGATGAACCCGATGTCCTGGGTGTACACGTCCACATCGTTCACCGGGGGGACGGCGAACCCGATCTTGAACTTTCGTGGGAGGTAGGTGGCTCCATAGATCGGCTCCTCCTCCGGAGCGGGCTCCACCGGGTCGGTGCCCTCCACCCGCTCACCATCGATCCAGATGTCGTGGTACGCCCGGGTCCGCGGCAGAAGGTGCTCGCTCACCCGAACGGCGATCTTCTGAAGCTCCTCATGTACCTCGTCCAGCTCCGGGAGCGGAGTGGCCATGACCCCCCGGTTCACATCTCCGCACGCCCCGATGGTGTCGAGAAGGGTGGCGTGCAGATCCTGGATGGTGGGGCGGAGCGCCCCCTTCAGGACCCCGTGGAACTGGAAGGTCTGCCGGGTGGTCAGGCGGAGGGTGCCGTTGGCGTGTTCTCCGGCGATCCGATCCAGCGCCACCCACTGCTCGGGGCGGCACACCCCCCCGGGTAGTCGGACCCGGAGCATAAATTCGTAGGCCGGCTCGAGTCGGCTGAGACGCCGGCTCTCCCTCCGGTCCCGGTCGTCCTGCTGATAGATCCCGTGGAACTTGGTGATCTCTCCGTCGTCGTGGAGAAGCCCTCCGGTGATGGGATCGGCGAGACTTTCCGGGATCTTTCCGCGAAGGCCGCGGCTCGCTGCCTTGATCCGCTCCTTTTCGTGGAGGTCCTCGAGGGGGCGGAATCGATCCCGCCGCTCGTCCGGGGAGGAGAGGGTGTCGGCGCCGTTCTGTGATTTTGTCATGGTGTCGGTGAAGGTGTCGGTTTCAGTAGACGTCCTGCCGGTACCGCCCCTGGCTCCGGAGTTGGGTCAGGTACTCCTCGGCGGAAGCTTCGCCGCACTCCTTCCCCCGTCGGATGATGGTGAGGAGCGCCTGGCGAACACCCGGGGCCATCCCCTCGGCGTCGCCGCAGACGTAGAGGTGTCCCCCCTCCTCCAGCCACTCCCACACCCGGGAACCCTGCTCTTCGAGGCGATGCTGGACGTAGATCTTCTTCTCCTGGTCCCGGGAGAAGGCCACATCCATCCGGGTGAGGTGGCCATCCCGGAGGAACTGCTGCCACTCGATCTGATAGAGGAAGTCCTCCCGGAACCGGCGCTCACCAAAGAAGAGCCAGACGGGACCCGTCGCTCCCGTTTCGGCACGATCCTGAAGGAAGGCCCGGAAGGGGGCCACCCCGGTTCCCGCTCCCACCAGGATGACGGGAGCGTTGGGGTCCTCCGGAAGGTGGAAGTTCGGATTCCGGTGCAGGTAGACGGGGATCCCATCCCCGACCTTCCGACGCTCCGCCAGATAGGTGCTCGTCACACCGTTGCGGGCTTTCCCGTCCGGTGTCCTCCGAGTCACGGCCACGGTGAGGTCGAGCTGATCGGGGTGCCATCGGGGGCTGGAGGCGATGGAATACAGGCGAGGCTGAAGTCGCCGCAGCATCTCCACCAGTTGCTGTGCCTCGAGCCCCGGCACCGGGAACCGAGCGAGCACGTCGGGGAGTTGATGGCACCGCATGAAGTGGAGTAGGTCGCCCCGTCGATCCTCGGCGAGAAGGGCGCGTAGCTCCGTGGACTCGGCGACGCCGGCGTACGCGGCGAGGAACTTCGGGGTGAGGAGGGTGAGTTCCACCCTTCGCCGGAGCGCGTCCGCCACGGGGAGGAGGTCGCCGCCCGGGAGCGTGACCGGGGTGTCGGGTTCGGCTCCGATGGCCTCCAGGACCCGGTTCACCACGACCTCCTCATTCTCCGGGATGACCCCGATGCTGTCCCCCGGGAGGAAGGGGATCGCTCCCTCCTCCACCCGGAGTTCCACATGGATGGTCTCCTTGTCGGATCGGGTGCCGGTGAGGGGGGTGACCTCCAGGAGTTCGGCAAGGTACGGATTGCCCGCGGTGGCGCCGGGGTGTGCCGTTCCCGGACCGGTGTGCGCTGCCGCTCCATTCCCCGCGAGGCCTGGAGGGAGGATGGGATTTCTCCCACCGATGGCCACCCCCGCCGCCCCTCCTCCCGCAGGGACGGAGAGGGCGAAGTGCTCCACCACCCTCCCGATCCATCCTTCCGCAGCTTCGTCGAAGTCCACATCGCACTCCACCCGATCGACCACCCGGGTGGCGCCCAGCGCCTCCATCCGTTCGTCCAGGAGGATCCCGGCGCGGCAGAATTCCAGATAGCTCGAATCCCCGAGGGCGAGGACGGCATACTCCACCCCCTCCATCCGGGGGGCCTTCCCGCCGAGGAGGAAGTCGAAGAAGGAGCGCGCAGATTCGGGAGGGGTGCCCTCGCCATGGGTGGAGGAGATGAGGAGGAGTCGGGGTTCATCCCGGAGCTTCCGGACCGGGAAGTCGGCCATGTCCACGGCTCGGGCCGGGACACCCTGGCTTCCGGCGCGCTCGACGAGCCGCTCGGCCACCCGCGCCGCGTTCCCCGTCTCCGTCCCGAAGAGGATGAGGAGGGGTCGCAACCCATTCCCCGCCGATGTGGGAGGAGGGGTTGCCTCCCCGCCTCCCCGCTCGGCCACCGCCGCCAGGTACCCGCTGAGCCAGAGCGCCTGCTCGGAGGTGAGCTCGGTCACCAACGACCGGAGCTGTTCCGCTCGCTCCGGTGAGAGGGGGCCGGGAGGGGCGAGGAGTGCGCCCGAGGTGGGTCCGTCACCGAACATGAGCACGGCTCCCTGCCACCAAGGTGGGAGACGAGATCGATCGCCTGAGAATCTCTCCGACGGCCTCCACCTCCACGAGGAAGGCGTCGTGCCCGCAGCGGGAGCGGATGGCCACCAGCTCGCACCGATCTCCGATCCTCTCGGCCAGCTCTCTCATCTGCCAGAGGGGGACGAGGGTGTCCTCTTCCACTGCGAGGAGGGTGGTGGGGACCCGGATCTCCACCGGATCCACGCGATGCAGATCCAACGACTGGGCCAGAACCAGGAAGTGGTGCGGGTCGAAGCGCGCGGCGAACCGGCGCCCCTGCTCCTCCAGATACGACTCCACGGGGAAGCGGTACCGACCTTCGAGGTGGGAGGGGGTCATGGGGAAACGCTCCCGGAATTCGTCGACGGTCCGGTAGGTGGTCATGGCGAGGGCACGGGCCAGGACGAGCCCCTGCTCCGACCCTCCCAATTCCTGTGCGAGAAGGACGATTCTCCGCTGGAGTGCCCTGAGCGCCGTGGCCATGGGGTGGCTCTCATGGGCGCCGCTGATGGCGATGATCCGCCCCACCCGTTCGGGGTACCGGGCTCCGAAGGCGAGGGCGGCCATGGCGCCGTACGACGCCCCGATTACCGCTTCCACCCGGTCGACACCCTGGGCGTCGAGCGCCGCGGCGAGGGCGGCTGCCTGATCGCCGGTGGTGACGGCAGGGATGCCGTTGGGCGTCCCCGGGCGGGGCGGAGAGGAGGACCGTCCCGGCCCTCCGACCCAGTCCATCCCGACGACGCGGAGGCGATTCGTGTCCAGGGGGCGATCCGGCCCCACCATGGGCTCCCACCACCCCGGTTCAGGGCGAGCTTCGTGGGAGCACACATGCCCGTCGGCGGAGATCCCTCCCAGGGCGACGATAGTGGGACCTGCCGGGTTCCCCACCCATTCGATCCCGATCCGGCATGGAGCGATGGCGGCGTCTCGCTCCAGGTGAAGTCCGGAGGGGAGCACCACGGTGTCCAGGGCCCCGCCGGACGGGAGGGGCGGACGATCCTCGACTGACGTTGACATCACCTCTTCTCCTTCCTGTCATCCAGGCGCGGAATGATCCCGGCTTCCTCGAGAAGTCGGAGCACCTCACTCCCGCTCCCATCCAGGGAAAGGAGCGATGTGTCCAACTCGAGATCCGGGACCTCCGGCGGTTCGTAGCTTCCCCGGCTTCCGGGGAGGGGTGCCGTCTCTCCCTTTCCTTCGCGGAAGTAGAGCCCCTTGGGGTCCCGGTCCCGCACCACCTCGGGGGGAGCGTGGACATGGACCTCGAAGAAGCGGTTCTGCGGGAAGAGTTCGCGCACTCGCCTCCGATCCACCCTCCGTGGCGACACGAAGGCGCACAGGACCACTTCTCCATGATCGTAGAAGGTTCGAGCCACAAATCCGGCTCGACGCAGGTTTTCCGAGCGGTCGGCGTCGCTGAATCCGAGATCTCCGGAGAGGCCATGCCGAAGACGATCTCCGTCGAGGACCACTGTCCGGACGCGGCGCCGGAAGAGGAGCTCTTCCACCCGCTGGGCGATGGAGGTCTTCCCGGCGGCCGGAACTCCGGTGAACCAGACCACCGCGGCGTGGTGTCCATTCTCCCTCTCCCGATCTGCGAGCGGGATGGCGGGGGCTTCCCAGGTCACGTCGGGTGAGGTGGGTGCCGGAGGGGGGCCCTCTCCCACGACGGGGGTGAGTCCGCGAAGCATCCCGGCCGCGACGGTCCCCTTCGTGACGGGGTCCACCAGGACGAAGCTCCCCGTCGCCACGTTCCGGGAATACGGGTCGAAGACGGCGGGTGAGGTGGCGGTCAATCGGGCACGCCCCAGCTCATTCAACCGAAAGGTCTCGGCGGGGGTGCGGTGAAGGGTGTCCACATCGACCCGATGGTCGATCCCGCCCAGGCGCACGGAGATTCGTCGGGTGGTCTGAAGCATGGTGTAGGTACGGCCGGGGTCCAGCGGGTCCCGACTCATCCAGCACAGATCGGTGACGAGAGAGGTGCCTACCAGAGGGGGGGAGTCCAACCCGGCAAGGATGGTACCGCGGGCGATGTCCACCTCCTCCTCGGTGGTGAGGACCACCGCATCTCCCGCTTCGGCCCGAGAGACGGGGCCATGGAAGGTCTCGATGGTCCGGATGGTGGTTTCTTCACCGGAGGGGAGGACGGACACCCGGGTTCCCGGCTCCACGAACCCCGAAGCGACCGTCCCGGCGTATCCGCGAAACTCCTGATGAGGACGGAGTACGAGCTGCACCGGGAATCGAAACTCCTCCCGATTCAGCCGCACCCCCGCCTTCGCGGATTCCAGGCGCTCGAGAAGTGTTTCCCCCTCGTACCACGGCATCCTCCGGGACCGGGAAACCACGTTGTCGCCGCGGAGCGCCGAAAGGGGGACGTACGAGATCTCCCGCACGCCCTCCAGCTTGCCGGCAAAGGAGGCGAACTCGGACCGGATCCGGGAAAAGGGTTCCTCGGCGAAATTCACCCGATCCATCTTGTTCACCGCCACCACAAGCGATGGGATCCCCAGCAGGGCCGACAGGAAGGCGTGCCGCTTCGACTGGGTGACAACCCCCCGCTCCACGTCCACGAGGATGACGGCCAGGTCTGCGGTGGAGGCACCCGTTACCATGTTCCTGGTGTACTGGAGGTGCCCGGGGGTGTCGGCAATGATGAAGCGGCGCCGGGAGGTGGTGAAGTATCGATAGGCCACATCGATGGTGATCTTCTGCTCCCGCTCCGCCCGAAGTCCGTCGGTGATGAGTGCCAGATCGGGGTCCGACTCCCCGTGGCGCCGACCGGCACGGGCAATCTGCTCCCACTGATCGTCAAATATCGACCTGGTGTCGTGGAGGAGCCGTCCGATCAGGGTGCTCTTTCCGTCATCCACGCTTCCCGCCGTCGTGAAGCGGAGGGTGTCCACGGCGGTTTCCGCGAGAGAGGTGTCCATCAGAAGTACCCCACCCGCTTCCGGTCTTCCATGGCTGCCTCCGATCGGCGGTCATCGGTCCGCCCTCCCCGCTCGGAGAGGCGAAGGGTCCGGGTCTCCCGGATGACGGCCTCCAGCGAATCGGCGTCCGACTCGATGGCTCCCGTGCAGGTGAGGTCTCCGATGGTGCGGAAGCGAACGCGCCGCACCCCCGCGTCCTCCACCGCCATGGCGCGGGCATACGGGTTCTTCGCCAGGAGGACCCCGTTGTGCAGGACTACCTCCCGGGGGTGCGCCAGATACAACTCGGGAACAGGGATTTCCTCTCGTCGGATGTATTCCCAGATGTCGAGTTCCGTCCAATCGGAGAGGGGGAAAATCCGGAAGTGCTCCCCTGGGAGCCTCTCCCCGTTGTAGAGTCCCCACAGCTCCGGGCGCTGATTTTTCGGATCCCATTGTCCGAATCGGTCCCGATGGGAGAAGACGCGCTCCTTGGCTCGAGCCTTCTCCTCGTCCCTTCGGGCCCCTCCCAGTGCGGCGTCCACCTCCAGCTCCCGGAGCGCGTCCAGGAGGGTCACCGTCTGAAGGGCGTTCCGGCTTCCGTCCTCCCCCTCCTCCTCCCGGACCCGCCCCTGGTCGATGGAGCTCTGCACCGATCGGACGATGAGTTCGAGCCCCAGCTCCTCCACGAACCGATCGCGAAAGGCCAGCGTTTCGGGGAAGTTGTGCCCGGTGTCGATGTGAAGGAGAGGGCAGGGGATTCTCTCCGGATGGAAGGCCTTTCTGGCCAGCCAGGTCAGGACGATGGAGTCCTTTCCTCCCGAAAAGAGGAGGACCGGATTCCTGAACCAGGCGGCCACCTCCCGAATGATCCAGATGGATTCACTCTCCAGCCGGAGGAGGTGGGGGGGGAGAGGGGGTCTCATGACACACCTCCGGCAACGGGGACGGCGTTCGAACGCCCCTCTCTCCCAGGCGGGAGGGAGGGTGCCCACCGTATGAGAGCGTGGGAGACCTTCGCGGCGGCGTCCCGGCGCAGAACCGTGACCACCTCTCCCACCACGATGAGAGCCGGACCCCGGAGCTTCGCAGCGCGAGCACGAGGGGCGATGGTGCCGAGGGTGTCGATGAGCACCCGCTCATCGGGGAGGGTGCCGCGCTCGATGACTGCGGCAGGGGTGGCCCTGGAGCGCCCCTCCCGGACGAGTTCCTCCACGATCCCGTCCAGTCGCCCGAGCCCCATGTAGATCACTACCGTCTCCGGATCGGTGGGTGACGACCGACCTTCGGGGAGCGACGCAGGCGCCGAAAGGTGACCGTCGGTAGCCCGATGGCCCGTCAGGAAGGTGACCCTGGACGCCACGCCCCGATGGGTCAGGGGGATCCCGGCGGAGGCGGCGGCACCAAGGGCCGCCGTGATCCCCGGCACCACCTGAAAGGGGACGCCGGCGTCCTGGAGGGCGAGGGCTTCCTCTCCCCCGCGACCGAACACGAAGGGGTCCCCCCCCTTGAGGCGCACTACCACCTCATGCCGATGGGCCAGCTCGACGAGGAGCCGGTTCACCGATTCCTGGGAGCGCGATCCCACCCCGGCCCGTCGTCCCACGGGGAGGCACTCGGCTCCCGGTGGAACGAGGCGAAGGAGTTCCGGGTTCACCAGAGCGTCAAAGGCTACCGCTCCCGCCAGGCGAAGCAGTTCGGCACCCCGAAGGGTCAGGAGCCCCGGGTCACCGGGTCCGGCCCCTACCAGATAGACCGTTCCCACTCCTTCCCTCGCCACTCTCTCCTCCCCTTCCATCGTGGAACGAATCCTGTAATGCGGTCTCCACCCGGTCTCCTCCTCCTGGGGCACGGATCCCACCTGAGCCCCCACTCCTCCCGACCGGTGCGGGATCTCGCGCTGGCCCTGTCCGGGCACTCCGCCTTCGGGGAGGTCCGTGCCGCCTTCTGGAAGGAGGACCTCCACCTCCACGAAGCCCTTGCCACCATGGAATCGCCGGAGGTGCTCGTCATTCCGGTCTTCACCAGCACCGGGTACTTCGTCTCCCAGGTGGTGCCGAGGGAGCTGGGGCTCATGGGGTCGGAGGGCCTGGGGGCGCCCTCGGGAGTTCGCCTCCTGGATCCGGTGGGGGTCCACCCCACCATGGGCGACATCATCCTCCACCGCGCCGAAGAGGCGCGCCGAGGGGCGTTCGAGACCATCGCCTCCCGACCCTCGGGCGGTGAGGACGGGAAGGACGATGTGGCCCTCCTCCTGGTGGGGCACGGAACTCATCGTCACCCCGAGTCCGGACGAACCACCCGGGAGTGGGTGGAGCGCCTGGCCTCCCGGTGGCCGTGGGGTCCCATGGCCTTCGCCTTCCTGGACGAGGATCCCGGGGTTACCGAGGTGGTGGAGCGCCTCCCCACCTCCCGGGTGGTGGTGGTTCCCTTCTTCATCTCCGAAGGGTGGCACGCCGGGACGACCCTCCCCGGATCGCTCGGACTGGAAGGGGGCGGGGGAGAGGTGGGGGGGAAGGAACTCCGGTACACCCGAGCGGTGGGGACCCATCCGGAGATGACTTCCCTCCTCCTTTCCATGGCGCGGACCGCCGGGGAAACGCCCTCCGACCGCCCCTTGCCGAACGGGGTCCAGGGAGAAGGGGCGGTCTCCCACCGACCGGCGCCGGCGGCCCGCGCCGCCTTCCTGACCTGGCTCGCCGAAGGAGGGGAGGATGGGCGGAGCTTCCTCCAGCTTCGGATCCGCCCTCATCACGACGCCCGCTACCTCCTCCACCACCGCGCCGACGAGGGGGCCGACCCCACCGAACTCCGCCTTCTCCGGACCCCTGCGGAGTGGGAGGCGGTCATCGCCCGAGCCGAGGGCGGTGCGCATCGTCCCATCCGCACCGCGGCGGACCTCCGCCGGGGGTGGCGCACCCTCCCCCTCACCCCTCACGAGCTGTGGGAAGCCCTCACTCACTTCTATCCGGGTGCCGCCGTTCAGTGGCACCTTCGCAGGACGAAGAATCGCCCTCCTTCCACCTTCCACGAGGCGGTGTCCCGACAGACGGGGATCTTCGAATCCCTCCCGGAGCTGAACGACGCCCGGATCGACGTGGCGGTACGGGAGTGCTGCCGGGGGCTCCCCTGCCTCCGGCACCCCGAATGGCACTCCCACTCCACCGGATTCGTCCGGGAGGGAGCGGATCCGGGCATCCCCTGCCTCGAGCCCTGCTCCCTCCTTCTCAGCCGGGCCGCTCATGCGCGCACCTCCTCGGAGGATGGGAGTTCGAGCGCCTGAAGGAGATCGGCCAGGAGGTCTTCCGGGTCCTCTACCCCCACACTCACCCGGACGAGTTCGGGAGAGACGCTCCCCTTCCTCCGCGACTCCTCGTCCAGCGATGCGTGGGTCGTGTCCCATGGAAGGATGACCACGGTCTTGGCGTCACCGATGTTCGCCAGGTGGGAGGCGATCTGCACCCGTTCCACAAAGCGGCGGGCGGCCAACGGGTCGTGGGTTTCGAAGCTGAAGACCCCACCAAACCCATTCTTCAGGGTCCGGCAGGCTACCTCATGGCAGGGGTGGCTCTCCAGTCCGGGGTAGAAGACCCGTCGAATGGCCGGGTGACCCTCCAACCGCCGCGCCAGACGGAGGGCCGAATCGGATTGACGCCGGACCCGGAGAGAGAGGGTCTCCAGCCCCTGAAGGCCCAGGAACGCGGCGTGGGGAGAGAGCGTCATCCCCATGGTCACGAGCCCCAGATCCCAGGCCCGGAGCCGGAAGGCGAGCGCTCCCGCCCTGGATAGATAGCTTCGCCCGCGCGGGTCGAGGCGCGAAAAGGCGGGGAAGTTCGGGTGATCCCAGTTGAATCGCCCCGCATCCACCAGGACACCGCCGACAAAGGTGCCGTGCCCCCCGATCCACTTGGTGGCCGAGTGGAGTACGAGATCCGCACCCACATCGATGGGACGGCACAGGTACCCGGAGCACCCCCAGGTGTTGTCCACCACGAAGGGGATGCGCCGTTCCCGGCAGAGCGCCGCGAGGGCGCTCAGATCCGGCACATTGCAGTTGGGGTTGGCGATGCTCTCCACCCAGACGGCCACCGTTTCGGGGCGAAGCGTGGCTTCCACCGCCTCGACGGTGGGGGGGACCGCGTCCCATTCACACCCCCACGGCGCGAGGATCTTTCGGGCCACCGCGAAGGTCCCTCCGAAGAGCTCCCGGGAGAAGACGATGTGTTTCCCCGGCTCCGCGAGAGCCAGGAGGGCCGCGGTGGTCGCGGCCTGCCCTGAGGAAAACCCGACGCCTCCCGCACCTCCCTCCAACTCCACGACCCGCCGCACGAAGGCGTCCACCGTGGGGTTGTGCATCCGAGCGTACTGATACCCCTCCACCTCACCGCCAAAGACGGCGGCGGCATGATCCGCATCGCGGAAGACGTAGCTGCTGGTGGCGTAGATGGGGACGGCTCGGGCACCCGAGAGAAGGTCGGGAGCCTCCTGCCCGGCGTGAACCTGCTGCGTGTCGAATCGAGGTGCGGGGGCGTCGGGGCGGCTCATCCTGCGTACGCTCCCCGCTCCACCGGAACGCCTACGAGGGAGCCGTACTCGGTCCAGGAGCCGTCATAGTTCCGGACGCGCTCATGCCCCAGGAGTTCGGTGAGGAGGAACCAGGTGTGGCTCGCCCGTTCTCCGATTCGGCAGTAGGTGATGGTCTCCCCATCCGGACGGACACCGGCCTCTTCGTAGAGCGCGCGAAGCTCCGCGGCGCTTCTGAAGGTCCCATCCTCGTTGGCGGCCTTGGCCCAGGGGATGTTGAGGGCTCCGGGGATGTGCCCCCCCACGTAGGGTTGCTCCTGAGGAAGGTGATCCGGGGCCAGCTTCTCACCGCTGTACTCTTCGGGGGACCGGACGTCGATGAAGACCGCCTGGTCGAGCCGCTTCAGCACCTCGTGCCGAAGCACCCGAAGTTCGGGGCGCTCCGCCCCGGTGAGCCGGAAGTTGGTGGCGCTTACCGCCGTCACATCGGTGGTGGTGGGGCGTCCCTCCAACTCCCAGCGCTTCCGCCCTCCGTTCAGGAGGCGGACCCGGTCGAATCCGCGGTACTTGAGGAGCCAGTATGCGTAGGAGGCGAACCAGTTGTTGTTCCCTCCGTAGAGTACCACCGTGCTCCCATCATCCACTCCGGTTCGGGCCAGGAGGTCGCTCAGCCGCTCCTGGTCGACGTAGTCGCGCCGCACTCCGTCGTGAAGATCGGCATTCCAGTCCCAGAGCCGCGCTCCGGGGATGTGCCCGCGGTGGTAGAGGCTCGTGTCCTCATCCACCTCGACCACCACGATCCGGGGGTCGTTCAGGTGCTCGGCCAACCAACCCGTGTCGGCCAGGGCGTCGGGGTTTGCGTAGTCGGACATCAGCTTTCCTCGTTTCAGGTGAGGGGGGTGGGAGCCGGACCCATCCGATCCGGCGGGGTAGCGCCTTCAGGGGCGTGATCCGTGGATCAGAGTCGGAGGTGGAGTCCACACTCCGTTCGCTCGGATCCTCGCCATCGTCCGGCACGTTCGTCTTCGTCCTGGTCTACGGGGACGGTAAGGGGAGCATCGCCGATGCTCCGATAGCGCTGGTCGTGGAGTGGGTTGTAGGGGAGATCGTGAGCTCGAACGAGGGCCCAGATCTCCTTTTCGGTGCGGAAGGCGAGAGGATTGATTTTTGTCCTCCCACCGGTCCGGCCCGGCTCCACCAGTGGGAGACGGGCACGCGTCTCGGACTGATCCCGTCGTCGCGCGGTGATCCATCCGACACTCCCGGAAAGGGCCTCCGCCATGGGGTCCACCTTCGTGATCCGGTGAAAGCGGTCCACGTCGCGCTCCCAGAGGCGTGCGCCATGCGTGGCCTCGAAGGCGGCCAGATCCGGAGCGGGCTTCACCACACGGAGGTCGAGGTCAAACCGCCGGCGCACGACCTCGGCGAGCTCCACCGTCTCCGGGAAGTGGTGCAGGGTATCCACGAAAATCACCGGGAGCCGGATCCCCTCTTCCTGGAGGAGGTGGATGAGGACGATCCCACCCACACCGAAGGAGGTGGAGAGGACGAGCTCGCCGGAGGGGAATGTCTGCACGGCCCACCGGAGGATTTCCCGGGGAGATGCGTCCGCCGGCGATCGATTCCACGCCTCCGGCACCGGAGGGGTCAAAGGTGTCGATGTCACCGCTTGTCCTGTCGTCATGGGAGTGCTCGTCGGGGGGTGGGCACAAAAAAAACCGGCCGCAGCTTGGGAAGCCGCAGCCGGTTCGATTCGAGAGGGTCTTTCGCTACGCGCTATGTACCATCCTCGTCCCCGGCGGCGGCTGCATCACACATGCAGCAGCACATCATGCAGCAGCAGACCGGGGTGGCCATGAAGAGGGAGGTGGGCACCGAAGCGAACCCGGAAGACGCACTCCGCCCGGACCCCCTCGCGAGGAGGGGGGTTGCGCCGGCAAGGCCGACGAGCGCTGGGCGGGAGGCGAAGTCACTCATGATCGCGACGGTAACGGGATCGGTTTTCCCATGTCAACCCCCCCGGTGTGTGTTCCGGCGCGCTCAGGGAAGCTGGGCGCCAGATTGGATGAGGGGGAAACGAGTCCTGTCACGTTCCTCGCCCTTCGCCCGTTTTTCCCCGAATGCTCGCTCCTCGACGAGCATTCGATTTGCCCGAAGAAACCTGAACCCGTGAGGAACCATGAAGCTTCGATCCGTAACAAAATCCCTCCCCGTATTGCTCTTCCTGGGTGCCACCGTTGCCTGCGCGGAATCCGCCACCCAACCACCACCCGTACAGGAACCCGACTTCCGGCTGGGGAACGCCCTCGCCTCCGGCGGAGAGGTGACGCTCCGGGCAGAAGCGGAGAGTTGGACGGCCGGGGCCCCCGTGGCGCTGATTCTGGAAAACAACGGAGCCGAGACCGTGGGGTTCAACCTCTGCGTTCACGCGGTGGAGCGCCGGTCCGGTGACCAGTGGGAGATGCTGGACGACGAGCGAGCCTGCACCCTCCAGCTCTTCCTCCTCTCCTCGGGAGAGAGCCACCGCTATGACACCCACCTTCACAGCGCCCTCTCCGCCGGCGAATACCGATTCCGGACCATTCTCTTCCGGCTGGAGCAGGACGATGTCCGGGATGTGGTGAGCGCAAGTTTTCAGGTAGGGGGCTGACGGGGACGAGGGCCCATCCAAAACCCTGACGTGGGATGGTGCCCATCAGGAAGTGGACCGGGGT